>CAYLTX010000010.1:8014-70719 GCA_964386725.1 uncultured Bradymonadales bacterium | reverse complement strand
ACACCTACGCCGAGCAGATGCGCCACAAATATATGATCATCGACGGCGATACGGTCCTGTCGGGCAGCTACAACTACTCCGACAACGCCGAGCACAACACCATGGAGAACCTGGTCATCTACAGCGGCCAGGCCGCCGCCGAGCTCGTCGAGGCCTACGAGGCCAATTTCCTGCAGATCTGGGAGACCGGCCAGGGCAAATACGACGACCTGATGGCCCAGGTCCAAAGCGGCGACAGCTTCCCCATCGTCTTCGACTCCATGGCCCTTAGCTGGCAGCAGGTCTCCGACCTCAAATCAGCCATCTACGCCAACTGCCCGGACGTCAATTCCTACGACTTCCGCCGGTATCCCCAGAGCCACACCATGTGCTATTTGGACTGAGCTCGCTGGGCGCGAACCTGAACCACTTCGCGTCACGCAGGCCCATTGCCGCGAACCTAAACCACTTCGCGTCACGCAGCCCCTAAATGGCCTTAGCCTTTAATAGCAGGCGCTGCTGTCCTTCAGAATGTTCCATCGGGCTAACGCACACCCTGCCGATCTCCCACATCCTCTATTAAGGGCTTGGACCATTTAGGGGACGCCCTCTCGCGGCGTTTGGGTTTGCGAGGGTCGCGTCCTCCCGGCGTTTGGGTTTCCAATGGCCGCTCAACCCAACAGGCGACTCAGAAACCCCTCGCCGCGCGCCTTGGACAGCAACCACTTGGCCCGCTTTTTGATCTGCGCGGCGTTCTGGGAGCCGACGATGACGTCCAAAATCTCGCCGTCATTGACCAGCACCAACGTCGGAATCGAGCGCACGTTGAACCGCGCGGCCAGATTCCCGTGGTCCTGGGTGTTGAGCTTATAGAAGTCGATGGGCTCGTCGGCGAACTCCTCGGCGACGGCATCGTACCGTGGCCCCATCGCCTTACAGGGCCCGCACCAGGGCGCCCAAAAGTCGATAATCGCGGTGGGGCCACCGTCGCGCATCAGGTTCTGCAGCTGGCTTTTGGTCGCGAGAGTTTTGGTGTGCTCACTCATTTCTGTCCTCGTCGGTCTGACCGGTAGTTTGGCGATTTGTTGCAACTCGTTTCAACGCTTCGAGCGCCCTGCAACAAAAGAAAACGTCCAGGCGGCCCCACGGCGTCTCAGACGGGGCAGGCCTCGCTACACACCAACAAGGAGCAAGTTCGGTGCCATGGTGAGGAAGGCTCCTGTGAAGTCGCCGGTCACTCGGACTGCAGTTCCGACTCCAATTCCTCGAGCGCGTCGCGCTCGGCCTTCAACTTGCGCGGCTTGCTGACATAGGTCTTCCAGGCCGCAAAACCCAGCAACACGACGGTCAGCGTGACCATGATCCCGAGGCTTCCGGCGCTCGCCGTGGCTATCTCCCAGCCGTTGTGGGCGATCCAGATATTGCCGGCCAAGATCGCGGGCAGCACCAGCGGCGAAATCCAGCGAAGCAGCCGATTTTCTCGCTCCATCAGCGCCAGATTGTGCTTTGACGACTCGAGGTACTCTCGAGGCGACAGCGGAATCGACGAACGCTCCCGACGCATGCGCTGGTAGCGCTTCCACGTGAGCGCCGTGGCCACTACCAGTCCAAAGGAGGCCAATACAAACGCGGGGAGCATCGCCGGGCCGATCACCGTCACCGCGCAGACGCCGATAACCGCGAGCATGATGATCAACACGACGATATCCTTGGTGCGTCGCTTTGACTGAGCGCTCGCGAAGGCTTCGCGAAGTGCTGGGAGCGTGCCGGAGGTGTCCATTTCTTGCCAGGTATTCATCCATTCGTCCATTGCTTGGGTGGTGTTTTCGTCGGCTTCTTCGACATGCTCGTCGTTCTCGTTTTGGCTATTCATCGGGTCCTCCCCAATTCACTTTTTAGCGCGTCCTTGGCCCGGTGCAGGCGCACGCCGACATGATTGGTCGTCAGGTCGAGAATTTCTGCTATCTCCTGGTAGGAGAGCCCTTCGAGCCGCAAGATCAGCGGCTGGCGCAGCGAAAGCGGCAGTTGCCGAATGGCCGCGGCCAACTGCTCTTGGCGCTCATTTTTGAGCGTGACCGCCTCGGGTCCGGGCTCGCCTGCCCGGTGGCGTCCGTCATCGAACTCCACGCCATCAACCCTGCGGCGTTTGATGGCATCGATCCCGCAGTTGTGCGCGATTCTGTACACATAGGTCTTCATCGACGCGTCACCGCGAAAGGCCTCTGCGGCCTTCATCACCGCGACGGCAATATCCTGTTGGAGATCCTCCCGAGCAGCCCCCGGCGGCATATAACTGGCTGCCACCCGGTGTATGACGGGGCTATATGTCTCCAATATCTCGTCGAGTTCCATGACAACATCATCCATTCATTCGGCGCTTGTCCGGCGCATTCAAGTCGTCGCTCCGGCGGCACGAAAGGCCGCGCCCTTTGACCGAAGCTACTAAACCACTCCTACTCCGAAACCCGGAGTCTTGGCTTCGTCAGACCAGCGTCTGTCGGTTTGTCCTCAATCCATGTAGCGCTGCTACCTGTCAATCGGCCAAACCGACATCCATCTGGCCTGACTTTGCCAATTTATCCGGTTTCCGAAATAGGAGTGCTTTAGTGTAGTCTGTGTGGAAGGAAGTTTATTACAGACTTTTTTGAGAAACTCGGGAAGTGGGACGAATGTACCCGCTGCAACTCATCGGCCCCATTTGTCGCAAACCCATAGGTTGTCGCAAACCCATAGGTCGCGATACTCTCCGCAGCCCAAACGCATTTTGGGGCAGGTTGCTCGACCACACACACACTCCAAGCTGGAACGCGCCTTATGGGCTCTTCCTCGAATGTATTGAAACGGCGCCTTCCACAGCAACATCTCCCGCACCCATATCAAACTCGACGGCGCCGAGGATAATTATAACGCGTTTTTGCTCTCCCAGGTCGCCGATCTGCTCGCGTCGGACGTCCGCGATTTCGTCGCCGAAACCGGCAGCTGGAGGGAGTTCATCGGCTGCCTCGCAGCGTATGATGATGGTGAGGCGGCCGACGCAAAAATATCGATTCAGTCGCGACTTATCGAGAAGATCGACACCGCGTTCGAGAGCGTAGCGATCGTGCCCGTCGCCGGCTCGCCCGAGCCTGTACGAGCCCACGACGCATTGCTCCCGTACTACTCGTCCGAGCAGGTGTCCCTCGCCAAAACGTTGTGCCGGCTGATCGCCGACCGTAAGGTCCACTTGCCGGGCAACTCGAAACGGCGGCTCGTCGAAAGCTCGCTGGTCACGAAGACCCACATCCAAACGCTCGGCCGGCTCGGCGCCGATCAGATTAGCAGCGTGCAGGTCCCGTTCGTCCTCGCCCAACTCCCCGCCGATCAGACTAAAATCAAGCTGTCGCGCAAAGGTGAACTCGCGACCGATCCTGTGCTCGAGGTGCTACTTGCCACCTGGAAGACCATCCACGCAGACGATGAGCGTGCGAAGGGTTTCCAACGGGCCTGCCAGCGCGAAGCGCTCTTCCCCGTTGGCACTTCCAAGGGCCACGGCGAGGTTCGCCGCGTCGCAAAAGACGACGACGTGTTCTTCTTCCCGCCGGACGAGGAACTTCCCGATATCGACTTGTCCGGCATACGCTTTCTCACGCGAGCGCTGTATCGCCCACCGAACTCGGTGTCCTCACAGGAACAGGGCGATCTCGTCGCTGATATCAAGCCCGGCCTCGAGACGATCTGGGATGTGCGAGAGTTCCAATTCGAGGAGGTTCTCCGAGCTGCAGTTCGCCCGAAGCTGTCCGGCACGCACAAAGAGCGGCGCGAAGAGCTTCACAGCGTCGACGTCCTGCGTCTGCTCGCTCGCCTCGCCCAGAATTCGATCGGAGACCGCCAACTGCCGTATACCGAGCGCAAAAAGCGTCCGACGCGCTTCGCCCTGACACAACTGCCATTGCCCACGCGAAGTGGAGAGTGGAAGCCCGCATATACGCTCTACTTCGGCGACGATTGGTCCCTCGACAACAGGGCAGTCGATGAAGGCTCCGGCCCCGCCGCAAAGAGCGTCGAGTTGCTCCTCGAGCGCGCCGACGTCGAGGCGGACTTCTTGGCGCCTCCAACGGAGTTTAACACCACCACCTTTAAGGCCGCAGACGCGAAGATTGTCTGTGAGAATCTGGCCCGCGCATATTCTGGCGAAACGCCGCGGGAGATCGCCGCCGACCTCAGTCGGATCCGCCCAAAATACAGATTTATCAGCAAACTCTTGCCGACATCTTCCGGTCGAAACGCGTCTCAGAAGCTCAATAAGGTGCCGGTCTTATGCCGCACCTACGATGGCTCTCTCGAATTCGTCGCCGCGGATGAAGCTGTCTTCGTACGCTCCGCGGACGTGCGCGAGCGCCTGCCGATTCGAGGCGCGCCGGTCTTCGTCCTCCAGAGCAATGAGGCGATTAACTTCGCCGCGCACTTCGGCCTGCACGATTTGGAGGAGGATTGCCTCGAAGCAACCCCCAGCGCCGAGCGAGACTTGCCCGAGGCAACGTGTGCTCTGGAGACACGCTTGCGGGAAGTCGCGCCCTATATCCTCTGTCGTCTCGAAGCCGACCGGCGAACTCAGGAGATGCGCAGTCGCGACGCAGATAATCTACGTAACTTCATCGAGGCCGTGACCGTCGTCGACGGCCTCACCGTCTCCTATCGCTTGCAAGAGGATTCGCCGCTTGTCTTCGAGGTCGGCGATGAATCGCCTCGGGGGTTCTTCCTCGATAGGCCCGAGAAGAGGAGTCGACTCAGAACACCGTATATCACCTATCTCGCGCCCGAAGACGGAGGCATCGACGAATTTGTCGCAGGTGCGCTCTGCGAGTTTCTGGACGTCTCTCACTTCGACGGCATCTTGGCGCTTCTGTCGGCCCCAACGCCAGCGGACCGCCAGAGTCGGCTGAGGCTCGCAGGTGCTCCATGGGAAGACGTCGAATTGGACTCCAAGAGACGAGAATTGCTCGGCGAGACCTCCCCGAGCTTTTCAATCGAGGAAGCAACCATATCGCCAGAGATGACCCAGTGGGCCACGAACGTCGATTCGGAGCCCGCCGCGAGTGCACCGGCTGAGCGAAAACAAAGCCAACGCGAATATGCCCTCTTGGCTCCGGAGGCACTGATCTTCGAGGACGAACAGATCTTGCAGACACAACGCGCCTCGCAAACCAATGCATCACGCTCCAGTCACACGAGTTCGCAGCCCTCCGGAAGCTCGAGTCGCCGGGCCGGCTGGGTGGGACCACCCCAAGACTACGCTCATGCGGTCGATCATGTGGGCATGTCACTGGCGTTCAGGTACGAGTGCCGGCGCCTGCGACGCGACTACTACTTCCTATATGTGGTTGGGGGACTGCGCCGAGATACCAACACTCAGCCTTACCTGCGGGAGATCCGAAAGCCCATTCGAGGTCCTGCAACAGCGTGAACATTCAGAGCGCACTCAAAGCCAGCGGCAGATCGACCTCAACTTGCGCTACTTCACAGCGGAGGAAGGCGAGGTGCGGCAGACCGAGCTCCAGATCGGAGCTCCCAGCGAGGAGGCAAAAGACGAGAAAGGCAGCGACACCGCCGTCGCCACTGCGCCTCAGTAGAGAGTTCGGCAAGCGCGCATCACCCGCTCTCGACCAACCTCAAATAGGCATCCCCGCCACTCCAATAGTGCATGCGTTGCTCGAGGGGCTGCTCGGAGGAGACGACCAGCTCGCCGTTGTGGAAAAAGGGCACCTCGTCGCGCCGATCGCCGCACAGCATCGACATGAACTTCACCCACCGCTCGTTGGAGAGCGGGGCGACCTTGGCGCGGTAGACGGCGTATTTGCCCCCCTTTCGGTCGAGCGACTCGACGACCGCTTTGACGAGCTCGGGCTTGTCGAGCTCGAAGTTGCGCCAGCCGGTTTCCAGGTTGACGATCTCGAAGACGATGGCTGCGTTGCTCATTGCATTCCCCTTTTCGTATCTTCTGGTTCAGTTCAAACGAAGCCAGAGGCCACTCTCATGAGCGCCGAGCAATTCGTGACCGATCGGTGATGATGGTCAATCGGGCGTCAATCTCCTAAAATCAAATTCTAGATTCGGAGCTGCCGATTCTATAGCCCCTACGAATTTGACTGATTCCACCTCCAATCAAACGGGCGGACAGTTGGCCGCCTTCGAAGTGCTCGATGTGCTCGGAGAAGGAGCCATGGGAGCCGCCTGGCGTGCGCGACATCGCCAGACCGGCCAACTGGTGGCCATCAAGACCGTCAAGCGTGGCACCGCCCCCCACCGGCGCCGGCTCTTTTTGCGCGAAGCTCGCTCGATGGCAGCGATGGAGCATCCGGGGATTGTGCGCATTCTTGATTTTGGCCACACCGACGGCACCGAGCAGGCTTTCGAGGACGGCACGCTCTATATCGTCATGGAGCTGGCTGAGCTGGGCGCGATGACCCCCTCTGAGGTGTGTAGCTGGCCGCAGCTTCGCGCGTTCTTGTACCAGGCGCTCGACGCGCTGGCTCATGCCCATTCGCGCGACCGTGTCCACCTGGACCTCAAGCCGCCCAATATCCTCGTATCGACCGGATGGAACGGGCGGGTGCGCTATATTCTTGCCGACTTCGGCATCGCTCAGCGGCTCAATCAGCGCGACCCAAGCAAACAGATCAGCGGCACCCCCCAATATATGGCGCCGGAACAAGCTCTAGGGCGCTCGCGAACGTTCGGGCCGTGGACGGACCTCTACGCGCTGGGTTGTCTATGTTGGGAGACGGTCACCGAGCGGCCGCCCTTCGAGGGCCAAAACGTCGTCGCTCTGATCAACGCACATATCAACGAGGCGCTGCCTCGGCTCGAGCCGCGCTTTTGGGTGCCCGATGGCCTCGGCGGATGGCTCGAGCGACTGCTCGATAAAGAGCCCGCCGCGCGCTTCTGCACCGCCGCTGACGCCGCGTTTGCGCTGGCGAGGCTCGATGAAAACGCCGCGCAGGCCGCCCCAGCCCCTGCGGACCCACACAAGGGTACCGCCGGGGCGACTACCACCGACATATTTGACCAACACGACCCGGCGCTCGACGCGACGCTGCCCAGCGCAGACGCCGACACACAATGGCTACCCACCCAGTTGGACCCACCGGCCACCCCCACCGAGCATCAAGCGACGCTGGGGGCGATCACCGTCGGCCATGCCGCGCCAATCGCGGGTATGGCTGGTCCAAGCTCCTCCCGTGAGGTCGACGACCGGCCGCCGTTTCCGCCCACGTGGCGGCGCGGCGCGCCCCCGCGTCCTCCGCTGCGACTCGACGACGCCGGCGCCGGACTCTTCGATTTGCGCCCGTCTCCGTTCGTGGGCCGCCAGGCCGAGCGCAATGAGCTGTGGCAGATCTTCGGCGACCTCATCGACGCCGGCCGCCCCGACCACGTGGTCATCTGCGGGCCTGCAGGGGTCGGCAAGACGCGGTTGATCGACGCCTTCTGTCGACGCCTGCGCGAATTGGGCCAGGCCCGAGTGTTGCGTCTCGAACTCGGCGAAGGCCCGTGGGTCGATGCACTGTCGCGGGGATTATTGGATTTTTTGAGCGCCCACGACGCCAGCGACTCGGAATTCGTCGAGCAAGTCCGACTGCACGCGCCAGGCGCCGATACCGAAGCGCTCGGCAGACTGGTGGGGCGCAACCAGCCGCCCTTCGACGGACGCCTCGAGCTGCTCGGCGCCCTCGCAGAAGTCCTCGCTCATATCGCCCGAAAGCGTCCGGTGCTCTTCGTCGCCGACAATGTCAGCGTCGACACGATGGGCTTCGACTTCGCCGAGCTCTTTTGCCAGCGCCACCCGACCGCCCCGGTCCTCTTCTTGACCATCTACGACGACGAGGATGCTGCGCCGGTGATCGACTCGCGGGCTCGTTCGCTGGGCGCTCGGCGCATCGAATTGGAGCCGCTGACACCCCGTGAGGCGGCCGACGCCGTCGAGCGCACGTTGCCCTTGGCGGGCGATGAGGTCCAACGGCTGCTTCATGCCACCGACTTTGATCCGCTCTTTGTCCGACAAGTCATCGCCCGCTGGCTCGAGCTGGATGCCTTGAGCGCGCATCCGGACGGCTACCGCGGCGCGGCGATACCCGAGTCTCAAGATACGCTGTGGCTGGCGCGACTCGACGACCTCCTCGACCCCTCCAGCCCCGGCTACGAGTCGACTTTGCTGGCCCTTTCGGTGGCGGCCGCGCTGGGCACTCGCGTCGACAAGAGCATCTGGCAGGCGACCTGCCGGGCCACCGATTGCGCCTGCGACGAGGCCGCCCTCGAGCGGCTGAGCCGCAAGGGCTTTTTGCACAATGACGAGGACGCCCTGGTCTTCACCGACGCCACTCTTCGCGACGCGCTGCTCGCGCGGTTGGCCGAAGAGCAGTCGGCTCGGCGAATCTACGCGGCCGCTGCGCAGGTACTCGGGGAGCAACCCGACGGGCACGCCCGGATTCAAGCGGCCAAATGCTTTATCGAGGCCGGTCGACTCGAAGAAGCGCTCGAGGTTCTCGACGATTTATCCCTGCGAGCAAGCGCCCTCGACGGGATCACGCTCGGCCGATGGAAAGAGGCTTTATTGGCGGACTGCGACGACCCATCGCTGCGGGAGACGCGGATCATAAACACCTCGAACCTCGCCCTCGACCTGATTCAGAATGGCAACTTCGAGCAGGCCATCGAGTATATCGATACAATCGACGAGATGCTCGACGAGCACTCCGCCCCGTTGCTGGTAGCCGAGCGCGACCTGATCGTCGCCACACTCGCGATCTTCCAAAACGCACCGAGCCGGGGCATTGCCGAGGCGCGAGCCGCCCTGGCCGCCTATGAAGCATCCGATGACATCGTCAATCGACGGCGTTGCCACAGCGTGCTGGCCGATTTGTACCTCTATGACCGCCAATTTGAGCTCGCACGCCAGCACCTCGAGACCGCAGGTCAGTATTCATCACCCCGCGAGCGCTTCGAGCAGGCCTGGAACGACTTTCGGCTGGGCATGGTCGCCATCTTCGACGGCCGGTGGGACTCCGCCGAGGCTCTTCTGGACAGCGCAATGAGCTACTTCAGGGAGACCGAAGACCGCTTTGGCACCATGTATACCCGAGAAAACCTGGGCTACCTCGCCCATCTACGAGGACAATTCGAGGCGGCCGAGACGCTACTCAAAGGTGCCTTTAGCGAAGCTCAAATGGCCGGATATCGTGGAGTGGTGACCATGCACGAGCGACTGGGCCGACTCTATGCCCATAGGGGCCGGGCCTCCGAGGCGCTCGATCACCTCGCCGAGGTCCGACAGTCCGCCGAGCGCGACGGCTTCGACCTGATGACCTGGTATTTCTTCGACGCCGAGGCCGAGGCGCTGGCCCGGTTGGGGCGCTGGGACGACTGCCGGCGTGTGCTCGCCCAGGCCCGACAGACCGACGCGCGGCCCGGTCTGCACGCCGACCTCATCGCCGCCACCTGGGAGAGGGTGGCCCACATCGCCCGCGACAGCTCCGATGCCGAATTGGCCGACGCCGCAACCCGCGAGGTCGAACTGATCCGCACATATCCCAGAGCGGCGCCGCGCGCCCGGGACGAGGCGTCGTAATCTGACCGAAGCTCTCTGGCGTTCATAGGGCGGTGCCGAGCTGCACGGGGTTTGACTCACCCGCTTTCGACCAACCTCAAATGGGCCTCGCCGCCACTCCAATAGCGCATGCGCTGCTCGAGGGGCTGCTCCGAGGAGACCACCAACTCGCCGTTGTGGAAAAAGGGCACCTCATCGCGCCGATCGCCGCACAGCATCGACATGAACTTCACCCACCGTTCGTTGGAGAGCGGGGCGACCCTGGCGCGGTAGACGGCGTATTTGAACCCCTTTCGGTCGAGCGACTCGACGACCGCTTTGACGAGCTCGGGCTTGTCGAGCTCGAAGTCGCGCCAGCCGGTTTCCAGGTTGACGATCTCGAAGACGATGGCTGCGTTACTCATTGCATTCCCCTCTGCACATGATCTGATGGGCAAGCTCTGATGCGAATTTTGGGCGGCTGCTCCCCTTGAGGCTACACAGCGGGCAACACCGTGTCGACAAGTAAATTAGCGGTCCTGCGGCATGGTTGATCGCATCACGAACACCTAATGAGAGCCAAGATGCCCGCGCCCAGCGCACCTGCGAGGCGGATTTGCGACACGATGCGCACATCCTGCCGGCCACCCACATCCTCTATTAAGGGCTTGGACCATTTAGGGGACGCTTTCTCGCAGAATTTCGGGTTTGCGGCGGCCGCGAATCTGAACCACTTTGCGTCGTGCAGCCCCTAAATGGCCGCGAATCTGACCCATTTCGCGTCACGCAGCCCCTAAATGGCCTCAGCCTCTAATAGAAGATGCTGCTGACCTGCCGGACCTCCTTTTCCGGGAAGCACGAGCGCATATGATTTGTTATTCTCCACGCCATGACCACACCACCACCGACACCGAAATACCAACCCAGCTACTGCGAAGAGAATATCTGGAAGCTCGCCGACGACGCCGGCTTCGCCGAGCGCGAGGCGTACGCGGTATTCATCTCGAACGCCGACAGGACCTGCGCGCTGTGGTCCCAGCGCGCCGCGCCCGTCCCCGGCGCGCCGATCGGTTGGGACTATCACGTGGTCCTGGTGGACGACTCCGGGCCGCACGCCGAGGTCTGGGACCTCGACAGCGTCCTGGGCGCACCGGTCGACTTCGAGCGCTGGTGGCGGGCGACATTTCCCTTCGACGACACGTTGCCCGACCGCTTCCGGCCACTCTTCCGGGTGGTGCCCGCCGACGCCTACCTGGCGACGTTCGCCTCGGATCGTTCGCATATGCGCGACGACGACGGCGGCTGGATCGCGCCCCCGCCCTCCTGGGAGCCGATCACCAAGCCGGCCGCGCGGCCCGACGAGACCATGAATCTGGACAGCTTCATCGATATGAAAGAGGACTTCGTCGGCCAGGTGCTCGACCCCGACGAGTTCTGCCGTCGGTTTTCTCAGGACGCCAGTGATTGAGGGATGCTCCCGGCGACCACATCACGCATCTCGACCTGCTCGACCCACCGCGCCGGCATCGCCTCCGGCGGGCACATCGCCCCGATGAGATTGCCGGCCATCGCGCCGGTGCTATCGCTATCGCCGGAGTGGCGAACCGCCAGCCACAACGCCTGCCGAATACCCTCCTCCGACTCGACATCGGCCGACATCGCCACCGCCAGCGCAATGGCGAGCGCCTCCTCGCCGACCCAGCCCTCGCCGAGGCGAACCATCTCCTCGAACGCGAGCTCACCCGAGCCGGCCGCCGCACACGCCTGCCCGACCGCCTCCTGCGTCTCCTCGGCCTCGGACTCCTCGGCGAGCAACGCGTCGGCGACGCCCATCGCCTCATCCAAGTCCTGCCCACGCGCCAACCCAAAGACGACCGCCGCAAAGTACGCCGCCGACAGATACCCGCTCGGATGACAATGGGTGAGCACCCCGGCATCCCGAGCCCACCCAAACGCCTCCCCGGCCGACCCGGCCGCCAGCCCAAACGGCGCCGAGCGCATCACCGCCCCACACCCCTTGCTATCGTTGATGCGCCGGTCCACATCCGGCAGCGCCCCGCCCCCGTAGATATGCCGACAACTCGTCAGGCAGGTATTGCCCGGCGCCCGCGGCACCCGCAGCCCCTCGACCCCGAGCAGGCGACTCTCCCGATCCTCGAGTTCCTCGAAGACCCGCTTATTCTGCGTCGCCAACCAATGCACCAACGACCGCGCCATCTCCCCCCGAAACGCCTCCCGCTGACGCGCCACGCCCATCTCCAACGCACGCCCGAGCCCCTCCGCCATAAATAGCGTCATCTGCGTATCGTCGGTAAACCGCGCCGGCGCCGGCCCCGCAAACGCCAGCTCCTCGGGCGGCTCCACCCCGTAAGTGCGCTCGATAATCCGGGCGCCCTGGAACTCCACAGGCGCCCCCAGCGCGTCGCCGATGGCGCCGAGGAGCAGGGAGTTTTGCGCGGTGGTTCCGTCAGCAAGCGGCATCATGAGCTCCTCTGGAAATTGATCGTAATACAAGTAAGATTAAGGCTACACGCGACTCAACTACATTGACAACACCCCCGACTCAGCACTAAAACCGAGAAAACTAAGTTCCCACTCTGGGGGTTTGCTCTGAACCGGCCGTCATCGGATGAAAGGGCAAGACTACCACTGCTGCGCGGAATGCAAATGGCTCTTCAAGTTTATTATTCGTGCGACTTTGATTGTCTGACTGAAGAACTCCTGAGGCGCACCGAAACAGGACGCCGTGGTGTGGCCGCATGGCGAAAGCCGGTGACCGTGATCGTGCCGAGCCTCACTATGGGAGCCTATTTGGAGTTGGCCGTCGCGCGGATGAGCGGCGTCGCGGTTAATTACCGATTCACGACCCTCCAAGGGTTTCTGACCGAACATATCGAGGAAGCTGCCAGCCACGACCTCCCAGAGAACGAGCCGCGGGCCACCGAGCAGGAGTTCCGCGTTCTCGGCCGGGAAATCCTCAAGACGGTGTTACTCCACCACCTTGGCGATCCGGCGTTCTTCGACACCGACCACTTCGCAGCCATCGAAAGGTATATCTCCCGGGCTCCTCGCCCGGATGGAAAGACTGGCGACACCCGCCGCTATCAACTAGCCCGTCAACTAGCGACCACTTTCGAGGAGTATATCTTCTCGCGAGCTGACATGCTCGAGAAATGGCGCGAGGACGAAAAGACGCTGGACGATGTTGGCGAATCGGTGCAGGAGACTGAGGCGTGGCAAAGCGCGCTGTGGCGCTACCTCATCGACGACGACGGTGCCGTGCGCTTCGATGGGCAAACCTTCGTACCTCTCCCCGAAGCGTTCGAGCGCGTTAGAGACGAACTGATCGACAACTTGAAAGAGAAGGGGCTCGATAAGCTGCACGTCTTCGGTTTTGCCGGCTTTGGCGAAGAATTCTTGAAGATGCTCCAAAAGCTCGGGGGATCTGACGTCGATGACGGACTCGAAGTCTCCATCTATTTCAACAACTCCACGTCTGATGCGACTGAGTTGCGTGACGATGCGCCGGGTTTGCATCCTGCGATAGTGGACTGGGGCAAAGTCGGACGCGAGACGCTAACGCAGCTTCGAAATACCGCCGGGCATATCGAGCAATCAAAAGGGACCGGGAGCGCATCCCCCGCATCGACCCTCGGAACGCTCCAAGACCAGATTATCGCCGGTAAGAAGTCCGAGGAAAGCGTTGACATCGACTCTAGTATCCGCCTGCTAGAGTGTCCCGGGCTTCGACGCGAGGTCGAGATCATCGCCAACGAGATCTGGACGTTGATGGGTAACAACGATGACCTCCGCTTCTCCGATATCGCTATCGCCGTGCCCGACGGCGAGAAGGACCGATACCTGGCCCATATCGAGTCGGTATTCAGTGAGTTTCACGGGCTTCCCTACACCATCAATAGCCTTTCGAGAGACTCTAAGAGCCCGGTCTTCGAGGCTGTAGAGAGCTTGCTCCGGCTGCCTTTCGGCCAGTATCGGCGCACCGAGTTGCTCGCATTCGCTGTACACCCCAACGTGATCAGTCGTCTTCGCGACGCCGACGAGGATATGTGGCTCGACTGGGCCGATCGGCTCAATATCCTCTACGGAGCCGACCGCGCCCATCAGAGCGCTCGGGGCACTTATCTAAGCGGAGACATGTTCAATTGGGAACAGGGGCTTCGGCGCCTGGCGTTGGGCTCGTTTCTGGACGTACCGTCTGATGGCCATAAACCCTCGGTCGATCAGGCGCTCGTCGAGATGGACGGCTATGAGTATCTGCCCCAGCAAGTCAGTCTTTCAGACGTCGACGCGGCGTCGGCCTTCACCACGGTCATCAGCTCGCTTACTCACGACGCTCGTTGGCTGGCCAACGAAAAGACGACGTTGGCAAAGTGGAGCGAGATTTTGAGCGCGCTCGTCGAGACCTACATCGTGCCGAACACCGATGAGGAAGGCGACTACGAAGCCGACGCCAAGGACTGCGCACGCGTGGTCGATGCGCTCGAGCAACTCGCCGAATTGCCAGATGTCGGCGCGGTCTCTTATCGCACAGCATCGCTGTATGCGCTCGATATCTTGAGCGGCCTCGACACGGGCGGGAAACAACGCTTGGTGGGCGGAGTGGTCATCTCCTCGCCGTCCAAGCTTCGCGCGCTGCCCTTCGATCATGTCTTTGTCATGGGCATGGGCGAGGGCATATTTCCGTCGGTGGACCCACACTCGGAGCTGGACCTGCGCCTGGCCGAGCGACGAACCGGCGATATCCTACCCAGCGAGCGCGACAAATATCACTTCCTCGAGATGCTCAAAGCCACGCGCAGCAGCCTATGGCTGTCGTGGGTTGGCCGCGAGAGCACCACCGGCGAGTCGGTGCCGGCCTCGTCGGTCGTCAGCGACCTGCGGCGCATGTTGGGAGTGCGCAGGCCAGAGGACGAAACCGAGTCCGACGCGCTGACAACCGTCTTTCCGCTTCGGCGCTACGACCGCCACACCGATCAATTCACAGACTTCGGCATCGGGCGCGACTCCCGCCCCGGCAACGCGGGCGTCTCATCCGAACTCGGCCCCAACTACGATCCCGAGGCTTTCCGAGAGGCTCAACTCGACGCGGTGCGCGAGCAAATCGAAAAGGACGGCGAGGTGGCCACGAAGGTCTGGACAAACGCGGCGTTCACCGATGCCAACCGTCGGTTTTATGCCGCGCAACAGGCGCTTCGCAAAGAGGAAGAAGACAAGACAGACAAGCAGGACCCAAAAGGCAAGAAGAGTAACAAGCCCGAGAATGTTGTGCGTATCATTCGGCCCCCGAGTGTCAGTGCCGACGATGAGACGCCATCACTGCCAAGCAGACTTCGCTATTCGAAGCTCTACCAATTCCTCAAGACGCCGCTACAGACCAAGGCCAAGGTCTTCGGCGGCATGTACGAGGAGGGAGAAGACAGCTTCGCGATTGCCCATGAGGCGTTTGGCTACGAGAATCTGCAGAAGGTCATGCTCACCCGCAATGTCTTCGCGAAGATTCTGACCGAGGGAAACCATCAACCGAATATGACCGCCGAACTCGGTGCCGTCGCGCACCAGGACTACGCCCCCGGCGATCTGCCGGCCGATGTCTTCCAAGAGTGTGCCAATCAGCGTCTATCCCCGAAACTCGATAACATTCACGATAACCTCACCGGCAACTTTGCTAGCTACTTCGGCATCAGTGTCGGTGATCGTGTACAACTTCTCGAAGTCACGCCCAACGCCGACGACGACCAAGTCGAGGCTCCGCCGATCAAGTTAAAGCCGAACAACAGCACCCAAACGTTGGAGATCCAACTGGTCGGCACCACGCTCCCCTACTTTCCCGAAAGCCGCATCCTCCTACAGGTCTTCAGGAGTGATTACGCGAAAGAGAAGCACTTCCTGAGGGGCTTTATCGAACATCTCGTATTGAGCGCCAGCACCTCGCTGCCCGAGGGCGTGTCCAGAACCGTGGTGGCCGTTCCGGCCAATAGTTGGACCGACAAAGACAAGTTTCCCAAGTTCCGGCGCGAACTCGCCGGCATCAGCCGCGAGGATGCAAGAAAACAGCTCGCGAAGCTGACGAGCAGCCTTTTATCCGACCCAGCCTTTCATCTTATGCCCGTCGAGGTGGTCGAAAAACTGGTCGAGAAAGCCGAGGAGTTCTCTTCTGCCGACGATGCCCGGCAGTGGGCGTGGCAGTTCGCCCGTGAGGAAGATGGTGGCTACTGGGGGGGACTCTCCACGAAGTATGGCCCCATTGTTGATTACTTGAACTATCCGCCGCCCGACGATCCACTGAAAGTGATCGCCGAGCGCTTTCGTTACCATCCGACATTCGACCCGGCACTTCGGGAGGACGTATGAAGATGATCAGGGTAAAAAAGCCAGACACACTCGGAAAAATCCCCGGTCAAAAAAGCTGCGTCATCGCCGCGTCGGCTGGCACGGGCAAGACCTTCACGCTCGAGCACCTCGTCGTCGATGCGGTCCTCAATGGCACCAAACTTGACGAGATTTTGGTGGTGACCTTTACCCGGCGAGCGACTGCCGAGATGCAGGGGCGCATTCGCCGTAAATTCGAGTCGATCCTCGAGCAAGCCAGCGACAAGCAAGACTGCAAAGAAACGGAGGCACATTGGGAGGTCGAGCCCGACGATGTCGAGGCCATCCAACGCGCGCTGGACACCTTCGACGACGCGTCAATTTCGACCATCCATGCCTTTTGTCAAAACGTTCTATCGGACTTTGCCTTTGCCAGCGGTGAGCTATTCGACGCGGAACTCGTCGACGAAAAAGAGCTGTTCGACGAGTGCTTCTACGATGTCTTGCGCAGCAAGCTGGCGGTCGAGAAACCCTACCGTCCTTGGCTGGAAGCGTGGCTCGAGACCAACGATCTCGACGACCTCGCTGACCAACTTCGTCGCATCTATGCTCGCAAGGCAGTTGTCGCACCGCGACCTGATGAACACGGCCTGCTCGATGCGCCTCCCAATGAGGATCTCGATAGCTGGCAACTCTCTGTAGCCTGCTGGGAGATGTGCTTAGAACCCGTCGCTCGCGAGATGGAGCGGCGCAAGGCCGCCGATGGCTTGATGACCTATCAGGACCTGCTCGAAAAGGTGCGCGACGGTCTCGACGATGGCTTGGCTGAATTACTCCGCGACCGCTACAAGGTCGTCTTGGTCGATGAATTTCAAGACACTGATCCGGTACAATGGGAGATCTTTCGAAAGGCATTTCTCGACGCCGGCCGCTGCCTATACGTCATCGGTGATGAGAAGCAGGCCATCTATGGCTTTCGCGGCGCCGACGTGGGCACGTACCAAAGTGCCATCGAGCGAGGCGGCGAGAAGATTGCCTTCGCCAAGACCGTGCAACTCCCCAACAACTACCGCTCCAGCGAGGAGCTCATCGAGGCATATAACGCCTTCTTTGGGGCGAGTTTCTTCGGCGGCGACTACGAGCCGGTTAATATGCCCGACAATAGGCCGGTTCGCGAGCTGCCCGGCAGCGGGTGCGCCATCGGCGCTGAGCCGATCGAGATCATGCACTTGGAAAGTGAAAAGAAGCTGAGCAAGGGCAAGATGCAACCGGCCTTCATCAACAAGATGGCCGCCAAGATCGACGCGCTTCTGAATAAAGAAACCGCGCGCTCGTATCGGTTCTCACCCGACGGCGATACCGAGAAGAGAGCGCTACAGCCCGGCGATATCTACGTGCTGACACGCACGAATAAGGAGGCCGACCAGGTCGGCGAAGCGCTCGCCTCGCGCGGCGTGCCCCACTCGTTTTATCGCAAACCCGGACTCTTCGAGACCGACGAAGCGCTACATGTCCTACGGCTACTGCGCGCTATCGCCAGACCCGGCGATCGCTCCCGGCGCAGAAAGGCAATGCTCACACCGTTTTTCGGCATCGAGCTCGACGACCTGACCCAATATGACCACGCCGACGAAGGTGCTTGGACGCCGCGCCGACAACTCGAAGTATGGCGTGATACCGCGCGCAGGCGCGGCTTTGTTCCCCTCTTCGACCGTATCATGAGCGACAGCGGAGTCGTCCGGCGCGAGCTCCTGGCCTCGCCCAGTGAGCGACGGCTGACCAATTACCGGCACATCTTCGACTGGTTGCTCGAACAGGCTGCGGGCTGGCGCTACGGCGTCGAGCAACTCGCCGACACCCTGCAGCGCTACCGTGACGGAAACGACAGCGACGGTGAAGAAGAGGGTTCGGACCTACAGCGCCTAGAGACCGATCGAAGTTCGGTCCAGATCATGACCATCCACAAGAGCAAGGGGTTGGCCGCCGAGGTGGTCTTTTTGTGTGGCGGCTTTTCGGCCCGCGCGTCGAAGGCATCGCACATCAAGACTCGCATCCTGTCGGGTTCCAGCGAGCATAACGACTACGCCACGACAATCGCATTTCCCTACGTCACTCAGAGCAGCAAAAAGCGAAAAAAGGTCGAGAAGAAGCAAGGGGGCGCACAGCTAATCGCGCTCGACGAGCGCTACGACGAGGAAGTCCTCCTCGAACTCGAACGCCTCTTCTACGTCGCCATCACCCGCGCCAAAGCAAAGGTCTACCTGCCCTCCGTCCAATCCGGCGCTCTGGGAGCACACGGGCAGAAATGGGCGCTGCAGCCTATCGCTGACACCATCGAGGCGATGGGCGGCATCGACGCTCTCGACGGGCGCCCGGGCTTCGAGGTCAGCAAGTTCACCCTCGAGGATGTCGACATCAGCGAGCCGGTGCCCGATCGGCTCGAGTCTGCCGAATGTCTGGATGATTACGCTGAGCTCATTGCCGAAACGCCGCCCTCCAAACCCGGCGGAGACAAGACCTTCGGCGAACTCCGAAAGCAAAATCAGCGCATCATGGAGTCATACTCCTCGCTCGCCCAACACAGCAGTGACCGCGGAGATGCAGTCGAGGATGCCAGCGGCTTCGAACATCCGCTGCCCAAGAGCATCAACGCCGGCTCGTGCCTGCATATGATCATGGAGTTCATCGACTTCAGTACGGTCGCCGATGCGACCACTGTCGATGATTGGCTACAAACGCTCGACCCTCAACGAGACGAGAGCATCGAGGAGATCATCGCCGGCCAGCTCGAAGCCTTCGACTTCGATCTCAAATATCTACCCTATGTCGCCAGCATGGCCTTCAACGCACTGCAGGTTCCCCTGAAAGCCGACTCAAAGACGTTGCCGGCCCTCAAAGAACTCGCCTTCGAACACACCGCCCGTGAGGTCGGTTTCGTCCTGCCGTTGCCCGACGCCACGGCAAAGACACTCGGCGAAACGCCGCCCAAGGGATTCGAGGCCAAAGACGGCTACCTGATTGGCGAGATCGACCTGCTCTTCGACGACGAAGACGGACGAGTCTATTTCGCCGATTGGAAGAGCGACACACGCATCGGCGGCGCGGCTTATGACACCGCGACGTTGCAACGACATATCGAGGCGGAGTACCGCGAACAGGCGGCGGTCTACACCGTCGCGCTGATGCGCATGCTGGGCATCACGACCAAAGAAGCCTACGAGCGTGACTTCGGCGGCTTCTTTTATCTCTTCCTTCGCGGCATGCCCGCCGGCCAACCCGGCGATGGCTACGTCTTCGAGCGTGTGCCGTGGTCGGCCATCGAAAGCCTGCACGCCTCGCTCACCCAGAATGACACCGCCCTCGCGGATACACTGCAAGGATTCACATCATGACGAATTTGATCGCAGCGGGAACCATCAAAGCGCGATTCGACTCCGATACGCACGAACAAGTGCGCGAGGCGGAACTGCTAGGGCGGGCGCTCGACGAGTTACAAGTCTCCAGCCACCGCGTATGGACGGTCGAGAAGGTCCTCGGCTTGCTCGACAAGCCCACCCCGGTCGTCGAACGCGCGGCTCGTCTGGTCGCCTGTGCGGTGGTCACTGCCATCTCCCAGGGGAGCACCGGTGTGCCCCTCGAGGGTGGCCGACACGGAACGGGCTTGAGTTCGCTGCTCGAAACCCTCTTGGAGACCGCCCATCGCCTGGACGAGTCCGGTGAGGTCTTGCGTTTATCCGCAGACAAGGTTCTCGATGACTTCCAATCTGCGCTCGACATCGGGACCCTGGCGCCTCTGGTAGGTGCTCCGAGTGACTACTCCCCCATCACCATAGACCGCGGCGCCCTATATACCCATCAGACCGCGACAATGGAGGCGTCCGTAGCCGACAAAATTGCCCAGATGCTCGGCGACGTCTCCGGCGTGATCATGAGCGACGCCCAGACGCATATAGACGCCGTGCTCGACGTGATGCCTTTCCCGATGGATGGGAACGAAAGGCTCGAAAAACTCGATGTGCTCGATCGTGTCTTGCCGCGGCGCTTTTCGGTGGTCTCCGGCGGAGCCGGCTCGGGAAAGACGACGATCGTGCTGGCCATTCTGCGCGTCTTGCAACTCCTCGACGGCGACGCAGGCGGGCTCGATCCGAGCGAGATTGCCTTGGCCGCACCGACCGGAAAGGCTGCCAAACGGCTATGGGAATCGGTCGAAGCCCAGGTCAGTGACGTCCGGAAGGCGCATTCTGAGGGACCAAACTCGCACCTTGCCGACAAGCTCGTCGAGTTGCGCGACGGTCTCGAGGAGCCGAAAACCCTGCATCGGCTGCTCGGCTACTCGCCGTACTTCAAGACCTTCCGCAGAAATGCGGACAGCCCGCTGTCCGCCAAGCTTGTGGTCGTCGACGAGGCATCGATGGTCGATCTCAGCCTGATGGATGCCCTGCTCGACGCATTGGACGACGACGCCCGGCTGCTACTGGTGGGCGACGCCGGCCAACTTCCCGCCGTCCAGGCCGGAGCGGTCTTTCACGACCTCTCGGCGACCAACCCGGCCGGAGAGCGGCTACAATGCACCTCGGTGCTCCAGCACAACTTCCGCGTCCAAGGCGCCAAAGGCGACCCCGCACTCGACATCCCCATAGTCGCCGACAATGTGCGCGACGGCTCGTCGGCCACATCGCTCACGGAACTGATCGCCGACGGCCTCATCGAACGAAGTACCGCGCCGGACCATGAGCCCGGCGTCTGTTGGATCGATGCGGACGAACAGCCGACAGACGCGCTAGACGTCTTCGTCGACCAATGGTGGAGGACGCATTACTCCTTCTTGACACCCGAGCGTCCCCACCGAAGTCGAACGGTATTCACGCAGACCCACGACGGTGGCTTTACTGAAGCGGCCACCGCCAAGCTCGAGGCGCTGTTCGACAAAATGAAGCGCGCTCAGCTCCTATGCATCACGCGTGTGCTCGACTCCGGGGCCAATCGGCTCAATTGGCTATTGCACAGAAAATACGTCGACGCCCACGGCCTCGGTGATGCGGATCGATTTGAAGAAGGCGAGCCGGTCATGATCACCCGAAACGACTACGACGCCGATGTATTTAACGGCGATGTCGGGATTGTGCTGTATACCTTGCTGCCCGAGGAACAGGCCGATGCCGCCCAGCGCGCAAAGAAGCGCGTGGTCGTCCCCGACGGCGATGGCTTCCGCGCAGTCCCCTTCGGCCGCATCAAGGACAAGCTCGAACATGCCTACGCCCTGACCGTTCATAAGAGCCAGGGCTCTGAATACGACCACGTCGGCGTCGTCTTGCCGGCGTTGCTCGACGTCCCCGGCGCCGACGACCAGAAGGCCGTCCACCCGTTGATGACCCGCGAGATTCTGTACACGGCCATCACCCGCGCCAAAGAGTCGGTGACCCTCTTTGGCAGCCAGGCCGTTTTCGATGGCGGTGCAGCCAACAGCGCCGGCCGCTACTCTGGTGTTCGAGACCGCTTGGCCGAGCGTGAATACGGCAAGACCTCATCATTGGAAACGCTTCATGCCGACGATCCCCAATTGGCAGAGTCATCCGAGGCGACCTAAACAATCTTCTGCACCGCCTCAACCATCAACTCCAGCGAGCCGTGCAGAGGGTGGTCGTCGTCGACCTCGGTCACCTCGACGCCGAATTGGGCGCATTTGTCTCGGACCGCGTCGATGGGCACGACGTCGTCGTGGACGCCGTGGATGACGATGGCGTTGTCGGGCATGCGCTCGACCTGCTCGGCGGCCTCTTTGTACAGCGCGGGGGCCATGAGCACGTAGCCGTGGAAGCGGTCGGGGTGGCGTGAGTAGAGGAGCGCGGCGAGCAGGCCGCCGAAGGAGGAGCCGACCACGACGAGGTCGGTCATGCCCTCGGTGATGCGCTCGGCTTTTTCGAGGCGCTCCCAGATATCCATCATGCCCTCGAAGTCGGGTGAGACGACTTCGTAGTCCTCGCTCAGGCGGTTGTATTTGGTACCGTGTGGGCCTGATTCGAGCCCGTGAAAAAAGTAGATGGGTGTGTCAGCCATTCATTTCCCTCTGCAGCATTTTTGGGGTCGTTAAATTGAGTAATCGCACCATAGGTTACGCGTTTTCTTAGCGCCAGCGCGCTACACCTCGGTCGGACTATAAGCTCAAAAACTGTAAGCTCAAAAGGGGATGGCCGACTCGAGCGTCGCGGCGTGCCAATCGAAGAGCTGCCATCCGATGAGCGCGAGCAGTCCGTCCTCTTCACCTCTGGCGCCCACGGCTTGCTCGATGTCTTCGGCCCAGACGACCTGGGCCCGTTGCTCCAACTCCCCGGCTCTGGACTTCTCGCAGAATAGCACCAGCAGAAAGTTCTGGTCGGCCACGCAGCCGTCGTAGGCGAACGCCCAGGTCGCGCCGGTCCCCCTGCGGTAACGCCCGGCCGGGTAGTGGGCGACCATCCGAGGCGTGTCCGAGACGATAATGTCACGCTGCGACCATCCGAAGGTCGCCTCCTCGTAGATCCACTCGGCCGCCTCGAGCAGCCAATCAGAGAGCTCGCCGTGGTCTACGACGCTGGCCTCTTCGATGAGACCCGTTGCGCTCATATCCACTGTACTAGCCCAACGGGCTATAATCGGGGCCACGCCATCGACGAGCCAGTTCTGCACGTCGGAGCGGGTGCCGATATCGACCAGGCTCCGGGGCGGCTCGGCCACGCGTGCCGGCGCCTCCCAGACCTGCGTGCTGCGGTCTTGCATATAGTCGCCGCACACGCCGTCGACGCGGTCGTTGAATCCATCGCAACTGTGCACGACAAACACGCGCCCGCCCGGCCCCTCGAAGACGTCGAAAGCCATCTCGTCGATCGTGTCCGTGTCCTCGGGCCGCCAGAGAAGGCGGTATCGATAGATGGCCTCCGCCCAACCCCAGACAGGTAGCATCATCACCTGAGGCGCCTCGTCGGGGGGCACGAGTAATTCGAAGATGTCGCCATGTCTCCAGCGATGCTCTTCAGCCCACTCATCGGTGGGTCCGTCCAACTTGCTGAGCGTGGTCATTTTTTCTCCTCGGACACGGATGATTCTAGCTACGAAACGAGCCGGTTCGGCCGCGGTATTCGAGCAGGGCCGAGCGCCGATCCGGCACTCTCGTTTTGACGAATTCGAGCAGGACGCCGTCGAGTTCCTTGCCGTCGACCCGCTCGGGGAGGTCTTGGGAGACGAGGTAGATCTCGTCGGCCCACTCGGCGATGGCGTCTGCGCCGGCTATGTCTGCGAGGGTTAGCTGCGCGGCAGGCTCTGCTTCGTCGAGTGAGCGTCTTGCCCTGGGAGCGGCAAAGGCGATGACCGGAATGTCGAGGTCGACGGCCATCTCTTTGAGAGCGCGAAGAACCCCGTAGGCGCGCTCATCGGCGACGGCAGTTCGACTGCGATGGCCCCACAGGCGCTGGAGGTCCTCGACAAAGATCACGGCGACATTCTCGCGTTCGACCATCATGTGGCACCGTTCGACGAGCTTTGCCGTCGACGCCCACGGCGTGTCGTCCCAGAATATCTTCGCCTCGCTGAGCAATCCGGCCGCCTTTATCAGTCTCGCCCATTGCGTCTCGGACAGCGAGCCGATGCGAAGCCACAACTGCTCGAGTCCGCTTAGCTCACATAGAAGATCGATCACCCCTCGCTCTGTCGCCCGCCGCGGTGAGAGATGAGCGCATGGCAACCGCTCGTCGAGCCCGTTGTGCAATAGAAGCTGCATGAGCAGTGGCCGTGTGCCTCCCACAACCTCGCCGGTGACGATCACCAATTCCCCCGGCCGCCATCCGTGAATCGTGTCGTCGATTTCTTCCAAGCCGCTCGTGATCCCTAAATGGCCTTCCATGGCGCGTGAATAGTCATTCTCGATCCTGATGAAGGTCCGCTTAACGGCCTCCTGGGTAGAGAGCGGCCCCGGCTCAGCGGCAACCTGCTGACGGCCGAGGACCCGTAAAAACTGTCGTAGGATCTCTGTCGTTACGCCCATGTCTGCATCTCCCTGTCGTCTTCAGCGGTCGTCTCGAAGGTCGAGTCGCCCTCGACTTCGGCCGTGTCCCAGCCGCAGATCTTGGCGCGCCGGAGCGCCTCGACCAGGTGGGCGGTGGACTGGCCGACGAGGATGTCGTCGAGGCCGGCGAGTTGGTCGTCGGGGACATCGACGCCCTCGCGGTCAGCCATCTCGCGGATGAGCTTCCAGCGAAGCTCCTTGGACGGGGCGTCGACCTCGATGATCTGGTCGATGCGGCCGGGCCGGCGCATCGGCCTCGGCAGCTTGGTGTGGTCGTTCGAGGTAAATAGGACGAAGGGAATCTCGCAGTAGCCCTCCTCGAAGAGGCGAAGCTTCGCCTCGAGGCTGTGCCCCTGAACGCGGTCGACATCGTCGATGATGACCAGCTCCGGCTGGAGCAGCTCGACCAACGAGCGCCAATCCCCGCAGCGAATCGAGTCGTAGAAGTCGGGCGTCAGCATGACCGTACGCTCGGACAACTCGCGGGCGGCGTGCATGCAGAACGTCGACTTCCCGCAGCCGGGCGGCCCCTGAATGAGCACGTTTCGCCGGAGCCCGGCGTCGCGAAACGCGGTCCATCGCGCGATATTCTCGACCAGCGGTCCGTAGTAGTCGTGGCCGGATAAGGCGAGCTCCTGGCAGTTGACCTCGTCGCGCTCGACGGCGTCCAGGAGCACCGCGTCTCGGTTGCGCCAGAAGAGCTCGGCGACCCCGCGGCACATCGCCTCTTTGCCGTCGATCTCCTTGCGGAAGTAGATCGTGTTACAGCCGTGCCGGTGCTCGCTGTCCTCCATGCACAGCTCGGCGCCGTTGGGGAGTTCGACCCGAAAGAGCCGGTCGTGGTCGTCCTTATAGGCCAGCTCGGTGCTGGCCATCTCGAAGACCTCGCGAAAGACGAAGTCAGCGCCGACGTCCAGGTGGCGAAAGCCGTGTACGCGCAGCCAATCGGATTGGCTGTCGAAGTCGCGCTGGAGCCGAAAGGTGGCGTCGTCGGCGCGGCTGTCACTCCAGCCACGCACCTTCGCCCGCCGAAGCGCCTCGACGACATGGGCGGCCGAGAACTCCTCGAGCAAATGGCGCAGCCGAGGCATCTGCTCGTCGGGGACCGCTACGCCTTCACGCTCGGCCAGCTCGGTGACGATGGTCCGGCGCACCTTTGCCGACGGCTCGTCGAAGCGAATGATCTGGTCGATGCGCCCGGGCCTGCGCATCGCCGCCGGGATTCGGGTATAGTCGTTGGAGGTAAATAGCACGATCGGGATGTCGCAATAGCCCTCCTCGAAAAAGCGCAGCTTGTCTTCCAGGTCGTAGCCGCGAATCCCCTCGAGGCGGTCGACGTCGTCGATGATGAGCACCTCGGGGTCGAGCATCTCGAGCAGAGCGATCCAGCTGGTCAGGTGCGTCTCGCCGATACACTCGGGGCTGATGAGCAGCACGCGCTCGGAGAGCTCGCGCGCCGCGTGGCAACATAGCGTCGTCTTGCCGCAGCCGGGCGGCCCCTGGAGCAGGACGTTTCGCCGGATGCCTTTCTCGCGGAACTTCCGCCACTGCTCGATGAGCTCGGTGCGCTCGCCGTGGTATTCGAAGCCGCTCAGATCGAAGTCTCGCGAGGAGACCTCGCCCTTTGCCTGGTCCAATAAGAGTGATCGCCGATTCTGCCAGAACGCAGCCCCCAATGCGGTGGAGACGTCCGCGCGAGCGTCCGCCTCGCCGCGGTAATAGAGCACCGGGGCTTCGCCGACGTTATGAGGATCTTCGACGCAGACCACGATCGATTCCGCCAACTCCAATAAGACCAATTCGCAGACATCATCGCGGTACAGTCGGTGCCTCTTGCACCCGCTGCACAGGTCTCGGAGCAGCGACTTCGGCACGAAGTACGGCGTGTCGAAGCCGTGCGCCTGGCGCGCCTTGTCCGCCGTCTCGAAGCGACGGGTCGTCTGGAAGGTCTGGTCCATGAACCGCCCCACAAAACGCCCCCAGGTGCCCGGCTTGGTCGGCGAGAGATCGCCGACGAGCTCCGACATCTCCTCGATCTTGTCGCGCGCGCCGTCGAGTTTGGCGCGCGCCTCGTCAGACAGCTCGAGCTCACCGCTGACTGCTCGGCTGGTCGCGGCGAAGAGCGCCCCACAGATGGCCCCGTTGATTGGTAGCATTGTCCTCTCCCTGCTTGTTTACTGAACACTAAACGACCGGCATCGACGTGAGCAAAAAAAGAGAGCCCCGCCCTTGCTGTTGGCGTTTACGTATTACTAAACGAGTTCGTCCCGACCGTCAAGGAGTTTCTTCACCGGCGACGACGTAGCCGCGTTCCTCGAGGGCGATCGCGGTCGCCTCGACGGAGAGCTGGAAGAATTCGGCGAGCGGCGGAAAGCCGGGGCGCTCGGCCATGGCGACGTGGCGGGAGTACTCACGGAGCGACTCGAATTCGTCGTTCTTGCTGTCGTGACGGGCCTCGAATACCAGCGGCTTTTCGCCGAAGCGCGACTCGAAGCCGATGCCCAGCGCGTGGTCGTTCAACAGCAAGCTGATCGCGAAATGATTGGCCTGCCACTCCTCGGGCCGATACTTCTTCTCAGTAGTGACCATGTCGCGCTCGAGGGTGACCATATGCACATCTGGTTCGCCCTGGTACTCCCCAAGCGCCGCCAGGAATAAGGGCCGATGCAGCACCCAATGGCCGATCTCGTGGGCCACCGTAAACCGGTATCGGCCCAGATGGCCGGACTCGGCGAGCGTGCTGTCGACGTGAATTTCATTCTTGAGTGGGTAGGTGATGCCGAGCACATCTTGCTCGCCATTTTTGCCCAGCGGACGGTCTTTGAAGAAGGCGAGCCCGTGCTCCTCGTACAGATGGTCGAAGAGCAGCGCGTCGAGATTCATCGGCCCCAGCGGCGGCTCGCCGAATGCGTCACAACACAGCTCGAGCGCCTCGGCCTCGATGGCCTCTCTTTCCAAAAACGGAAACTCCATGCTCATTCTTTATCGCTTTCTGCATCGTCGCTTTCTTCATCGCCGACGCGCAGCCGCTCGACGTAATTCTCGAGCATCTTGCGCTGCTCCGGGTCGAGCTCTTTGACGCTGCGGTATAACGCAACCTCGTAGGCATCTTCCGGACGCACGTCGGAGGGCGTCTTGCCGGCCAGCGTGATGAGTTGGTCGGGGTCCAGGTCGAGCTCCGCGGCGATCGCCTGCAGCGTATCCTCGGCGACCGAGGGCGGCGGATCGTCCTTCTCGAGCCGCACGATAAACGACCCGGAGCGCTCGATGCGCCGGGCGAGCTCACGCACGCCGATATCCTGCTCCTTGCGCGCCTTGCGTATGATGCTGCCGAGCTCCGAGGGCATGGGTGCCTCGCTAAAAGAAGTGCATAGCGAGGCCATTATACGGCAGACGGCGTTTATGTGTAGCGTGCGATTTCTACTCGCCATACGATAAAAACGCCGTCTTCAAAGCGGCGTTCCGGGCAGCCCGCGCCGAGGGAGCGGTGACGATGGCGCTGCTCGAGGAGGCAGCGCGTGAGGAGATGGCCGACGATGATGCGAGGGCGATCGGCTTTGCGGGACAACCACCCAAAAAGTAGCGTCCCGCAGCCCTAAAATGGCCTTAGCCTTTAATAGCGGGTGCTACTTCTCTGCAGATCGTTCATTGAGCTATCGATCACCCTGCAGAACCCTCACACCTACTATTAAGGGCTTGGACCATTTAGGGGTCGTTCTCTCGCTCACTCCGCAATAATCCGCGCATTGGTCGGCTGCACCGGCCGGGCGTTGTCGTGGCCGACGGCCTCACGGATACCCTCGACCTGCTCGGCCGACGCGCTGACGGGCTCGCTCAGGATAAAGAAGCGCACACCCTCCGAGCACGGCGGGGTGGTCAGCGAGCCGTTGTAGCGATAGTGGTCGCGGGTGACCGGGAGCATCTCGGTGGACTCGAAGCCGGCGTCGACGAGCGAGACCTTCTGGCCCTTCTCGGTGGGAGGATTCTCCAGGAGCACGTCGAGCTGTTCGTTGGCCTCGCCCTCCTCGAAGAGGACGCCGATGACCGCGAGGTTGCCGTCCTCGTCAGCGTGGACGAAGTGGGCCTCGAGCGCGAATTCGTCGCCCTCCACGGTGTGCTCGCCGGGGGTGTGAAAATGCATCTGCAGCAGGTTATAGCTCTCACCGCCGACGGTCAGCTGATTGCCCTCCGGATAATTGACCTGCAGCGCGAACCCCATGTGAACGAGCTCGCTGGGGTCTTGGTCATAGGAGAGTGCCGGATCTGGCAGGCCGGGCGCCTCGAGCGTATCGGTGAAGTCGACCGGCGACTGATTCTTGCCCAGGTCGCACATCGCAAACGCCGGGTCGATCGTGCCCCACTGGGCCGGCCCGTTGTCGGCCCCATAACCCCATTCTGCGCCGGGCTCGGGCGGCTGATTCGCCTCGGCCTCGGCCGCCTCCTTGGCCTCCTGGATCTTCTCGGCGGCAGGTGTCTCCTCGGAAGATGCCTCTTCGGCAGGTTGCGCGTCCTCGGGCTGTTGCGGCCCCGCACATGCGGCCATCATTGCAACGAGCGCAGTGGCGGCCGACATGGCCAACAAACTCTTCAATCGGGTCTTCATCAAAAGTGTCCTCAGTTGAGAGAAAGGACCATCGATCAAGTTGAACACGAGGCCGTATTCTTCAACTGCACGACAAAGCGCTCCTCGGCACCACCCTCGGGACGGCGCGAGATCACCCCGTGAACGTGAACGTGCACGTGAACCTGAACCGTAGTTAGACCTGCTACGCGCTCAGCATATCGACACTGCCTCGGTCGAACGACATAGCCCGACTCGAGCCGTTGACGCCCCCAACCCCCGCTGCTAATCGTGCCTAGCTAGACAAGGCAACGATCAGCGCGGGTGTTTTTATGTATGCAAAATGGCGTCAACTTTCCGGACCACGCGGACTATCTAGCCCCCTCGCAGCAGGCCTGGCCGTCTTCTTTCTCATCGGCCTGGTCGGCCTGAGCAGCCCGCCCGAGGCCTCCGCCGGCGACTCCTGGTCGACGCCGCATCCGGGCATGCGCCGGCTGTACCGAACCACCTCCGAGCCCAACCGCATCAACGCCCTCGAGATCGACCTCTGCGCAAACGGGGTGGGCGTGCGAGCGACCAAGTCGGCCGAGCGCCAGCAGACGCCGTCGTCGTTCGCGCAGTCGGTCGGCGCGCAGGCGGCGGTCAACGGCGACTTCTTCGGCTATTCGACCTATAGCACCAGCGGGCTGGCCATCGGCGAGGGCGAGCATTGGTCGGGCACCACCGACGGCGGTGCGAACGCCTACGCGGCATTCTCCAGAGACCGCGTCGAGTTCTCCGGGGACAACGAGACCCGCGGCCCCGAGGACTGGATGCAATCGGTGGTCTCCGGGCTGGGCACGCTGGTCGAGGACGGCCAGGCGATCACCTCGCCGCCGTCCCAGCCGTCGCATTGCTCGCAGCGTCACCCGCGCACGGCGATGGGGCTGTCTCGCGACCGGCGCACGCTCTACCTGGCGGTCGTCGACGGCCGCAGCACCTCCAGCCGCGGCATGACCTGCGTCGAGCTGGCCAATTTGATGGAGGGCCTGGGCGCGTGGTCGGCGGTCAACTTCGACGGCGGCGGCTCGAGCGCAATGTGGATCGACGGCGTCGGCGTGGCCAACCAGCCCTCCGACGGCACCCAGCGCGTGGTCGCCAACCACCTGGCGGTCTACGCCAATGGGTCCGGCGAGCCGGGCGCGTGCGACCGCTCCTACGACGAGGCCGCCCTCCAGGTCGGCGCGCGCGGCCAATCCACCACCACCGATATCGACGGCGACGGCCTCGCCGACGCCTGCTCGCTCGGCCCCGACGGCCTCGAATGCTACACCTCCGAGGGCGGCACCTTCGCCACGCGCGTCCAGGGCCCGGCCTGGCTGCAGGACGAGGGCTGGGACGACCCGGCCAACTACTCGACGATCCGCTTCGGCGACCTCGACGGCGACGGCCGCGCCGACGTCTGCGTGCGCTACAACGACGGGGTCCGCTGCTATCTGTCCGAGGGCGACGGCTTCGGCTCGCACTTCGACGGCCCCGAACTCTCCGACGACACCGGCTGGGGCAGCTCGGCCAGCTATTACTCGAGCCTGGCGATGGCCGACGTCAACGGCGACGGCCGCGACGACCTCTGCGCCCGCGCCGCCGCCGGATTCCACTGCTATTTCAGCAATAGCGAGCCGGGCGACGCCGGCGGCTTCTCCGGCCGCAGCGCCACCCTCGAGGCGCTGTCGAACGCCGAGGGCTTCGACGAACCCGAATATTACGGGACCATCCGCCTGGCCGACGTCAACGGCGACGGCACAGCCGACGTCTGCGCCCGCACCGCCGACGGCATGCGCTGCTGGCTGTCCGACGGCCACGACTTCAGCACCGAGATCAGCGGGCCCAATTGGAGCGACGCCGGCGGCTGGAACAAGCTGCCCTACTGGCCAACCGTCCGGCTCGCCGACGTCGACGGCGATGGGCTCGCCGACCTCTGTGCCCGCGGGGCGAGCGGGTTTCGCTGCCACCTCTCCGAAGGGGACGGCTTCAGCGGCGCCTACGGCGGCGACCTGTGGCCGAATACCTGGGGCTGGGACGACTACGACAACACCTCGACCATCCGCCTGGCCGACATCGACGGCGACGGCGACCTCGACGCCTGCGCCCGCTCCAACGACCGGCTGGTCTGCAATCCGTGGGTGGCCAACGAGGACGGCGGCGGGCCGTCCAACGCCTTCGGCCCCACCGTCGAGGGCCCCGAATGGTCCAACGACGGCGACTGGGACCACATCATGTACCACGCGACCATCCGCACCGCCGACGTCGACGGCGACGGCACGGCCGACCTTTGCGCCCGCGGCTACAGCCGCTTCGACTGCGCCACCTCGCCGCTCGACGGCTCCGGCACCGACATCCAGGGCCCCGAATGGAGCGTCCCCAACGGCTGGAACTCCCCGGCGTTTTACACCACCATCCAACTCGTCGACCCGCCGCCAACAACGCCCGACGACCCCGGCGAAGACGCCGGCCATGCTGATGCCGGTCATTCTGATGCTGGTCATTCTGATGCTGGCCAGTCCGACGCCGGCCACCCCGACACTGGCCAAGCCGACACCGCCCCGACCCCGGACACCAGCTCGCCCGACACAGGCGCAGGCAGCGACGCCGGCGCCGACGCCGAGCAGCCCTCGGACGCCACTCACGACAATTCGAGCACGCAAGCCACCACGACCTCGGGCTGCGCATGCAGCCACGGCGGCCCGGCTCAGCCGGCCGGCGGATTGTTGCTGTGGCTCGTAGGCGTGGCGTTTCTGCGGCGTCGTTGGTGAACGTGGCGATGGCTGCGAACATCTTGCAGAACAGCAACGTCCGCTATTAAAGGCTAAGGCCATTTAGGGGCTGCATGATGCGAGTTGGCTGAGGTTTGCGACCCTCACAAACCCGCACGCCGCGAGTAAGCAACCCTCACAAGCCCGAACGCCGCGAGTAAGCGTCCCCTAAATGGCCCAAGCCCTTAATAGAGGATGTGCGAGATCTGCAGGATGTACATTCCCACGATGGAACGTTCTGCAGAATAGCAGCATTTTCACTCCGAGCGATCTATCAGAGCCTGTCGCAGATCGAGGACATACTCGGCGAGCTTTTCCCGGTCGACGTTTTTGAACTCTGGAAAGTCGCGCATCGCCGTGCCGTGAACGCCGTCTTCGAGCGTCAGCAGAATGCCGTCGATGGTCGGGCCGTTATTCCACTCGTCGGCGGGTGTGTCGTAGGCCAGCCCGTTCCCGTCGGGTCCGTCACCGTCGCCAGCTTCGCCGTGGCAGCCGGCGCACATTTTGTTGAAGACTTCGGAGATATCGTATTCGCGATCGTAAGGGGGAGGCTTGTCGTACGCGGCGCGGTGGTCGGCCTCGGCCGCGCTTTCTGCAGCCTCGTCCGACTCCTCGCCGTCCGACTCCTCGACGGCCGACTCCTCACCGGCCGACCCCGCCTCGTCCGACTCCTCGCCGTCCGACTCCTCGCCGTCCGACTCCTCGACGTCCGACTCCTCGACGGCCGGCGGGTCGTCTTCGCCGGTGCTGGAAGGAGCGTCGGCCTCCGACGGGGTGGCGCACCCAAGGATCGATGCGGCGGCGATAAACAATAAAAACTGTCGATACATGGCAAGTCCGAGACGGTCGTGGAGCTGGCGCAGTGCGCCTTTTTTGTCGCAGAAGTCTTATCGCAGAAGCTCGTGGCAAATCGAAGCCGAAACTACGCGACACCGGAGCCACGCCGTCCCTGGCGTCGTCGCGAAACCGGAGCGACGCCGCCAGCCTTCGTTTTGTTGCGGAGCATCGACTCGATCACTACAATCTCGTTCTCCTCTTTATCATCAACTGGGCTATGACCGAGATAGGACACGGGGGCATGGACGATTTAATTCAAGAAGACCTGGAAGCGTACTGGAAGACCATTGCCGACGACTCCGGCGAGGCCTTCGACAGCCGTCAGTCGCGCAGACACAAGACCCCGAAGACCCTCCCGCGACACCAGGCGTCACCGCTGGATACCCTGCTGCCGCTCAATCCGAAGATCGACGGAGAACGCAGGCAGAGCATCGACTTCCTCCATACCTTCGCCGAAGGAGGAATGGGCGAGATCCTCGTGGCACACCAACATCCGATCGGACGTGATGTGGCCGTCAAACGATTGAAGGCAACTAAGCGCAGCGAACGCCACAGACGTTTGCTGCTCGAAGAGGGGTGGATCACCGGTCGGCTCCAGCATCCGAATATCGTGCCCATCTACACACTCGGCCGTGACGACGACGATCACCCGGCGATCGTCATGAAGCTGGTCGAAGGCGCCACGCTCGCCGAACTCCTCGAAGACTTCGATAAACTTCCGGAGGCATTCGCTGCCGAAAGTCAGCTCGAGTCGCATATCCACATCTTGATTCAGGTCTGCAACGCGCTCTCGTATACCCACGACCAGGGTTTCATCCATCGAGACATCAAACCGTCGAATATCATCGTCGGTCAATACGGTGAGGTTTATCTGCTCGATTGGGGCATCGCCGTGCAGGTCGACGCCCAACAGCAGGACGCAGCCGGCGGGTCTCCGAACCGGGCCGCCGAAGGGACCCCCGCCTATATGGCCCCCGAGATGGCCGCCCCGTCGTTCGCCGAGCTCTCCCGGCGCACCGATATTTTCCTTCTGGGGGCGTGCCTCCACACAATCTTGACCGGTGAGGTGCTCAACGAGGGCAATAGCTATTTCGAAGTCCTCCATGCGGCCTATGCGTGCGAGCCCCCACAATATGACTTTGATGTCCCCGAAGAGCTCGCACGAATCGCCACCAAGGCCATGGCGAGGCAGCCGGAGGACCGCTATGGAAGCGTGGTCGAATTTCGCAAGGCGTTGCGCGACTTTATGGACTCCCAGATCTCGTGGCGAATGGCCGAGATCGCCCGCTCGAAGCTGGTGGGGCTCCAGAAGAAGGTCGCCACCGACGAGCAGGTCTCCCGGAGCGAACTCTACCCGATGTTCGGCGCCTGTCGCATGGGCTTCGAGCAGGCACTCGAAGTGCGTCCCGACAATGAAGAGGCACGCCAGGGTCTGCAGCGTGCGGTCGAGTCGATGATCGAATGGGAGCTGCGCAACCGCGGCGCCACCAACGCCGAGACCCTGCTGAACTCGTTACCTCGACCGAATCCGGACCTCGAAGAGCGCGTCGAACGAGCACTCGGCCGCGCCGCGCGAATGCACCGCGAGAGTCTCCTCACAAAGATGTCTCCCGACGCCGTGCTCGGCGTCGACCACACCGGCACCATCGTCTACGCAAACGAGCAGACCACCGAGATTTTTGGCTGGACCCGAGAAGAACTGCAGGACCAGAAGATCGAGATATTGATCCCGAAAGCCAAGCGCAGCGCCCATGTCGCCACGCGCGAAACGTATCAGCAGCACCCGACCAGCCGTTCCATGAACTCGGGGCTGAAGCTCGAAGGACTCCACAAGGACGGGTCTCGAGTCACCGTAGAAATCAGCCTCGCCCCGGTATCCGTGGCGGGCAAGCAGATGACGGTCGCCTCGGTTCGCCAGAAGACGCCCGACGCCCCCGTCGACAACCCCAGCGCACCCCGAATGTCGGTCGAGTTGCTCGATGCGCTCAGTCTTCCCGTCTTCGTGATACAGAACCGGCGAATTTTGTGGGCCAACGCGGCCTTCGAGCAGATGCTCGGCCAAGACGGCGACCGACTGCTGACAGGCCGCACGCTCGACCACTTCTTCCCCGATGACGCGTCCCACTTCCCGAATCGTGACGCCCTCGATTCGACACAGGACCTACGGCTAGAGGACGTGCGCACCAGGACGCTGGACGGCCGAGAGCTCTCGCTCGACCTGAAATTCGTCCGCCCGTCGGGCGAGAGCATGGCAGGTGCAGTGCTCGTCGAGGCACAGCGCGCCTGACCATCACCACACTCCGCATCTTCCCGCCAACCGCAGCGACGCCGTCCCTGGCGTCGCATCTCCGCGCTCCCGCGCCCTCGGCGCCCTCGGCGCCCCCGGCGCCCCGTGCACGTGCACGTGCACGTGAACCGCAGTTAAACCTGCAGCACGACCAACAAAACGACGCAGCTTCGATCAAACGACCCACCCCACTTCGAGCCGTTGACGCTCGAGCGACCTTATGCGCAGGGGGTACGACGGTTCACGTTCAGGTGCACGTGCACGTTCACGGTTCCATACCCACGCCAACCGCAGCGACGCCGTCCCTGGCATCGCATCTCCGCGCTCCCGCGCCCTTACAACTCCCCACACGCCGCCTTCTCCACAAACTGAAGCCGGTCGTTGCCCCAAAACATCTCCCCATCCACAAAGAACGTCGGCGCCCCAAACGCCCCGCGCTCGACGGCGTCCTCGGTCAGCGCGCGCAGCTCGTCTTTGATCGGCTGCTCGACGGTCATCTCGACGATCTGCGCCCCGTCAAAGCCTGCCCGATCCGCAGCATCCGCCACGGCCTCCGGGCTCGATACATCGACCCCATCGACCCAATGGTCCCGGTACAACGTGCGCGCAAACCTGCGGAACCTCGCCTCGTCTACCTGCTTGGCAGCAACCTGTTTTGCGGCAACAAGCGCCCGCTGGGTGGTCAGCGAGTTGATCGGAAACTGCGCCGGCATCGAAAACTCCACCCCGTACTGATCCGCCCACAAGTTCAAGTCACGCATCGCCCACGCCCCCTTTTGCTGCAGCGCCGCCGGCGTCTGATTGCCCACGGCCTTGAACACCCCGCCCAACAAAAACGGCTTCCACTCCACCGCCGCCCCGGCCCGCTCGGCGACCGCGTCGATTTGGGTCGCGGCGAGGTAGCTATACGGCGAAGCAATGTCGAAGAAGAACTCGATATCATGGGGCATGGCGGACTCCTTTTGGGGGTGTTATGGCTTGCTCGGACGTTGGCTGACGAGGCTGACTATAAGTGCTGGTTCGGCGCAGCGTCTACTCTACCCCGCCAGACCATCGCCAAGACTTACACCCTCTGGGTGTCCGGCGATGGCCACCGTCAACGCGCCCCCTGCAGGACAGTAACGCCCGCTATTTAAGGCTAAGGCCATTTTAGGGCTGCGGGACGCCAAGTGGTTCAGGTTCGTAACCGCCGAATACCCGAACGTTGCATGAGAGCGACCCCTAAATGGTCCAAGCCCTTAATAGTACAACGTCACTTCCGGCGTGAGTAGCTCTCGGCGAGGCCAGATGGTCAGTGGCAAGGCGGCGGCTCGCATACGGTTAAACCGCATAAAGGCGATGTGAGTAGCATCGTCGAGAGACGGCAACGTAGCCAATGGCCATCTGGACCGACGAAGCGCCACGTGGAAAGTGACGTTGTACTATTAATAGCAGGTGTGGCTGATCGGCAGGGCCTCCGCCGCCATTGCGAGGGCAAAAGGTGACTCATCGATATGCGAGAGGAGCACAAGCTCCGACGCAGCAACTCACTCACAACTCACCAGCTCCGCGGCCTCGCCGCGCCGCCCATACACGATGGCATTCTGCCTGTAGCTGCGGCCATAGCGCACCGCCTCCTCCCGCGAGATGCCGGCGACCAACACGCTATCTTCGGGCGGCCACTCTCCGTTGTCTGCTTCTCCCTGCCCCCGAAAGAACGCATAACCAGCGTCGCGAAGCTCCTCCTCGAGCTCCTCCTGGCGCGCCTGATTTTCCTGCTCAGTAAGCGGCTCCGACTTCGGATTCCAGGCGGTGATATACGCCCACGTCTCCGCGTCGTGCTCGGCGAGGAGTTTGTCGAGTTTCGGGTGGTGTTCGCCGATTCGAATGCGCAGCTCGCCGCGCGGCGTGGCGGCGACGTAGGTGGTTTGGCGGTAGGCTTCGAGGAATTCGAGGGTCATACATACTTCAAAAGTGCGAGTTCTGATAAAACAGCGGGGCGAAACCGAATGCTCGGATGGCACCGCATCGCGCCGCTCACGCCTCGACCTGCTGCAATACATCTTGAATTTCACGCGGGTTAGCACGCTCGAAGGCGTCGCGTTTCTCGAGCCAGAGCGGAGTCCCGGGAGGAAGAGGCAGATAAATCGATCGACTCACCGCCAACGAGCGACCCGGCTCTGACTGCCACTCTATATCCCGGGCAACATCGCTGATACGCTGGCTGATTGACGTGCTGGAATCAAAGCGTCGCACCCAGCGGCGAAGGTGGGGCAATGCAGCGAGATGGTCGCTCTTGGCGTTATTGCAGGTGGGATGGGCTAATACGAGGTTATAAAGGTCGTCGTTTGGACAGCGACTCCAGGCGACGAAGTGGTCGACCTCGGCATCGCCGCGCATGCTTCCCTCGCAATAAAAACAACGCCCCTCCTGGACATCCCGCAATGGCTCACACAATTGAGTCAGGTTTTGGCGAAATGACGCGAACAAAAATCGCTCGAGTTCATCGGTCTCGACATCGTTGAGCCGGGCGACCAGCCGCGTCCATTCACGGCGGACCAGCGGCCGAAAAAGTGGCGCCAGACGCACCAGCATATCTCCCACCCCATCGTTGAGCATGATGCGGTTATCGAACCCATTGGTCGACACCCACAACTCAGTCTGCGGGTCGTTCCGGTAGCGCTGTTGATAAGCCGACACGCCCGACGCGCGCTTTTGCTTGCGTACATCAGACACCGTCCAGTGGAGTTGATAGAGGATGTCGTGCTCCGCATCACCGACACTCTGCAGCCGAGGCAGCGGCTCCTCAATCAAACGCCACTCGATTTTACTGAGAAGCCGCGCATAATCCTCCGGATAACCCAGCCGCGCCGCAAAAACCGACGTCGACTTCGCGTGCTCCCGCTGAAACTCACCGATCACCGAAATCATCCGCGCCTGCGCCCCCTGATTCTGCTTAACCTCGCCCAACTCGGGATGCTGCCGCGCCTGGTGCCAATACAACTCTAGCACCTTCTCGGCCACCTGCCGCGTCGTCAGCATCTGCGGCCCGCTGCCATCCTTTTGGAAGCTCTCCTGACAACAGTCGATGAGCGCCAGCAGCAAGGCGTATTTATATGTAGAGTTGGTCCGCGTACGCTCCACGAGTTCGAAAAGTTGCGTCGCGAAATCAAGTGCTCGAGCTGTATCTACCACGATGCCCCCTAGTGAGTTCGGCTCCTGCACAGTTTAGGTCGTGTCGAGCTGGTCGTCCATTATCGACACGTAAAGGACGACTTCGCTCCGGTTGCGTTGACGCCAGGGACGGCGTCGCTCCGGCTGGAGCCAATGGTTGCCGCTTTGACACGTCTCTAGCCCCCGCCTACCCTCGTCTCACTGCACCTCACAACCCCAGGCCAACGCATGCGACATCATCGCTCTCAAACATTGCCCGCGCTCATCTGGCGGCTTGTTGTCGTCTGCCTGAAGAAGCGGTGGTTCTGGCTGAGCTTGCTCGTGGCGGGCGTTGTGGGGGTGTTGCTGCTGTGCCAGCCGCCGTCGGTGAAGGTGGGGACGTTTAATATTCAGAACTATCCGAAGTCGGAGCGGCAGCCGGCTGAGGCGCTCGAGTTGGTCGGGTCGCTGGAGGTGGACGCGATGGGCGTGCAGGAGATTACGCGGCCGCACCATTTCGAGAGGGCCGTGCATTTGCACTTGGGGCCGGAGTGGACGGTGCTATTTGCCGACCAGGACGTGCGCCATCGGGTTGGGCTGATCTTTCGGGATGACGTCTTCGAGCTTCTGGAGACGCGCACGCACCGCCAGACGGCCATCACGCGCGGTGCGCGAGCCACGTTCGAGGTTCGATTGCGCGCGGAGGGTGCGTTGGCGAGGCGGACGCTGCGTGTCTTCGTGGTTCATCTGAAGGCGGGCGGCGACGGCGCGAAGATTCGGCGCGAGCAGCTTCGGCGCCTGCGGCCGGTTGTCGAAGATGCGGTCGCCTCGGGCGACGAGGTGGTTTTGCTGGGGGATTTCAATACCACCGGCGCCTCCGACCGCCGCGAGGTCGAGGCCCTGGCCGATGCCGCCGGGCTTCGGTGGGAGACGGAGGCCGTGGAATGCACGTCGTATTGGAAGCGGCCGAACGATTGTCCGACGACTCCTCTCGACCACATCCTGAGCACCGGCGGGACTCAATCAGTCGAGGCTGCCGGGGCGTGTGATAGCTTTGGGTGTGATGCCGATGGTGCATGCCCGACTTATGTGGAGCGGGTCTCTGATCATTGTCCGGTGAGTGGGGTGTTTTGATGTTGTGGTGTGTTGGCCTCGCGGGATTTTCGACGCGAGGAACGGCGTCGCTCCGGTGGGGAGTGTAGAACCTGCAGGAGCGTGGCATCCTCTATTAAGGGCTTGGGCCATTTACGGGACGCGCTCCCGCGGCGTTCGGGTTGTCGTGGGTTTCGAGTCTGGGCTAGTTGGCGTTTCGCAGCCCCTAAATGGCATTAGCCTCTAACAGAAGATGCCGCTGTCCTGCAGAACGTTCCATGGTGCGAACGCACATCCTGCAGGACTTTCACATCCTCTATTAAGGGCTTTGGACCATTTAGGGGACGCGCTCTCGCGGCATTCGGGTTGTCGTCGGTTGCGAGCCTGAGCCAGTTGGCGTCTCGCAGCCCCTAAATGGCCTTAGCCTCTAATAGAAGATGCCGCTGTCCCGCGCATCCTTCCGTTTCAGTTTTTGGCCAAAAACTGAAACCGCCCCCTTCCTGGTTTCAGTCAATTGCAATCGTCCTGCCACGCAAATGAGTTGGCGAGGCGCGCTGCTTGCAAAACCCAGCGCAGATCATCGACAATTCATATAGTTAACGTGGCACCAACAGACTGGCTGGTTCATTTTGGGGTTCCTATATGGCCCGGTGGCTCTTCTCGCAACTTGGCGCCGACCGCTCGCGTAGCGGCGGCGATCCGGCGGCCCACGCCTTCGATCACAGCGTGGAGACCTTCGTGCGCGAGGTCATCCAGAATGCCAACGACCAGGCGCTCGAAGATGGTGCGGAGGTCGTCTTTCGCTTCCGAGACTTTCAAGGCAAGCGACTCGAGCGGTTTCTCGAGGGACTCGACTGGCCGACGCTGCGCGAGCATCTCGAGGCGGTCGCGGACGACGAGAAGGGACGCGCCGTCGCCGATAGCCTCGAGCGGCTCGATGACCAAGGGCGTCTGCTGGTGCTGACCATCGAGGACCGCCACACCATCGGCCTTCCCGGTGAAGAAGTCGAAGACGACTCCCATTTTTGCGCGCTATGCCGCGACAAGCTCTTCAGTCACAAACAGGACGTGGCCGCGGGCGGAAGCTATGGACTCGGCAAGTCGGTGCTGTGGACCTTTTCCGGCCTGGCGACCGTCTTGTTCCTGTCTAATCTGGCCGACGCCCGGGACCGCTCGCCGCGGCTCATTGGCCGTGCCGAGCTGCCCTATCACGCGCTTGCAGGACATGAGCGCTCGTTTTCCGGATCGGGCTGGTTTGGCAAGAAAGTCATCGACGCCGTTTATGACGGCGAACGCGCTAATTCGCTGTGGGGCGCGCAGGCGAAGGGCATCGGCGAGCGTCTCGATCTCACTCACGATGACTCGAGCGGCACGAGCATCATGGTGCTCGGCTTTCGTGATCCCGAAGTCGACGACACCCCCGGCGCCGAAGAATTTGGCCGCCGCATCGCGCGCTCAGCGGCCGAGAACTTCTGGCCGGCCCTGGTGCGCGAGAACAGGCCGCTTCGTGTTCTAGTCGATAGCCAACGTGACGAAAAAGTGATCGATCTGGACGCAGTAGCCTATCTGCGCCCGTTCATCGAGTGTTACCGCCAGCGGCACTCAGCCGGTGAGCGACTGACCGAGCCGGGCGATGTCGCTCGCGTCGACATCCCGCTGACTGTCCCTCCGCGGCGTAGTGGTGAGCCTGAAGTCGACGCCACCGTTTCGCTGCTCGTTCGCCTCGCCCAGCCCGGCGAAGAGTCGGGCCTCCGCGACCATGTGGCGATGTTTCGCGGCCCGGGGATGGTCGTCAAATATTGGGACCAGCGCAGGCTGTCTTTGGGAGCACAACCATTTCACGCCATGCTCGTCTGCGGGGAAGCCAGAGACTTCGACGAGGATCGTACTCACGATCGTGCCGTCGAGCACTTTTTGCGCTTTGCCGAGCCTCCCGGCCACGATTATTGGGATTCGACGCCCAAGCTCAAAGACCACTACAAGCAAGGCTATAAAAAGGCGCTCGATCAGATGAAGAGTCGGGTGCGCCAGGCCATTCGTAAGCTCGTCGATCCCGCACCAGCGGAAGGCCGGCGCGGCCCGGACCGGCTGCGGCGTCGCTTCCCGATCGGTGCGCCGAGCGACGTCTCCTCCGGACGAGGAAAGAGTCCGTTTCATTTTCGCCATGTAACTGGGCAATTTGCCATGGGACGTTGGGACTTCGAGGGGTGCATTGAAGCAGCCTCGGCGAAGCACGGCGGCTGGACGGCGACCATCGAGCTGCTTCGGGTGCGCGAGGATGGCCGCACGATTAACGACGCACCTGTCCAGATCGAATCCCTGGAGATCCAGAGCGACGGCGCGACGTGCGAAATTCGCGATGGCAAGGGCACCATCAGTGCCGAGGCCGGTGTGTCGAGCGTCGAGTTCATTGGATGGTCCGACCGCGTCTCGGAGCGCTTTGATACTCGCCTCTTGAGCCTCGGGGAGATCGAATTGCGCGTCACCGGTGAACTCTATCCAGAGGGCATCCAATGAGTGATGGGCGCGAGGTCAAAAAGGGTCAGAAGCGCGAGCGCTTGCTCCCGTACTCTTACGCCAGACGCGGCCTTCGCTGCGATCTTATGGAGGCATCGATCGACGGTGACCGGCAACTCGGCTCAATTGATCGAAAGGCACATTTGATTCGCCTGGACACCCGCGACTGGGAGGAGCTTGCGTTGAAGTTCCGGCTCGCTGCCGAGGCCGAAATGCTCCAGAAGGTCCTGCCCGACTTCTCAGTCGCCAGCCCTCATGCCGACTATCTTTTGGCGGTTCGTTGCCCGGACACACACTACCGATACGGTGTGCGGGTGGGACTCGATCTCGGAGCCGATGACTTTGCCGCTACAGCCAATCTGACTATCGAGCGCGACCATGTCCGGGGGTCGATTGAAATCATCCCCTTTCTGATCCGCAACGCGGACGCCGACGATCAGAAGATGACGATGGCCGTCACCGCCGGCGCCAGAGTCGCGAGCACGCGCTCCTGGGAGGTGCGCGTCGACTCTCGTCCACGTACGCGCACTCAACATCTCGATATTAACTTCGTCGCATTCTCGGAGCACAATCGCTTCGAGGCGTATGCGGATCGCGTCTACTTTTTGGACGCTGACGGCGAAAAGCCAATGCTGTGGCTCAATCAAGACCATCCCAGGGTTGCGCAGATTCTGGGCGCAAAAGGAACGGTTGGCATCGCGGCGCGGACACGCGATGTGTTTTTCGACCTCATCGCCAACCCGGTGTGGACACAGCTCTTCGTGCGAGCGGCCGCCTCGCTGGACGAGCACGGAGAGACGACTTTCGAGTGGCAAGCCGGCGTGCTGCACGAGATCGCCCCCGAAATCTACCCCGAATATGACGCGGAAACCCGCCTCGACATCGTACGCGCACACGTCGGCGACCCCGCGCAGTTGGGCGAACTCATCCAACACGTCGACCTCGTGCTCCAAGCCAAAGATGGGTACGCCCGCCACATGACGTCACTCGTGGACGAGGCACTCAAAGAATGAACACGCCGATACTGCAGCGACTACGGGAAGAAGGCCGCTCTCTGGTCGATGACGAGTTTCTTCGCGGCGAAAGAGCACACCTGGGGAAGCTCGCCGTCGAACCCTACCTGGAGGAAGCCGAGAATCCGCTGGAGCTCGACGAGTTCGACCACATCATCGATCGGGCGATCGCAAAATTCGACGCCTTTGACGCAGCCATCGACGCCGCCAGCGCCCCTGCCATTCACGCGATACTGCCCCTGAGCCGCCGAGAGGCGAGCGACCCGGGCATTTGGCGCTATCTGGCGGTCGTACACCGGCCGGATTTTGTGCGCCATCGCTGGAGCTTTGCCACCAGGGCCACCACATTGCCGCGCTTCTGGCAATTCGGCACGCGACCCAACAGCAATGCCTTCGCCCGGCTGTGGTGGATCGCCGAGCTGACCGTCGACGAGCACACCGACTCCTACGACCGCACCCGCGTAGCTCTGAGCCGACAGGCCCTCGCCACGAATGTCTTCGTGCGCTCATTTTCTCACCATAAGCCCGCCGTAGCCGCTTGCCTCGACGTGCTCGAGGATGCCCCGGCCGACGTGATCGAAAAGACGCTGCAGCGTTTGACGACTGTCCTGACGACCATCGTCGTCGAAGGGCGTACGCAAGACGAGCTTACGCAGCTCGTCGCCCAGATCCGCGATAGCGTGGAGTCGGCGGCCGGATAGTAACCGTCCAAATCGACCGTTTCGATTTGGCGCGTTTTCGATTAGACTCGGTCCACTTGCAGTAAAAATGGGGTAACGGTGCATCAAGCGCTGGCTGGCGTACGTCTCGTTTATTCGAGCCGTCTGACGCGAGTTCACGATTGTGCGCTTGTTCGCTCGTTGCTCATCGCACGCGGCAGAAGCAAATTTCCGCCGTGAATGCGCTTCTATAACTAAAATGATTGGGAGGGAGTAATGATCTACCTGCGTCGCTGGCTAACGATTGGATGTGTCTTAGTGCTGGCCGCCGCGTGCGGCAACAAATCGAATGACGACGGCTCAGTGGTCATCGTCGACGACGATAATGGCACGACTCGGACGACTGATGCAGGACACGAGCCGTCCGACGCTGATGAGCCGTCCACCTCAGATGATACTGGGCCGGCAGGTGTAGACGTGCCATCAGACACTGCCGCGAGCCCCACCTGTGATTGCTCCCCCGGGCCTAACGAGGTAGCTACCTGCGACGACGATGGAGCGTGTCAATACGAGTGTGCCGACGGGTTCGTGAACTTAGATCAACGCAGCAACACGGGATGTGAGTGCGAGATTACGCAGGGAGGGAACGAGTGGTGTGACAGCATCGATAACAATTGCAATGGCCAAGTTGACGAGACGCCTATTGCCACTGCTATAAGCGTGGGACGCTATCATAGTTGTATGCTCACCCATTCGGGTGACGCTTTTTGCTGGGGCGTCGGTTCGAAAGGAGCGTTGGGCAATGGCGATACCAGTCATTATTCTAAGCCCGTCGCGGTGCGGGCACCTGCAAAGTTTACCCAGATCCATGCAGGCGACGAACATACGTGTGCCTTGGCCGAAAGTGGCGATGTGTGGTGCTGGGGTGAGAACGCGGGCAACGCCTCTCTCGGCGGTTATGGCAACGAGAATCTCGTGCCGGCGAGCTGGACCCCTCCGAGCACCGTCAAGCAAGTATCTGCCGGTGGTGGATATAGCTGTGCGTTGCTCGAGAACGGCGATGCCTATTGCTGGGGGTTCAACGGCTTTGATCGCACTGGTACGGGCGTACAGGACAACGAGGTACGCATTCCCACTAAGCTGCCTATCGATCAGCCGCTCTCGTATATCTCAACCGGTCGTCGACATGGATGTGCGCTCACGCAGACGGGGAAAGCCCATTGCTGGGGTTCGAACGCATACGGCAAACTCGGAGATGGTACAGACATCAACCGAGCCGAACCCGTCCCTGTTCAGACAAACCTCACGTTCGAAAAAATCTTGGCCAGCAATGGGTTCACTTGCGCCCTGACAACCGGCGGAGCGGCCTATTGCTGGGGGTATGGCCGACACGGAGTCTTGGGCAATCGCACCACTGACGAAGAATTCTTCACTCCTCAACAGGTCGAGACGAGCGAGAGATTTGTCGATCTTCGGACCTCGATCGTCGGCAACTCGGCTTGCGCCGTCACCGCAGACGGACGAGCCTTCTGCTGGGGCCACAACGACGACGGGCAACTCGCCGACGGCACGGCCGAAAGTCGCTGGATCCCGGTACGTGTGCAAGCCGACAACACCATCGTTGCGATGGATATCGGCATATCGCACTCGTGCATACTCTTCGACGGCGGCTATCTCAATTGTGTTGGCTCTCAATACTACGGTCGACTCGGCAACGGCGTCGATGAGTCGTCCAATGCTGCGGCGGTTGTCAGCTGTATCACCCCGTAATCCGAGCGGCGACGCTCCTGTTGTGTCGACGCCAGGGACGGCGTCGCTCCGGAGGGGAGTGTAGAACCTGCAGGAGCGTGGCATCCTCTATTAAGGGCTTGGGCCATTTAGGGGACGCGCTCTCGCGGCGTTCGGGTTTAGGGGACGGTTTCTCGCGGCATTCGGGTTGTTGAGGGTTTCGAGTCTGTGCCAGTGGGCGTCTCGCAGCCCTTAAATGGCCTTAGCCTCTAATAGAAGATGCCACGCTCCTGCAGAACATCCCATCGCGCGAACGCACATCCTGCAGAACTCCCACATCCGCTCCCTTCAGATTTCCGCCCGCCTCCCGTACACTCGCGCCTACGATGTCCTCCCCATTCACAGAAATCCCGGAAGATGCCTGGCTCGTCTCCAACGAGCTGGGCTTTGCCTTCTTCGACGCCTATCCGGTCACCGAGGGGCATACGCTGATTGTGCCGCATCGGGTGGTGCCGACTTGGTTCGAGGCGACGGCTGAGGAGCAGCGGGCGCTGATGGCGTTGGTCGAGGAGGTGAAGGCGGTGCTCGATGAGCGCTTCGAGCCGGATGGGTATAATATTGGGATCAATGCGGGGGAGGCGGCCGGGCAGACGGTGATGCATCTGCATGTGCATGTGATTCCGCGGTATCGGGGCGATATGCCGGACCCGCGCGGTGGGGTGCGGCATGTGATTCCGTGGAAGGGGAACTACCTGCAGGATGCGGGCTCGGTGCTGGCGACCGGTGGTGAGGACGACCCGTTTTTGGACCATCTGCGGCCGCTATTTGCGCGGGCCGAGCAGGTCGCCATCGTGGCGGCGTTTGTGCAGGATAGCGGGTTGGAGTTGCTGCGCGAGCCGGTGTTGTCGGTGCTCGAGCGTGGGGTCGATGTGCGGCTTTTGACCGGCGATTATTTCAATATCACGCAGGTGAAGGCTCTCAAGAGATTGCTCGATTGGCTCGAGGGTGCGCGGGCGGTCGTCGAGAGTGCTGATGGGGCTGATAAGGAGGATGCGGCGTCGGCGGGCTCGCTCGATGTGCGGGTGGTCGAGGTCGGGCAGCGCAGCGGGTGGCCGAAGTCGTTTCATCCGAAGTCGTGGCGCTTCGAGTCGGCCGAGGCCGGCGTGGCGTTTGTGGGGAGCAGCAATATCTCGTGGACGGCGCTCAACCACGGCGTCGAGTGGAACCTGGCCGTGCGACGAGAGAGTGATCCGGAGGGTTATGCCAAAGTTGTGAAGGCATTCGATCGGCAGTGGGCGGAGGCGACGCCGCTGACGCTCGAGTGGGTCGCCGATTACGAGCTTCGAGCGCGCGCCGAGCCGGAGCCGCTGCCCACCGGCGAGCAGGAGGAGGAGGCGCCGGCGGAGGTGCCGACGCCGCATGACGTGCAGGTCGAGGCGCTCGAGGCGCTGGAGCAGGCTCGCAAGAACGGCCGCGAGCGCGCCCTGGTCGTCCACGCCACCGGCCTCGGCAAGACGTGGCTCGCCGCGTTCGATGTGCAGGCGTTCGCCGACTACTTGCATCAAACGCCGCGGGTGCTGTTCGTAGCCCACCGGGCCGAGATTCTGCAGCAGGCGGCGGATACCTTCCGCAAGATCCTCCCGGAGGCGCGATTCGGGTGGTTTGTCGGTTCGCAAGGTTCGGTCGACGGCGACATCGTCTTCGCGTCCGTCCAAAAACTCGCGTATGGCGATAATCTAAATCAGTTCAAGCCGGATGCCTTCGACTATATTATCGTCGATGAGGTCCATCATGCCGCGGCGCCGAGCTATCGGCACATCCTGAACCACTTCGACCCTGCCTTCCTGCTGGGGCTGACGGCCACGCCCGACCGCGCCGACGAGGCCGATATCCGGCCGCTCTTCGACGATTTTGTAGCCCATCGGGCTAGAATTGGAGAGGGCATCGAGCGGGGGTATTTGAGCCCGTTTCACTACCACGGGCTCACCGACACCACCGATTACACGCCCATCCCGTGGCGAAGCGGCAAGTTTCATACGGCCGAGCTCACGAAAGCAGTGGCCACTCAGAAGCGTATGGAGCGCGTCCTGGAGGCGCTCGATGAGCATCCGGGCACGAGCACGCTTATCTTTTGCGCGAGCATCGACCACGCCCGCTTTACTGCCGATTGGCTCCGCGAGCGAGGCCTGCGGGTGGCGGCGATCTATTCGCGGCCGGACTCGGCCGACCGTGACGCGTCGCTGCGCGCGCTCAGAGATGGCGACCTCGACGCGGTCTGCGCGGTCGACATCCTCAACGAGGGCGTGGATATCCCGAAGGTCGACCGCATGCTGCTGCTTCGGCCGACCGAGTCGCCGGTCGTCTTCATGCAGCAGCTCGGCCGCGGCCTGCGCACGGCCGACGGTAAAGAGTACCTGACCGTGCTCGACTTCGTGGGCAACCATCGCGTGTTCCTGGACCGCATGCGCACGCTGCTGTCGTTGGGCCCGAAGACCACGTCGCTTCGCGATTTCTTAGAGAAGGACGAGCAGCCCGAGCTGCCGCCGGGCTGTGAGATCAACGTCGAGCTCGAGGCCATCGAGCTGCTCCGGGACCTGTTGCCGCAGTCGAGCAGGAGCGCGCTCGTGTGCACCTACCGGGAGCTGCGCGACGCCCGCGGCAGGCGGCCCACCGCCGGCGAGATGCACCGGCATGAGATGAACCTGCGCAGCAACACCGTCAAAAATGCCGGCGGGTGGTTCGGCTTTTTGGCCGATGAGGACGATCTCACGAACGCCGAATTAGACGCTTGGCAGACGGGCGAGGCGTGGTTCCACGAGCTCGAAACCACGACGCTCAACAAGAGTTATAAGATGGTCGTCGTCCAGGCGCTGCTCGACGCCGACGCGCTGGACCGAGGCCTCCCGATTGCCGACCTCGCCGAGCGTTGTCACCGCATCATGGTGCGCTCGCCGGGGCTCTTTAGCGACATCGCGTCGCTGACCTCGCTCGACGATCCCCGCGACCCCGACCCGGCTCAATGGCGGAGCTTCTGGGACGCGATGCCGCTCAAGGTTTGGACGGGCGAGTACAGGCGCGAGATCGAAGACCCATGGTTCGAGCGCCCCGATGGCGCCGGAGGCGACTTCGCCTCACGCGTACCCGTCCCGTCCGAGCCGACGCGCCGAGCCGCCTTTATCGACATGACCCGCGAGCTCGTCGAGTACCGTCTGGCCAAGTACCGCGACCGTTACGATGAAGCAGCCGCCGAGACGGGCGCGTTCCGTGCGAGGCTCATCTCCAACAAGCGCGACCCGATCCTCAAGCTGCCGTCGCGCGACCGACACCCGGATATCCCGCGCGGCGAGACGACAGTCACGCTACCGGACGGCCAGAAGTGGCGGTTTCGATTCGAAGAGACGGCGATCAAAGGCGCCCGCCCAGTGGGCGATAATAAGAACCGGCTGGCCGACCTGCTTCGCGGCTGGTTCGGGCCGGCGGCCGGTGAGCCGGGCACCGAGTTCAACGTCGAGTTTCGGCCCACGAAGCATGGCTGGCGCATCGAGCCGCTGGGCGAGCGGGTGATTCCGTTTGCGCGGCCGGGGCATATCATCGCGTTTCCGGATCTGCAGGCGGCCGCGGGTGCCCATCGACTGCCCCAGAACGGCACGCCTGGCTGGACGCAGCTTCGCATCGCCGATTCGGGCGCGCCGCCGGCCGACTTTGCGGTCCAGGCGCATGGCGATTCAATGAACGGCAGCGAATCGATGGACGGCGGCGACGAACCCATCCGGGACGGGGATTGGGCGTTGATGCGCTGGGCCCGTGGTGAGCCGCTCGAGAAGGTCGTGGGGCGCGTGGCGTTGGTGCGGCATGTTGAGACCGAGAGTGACGCGCCTGCGTATTATCTAAAGCGGGTAGCCGAGACCGACGACGGCTTCGAGCTGCGCTCGGACAACCCGCGGGTGGCGGCGATGCCGGCCTCGGCCGACACGGTTGTGGTCGCGCTGCATGTGGAGACGCTGCCGGCCGAGGAAGTCGAGTCGCAGCGGATTGGGGCGTTTGTGGAGGCGCTGCGGGCGGAGTTGGAGCGACGCGCGCCGGCCGGTGTAGCGGCGGAAAGGTCCGCTTACGGGGCGGCGTTTTCCGAGGGCGTGCGGCGTGTGGTCGAGCGTGCTGGGGGAGAGGACGCGCTGGCGGCGAAGGTGGCCGAGTGGCTGGTCGAGGCGTATGAGGTCGATGGGGAGACGGCGCGGGCTGTTGTGGCGGGTGTGATGGGGTGACGGTGTCGACGCCAGGGACGGCGTCGCTCCGGTTGGGGTGTAGGTTCGGCTGACGCGTGGCATCTTCTATTGAGGGCTTGGACCATTTAGGGGTTGCTCTCTCGCAGGGTTTTGGGTTTTCGTGGGTTCCAAATCTGTGCCGTTTGGCGTTTCGCAGCCCTTGAATGGCCTTAGCCTCCAATAGGAAGTGGTCGCGACCTCCGAGGACTTCAATATCAGGCGTGGATGCGTCGCCCTCCAACAACGGAGCAGGCGCTGTCCGGTGGTCGCTCGAACGGGCGCGCGAACCCGTCTGACGGGTGTGTGAGGGCGTGGCACGGGAGATGCACCCGGACAATATGACTGGCGCGTCAGTTTGACGCTCATCAGATGTCTTTTTCCGAGGATGCACCATGAAGAAACGCACCGCGAAGAACGTCATCATCGCCCTTTGTCTGGCCGCGACCGCGAGCGCGCTGGTTGGCTGTGCGCCGCATGTGTACTCGCCGCCGGCGCGTGTGTCTGCGCTCGAGAGCGCCAAGCCCGTTGCCAAAGGCGAGTCCTCCGGAGGCGCCGCCGCCGGCATGCAGGGCGAGGTCTTCGGGTTCGAGACCCTCGACGCCAGCGCCCGGGCGCGCCATGGGGTGACCGAGAACTCCGAGTTGGGGGTGGACGCCAATATGATGAGGGTCAACGATTCGGAGGCGGCGGCCGACGTCGACCCGTATATCTGGAGCGCGCGCGTGGGCGGCAAGTGGGCCCCGGCGCTGCTCGAAAACCACGTTGCGCTGGTCTACGGGATCGGCGCCGGCACCTCCGAGGGAGGACCGTTCGTCTCGCCGGACGTCGGTGCGGTCTTGGCCTGGGAGAACCCCTATCTGGTGCCGTTCGCCTCGGTCAACGGCTTCGTCAGCGAGCCGCTCGACGCGCGTCCGGTCGACGTCAGCACTCATGAGGAGGGCGTTGGGACCAACGTCCAGACCGCCAGCACGACCTGGGGCGCGACCTTCGCCGGCGGATTGAAGTGGCCCATCTCGGTGGGCGGCTCGACGGTGGCGCCGATGGTCGGCATGTCACATTCGCTGCTCAGCGACGGTGCGGAGGAGTCTCAAGTCACGGGGCTGAGCGTCGGAACGGATGTGACGTTTTGATTGGGGCCCTGCGGGGCGACCACCTGCAGAGGAGCGGTTTTACGGCCGACGCCAGGGACGGCGTCGCTCCGGTGGGACGAAGCTCGTCGACCATTGATATCGCACGGGCGCCGCCTTTACCTTGGGAGCCAAGCCGTCACGTCGCCTACCCGCAATTATCGCGCAAGGATCCCAAAAGATGTCCAGAGTGCTCTCGAATTGCTGCCTCGCCGTATGCTTGCTTCTCGCTCTGACGAGCTGCGCTGGTCCCGAGGGCGGCGCGCGCGATTCACAGGCTCCCGGCGCTGCGCGAGCGTTTGTGTCGGTGTGGAATACGACCCACGTGGCGCCTTCCGAATCCTCGTCGAAAGAGAGCCAGCCGAAAGAGAGCCAGCGCCGCCAGATTACGCTGCCGCTGACCTCGTCGGGCACCTACGACTTTCACGTCGACTGGGGCGACGGCTCCGAGGACCATATCACCGCGGCCGATCAAGCCGAGCGCACCCACACCTATGCCGATTCGGGGACGTATACCGTCACCATCACCGGTACGATCCGGGGGTGGCGATTCACGGATTCGCCCGCCCGCGAAAAGATCGTCGAGATCACACAGTGGGGCCCGCTGGGGCTGGGAAATACCGGCGGCTATTTTGAAGGCGCCGCCAACCTGACCGTCACGGCCACCGACGCGCCCGATTTGAGCGGCACGACCGACATGTCCGAGGCCTTCAGCGGGTGTGCCAGCCTGACGACCGTCCCCGGCATGAACACCTGGGACGTCTCCGAGGTGACCAATATGAAGCTTATGTTCAGCGGGGCGAGCTCGTTCGATCAGGACATCGGCGACTGGGACACCGGCAGGGTCGAGAATATGTGGGCGATGTTCGTGGAGGCGAGCGCGTTCGACCAGGACATCGGCGCCTGGGACACCGGCAGCGTCTCCGTGATGCCGGGGATGTTCGCCCGCGCCAGATCCTTCAACCAGGATATCGGCGCCTGGGACACCTCCGACGTGACCAATATGGAGTTGATGTTCATGGAGGCCGACTCCTTCGACCAGGACATCGGCGCCTGGGACACTGGCAGCGTCACCTCGATGGAGTCGATGTTCAAAGGGGCGCGAGCCTTCGACCAGGACATCGGCGCCTGGGACACCGGCAGGGTCGAGAATATGTGGGCGACGTTCGCCGACGCGGAGTCTTTCAACCAGGATATCGGCGCCTGGGACACCGGCAACGTCACCTCCATGGAAGAGATGTTCGTCCGCGCCAGCTCCTTCGATCAGGACATCGGCGACTGGGACACCTCCAACGTGACCACCATGGCGGCGATGTTCATCGACGCCAGCGCCTTCGACCAGGACATCGGCGACTGGGACACCGGCAGCGTCACCTCGATGCTGGCGATGTTCGCCCGCGCCAGCTCCTTCGACCAAGATATCGGCGCCTGGGACACCTCCAACGTGACCACCATGGAAGCCATGTTCACCGGAGCCCGCACCTTCGACCAGGATATCGGCGCCTGGGACACTGGCAGCGTCACCTCGATGAAGATGATCTTCGACCACGCCCTCGCCTTCGACGGGGACATCGGCTCGTGGAATACCGGCAACGTAACCACCCTCGAGCAGGCCTTCTACAGCGCCGAGCAGTTCAACCAGGACATCGGCTCGTGGGATCTCTCCAAGGTCACCAATATAAAGGGCATGCTCGCCGAGACGCTCGCGTTCGACCAGGATATTGGCTCGTGGGACGTCTCCAGCGTCACCAATATGGAGGGAGTATTCTTCGCCGCCGATTCCTTCAATCAAGATATCGGGGCCTGGAACACCAGCAATGTGACCACGATGGAGCAGCTATTCTATGAGGCCGGCGCCTTCAACCAGGATATCGGCTCGTGGGATGTCTCCAACGTCGCCAATATGAAGGGCGTGTTCTTTGGCGCCGGCGCTTTCAACCAGGACATCGGCTCGTGGGACACCTCCGGCGCGACCACGATGGAGGGCATGTTCGTCAAGGCGCGCGCCTTCAATCAGGACATCGGCGCGTGGAATACCGGCAACGTCTCCACGATGGCGGGGATGTTCGCCGAGGCCGACGCCTTCGACCAAGACATCGGCGCCTGGGACGTCTCCAACGTCTCCGACATGACGTATATGTTCCACAAAACCGGCCTGTCGACGCCCCACTACGACGCGCTGTTGAACGGATGGGCGAACCAGCCGGTCCGGAAAGGGCTGACCTTCGACGCAGGCAACTCCCAATACTCGCAGGCCGGCGCCAAAGCTCACGCCAGGCTGGCCTCCGAGTTCGAGTGGAGCATCAAAGACGGCGGCATGGCCGACTGAGTGGTTGGATGCGTCGCCCTCCAACAGCGGAGCAACCGCTGTCCGGTGGCCGAGCATTCCGAGCTGGGGCTGGACGCCAATATGAAGAAGGTCAGCGCCTCGGAAGCGGCGGCCGACGTCGACCCGTATATCTGGAGCGCGCGCGTGGGCGGCAAGTGGGCTCCGGTGCTGTTCCAAGACCACGTTGCGCTGGTCTACGGGCTCGGCGCCGGCACCTCCGAGGGAGGACCGTTCGTCTCGCCGGACGCCGGCGCGGTCTTGGCCTGGGAGAATCCCTATCTGGTGCCGTTCACCTCGATCAATGGCTTCGTCAGCGAACCGATCGACGCGCGCCCGGTCGACGTCAGCACTCATGAGGAGGGCGTCGGGACCAATATCCAGACCGCCAGCACAACCTGGGGCGCGACCGTCACCGGCGGTTTGAAGGTGCCCATCTCGGTGGGCCGCTCGACGGTGGCGCCGATGGTCGGCATGTCACACTCACTGATCAGCGACGGTGCGAAGGAGTCTCGAGTCACGGGGCTGAGCGTCGGGACGGATATGACGTTTTGAATTGGGTCTGCGAGGCGGCCGGCTGCAGAGGAGCGGTCGTACGGCCGACGCCCGAGACCGCGGACATGCCCGCAGAGTGCGCATGTCCGCCGTAGGATCGTCGCGCGTTTCGCATGATATTTGCGGACGTGCGGATGTGTGAGGAATGAGGCGTGTCGACGCCAGGGACGGCGTCGCTCCGGTTGGACGGGTGTAAGTCGCCTAATAGTCGCGTGATAATTGGAATCTGGGCTCACCGACGGTATGTTAAACGGACGGTGTATCTGTCACCTCGCCCTCGAAAGGAGCTAGCGCGATGAGCCGACGTATTCTGGACACAAGTGATCTTCCCGAAGAGGCTTGGGAGAGTCTTCGCGATTACTACGAATTTCTTCGGCAGCGCTACGCGGACAGCGTCGAGGAGCCTGAAGGGTTCGACCCAACCGAATTCCGTGGCGCTGTCGACGTCGGCCGCAATGAGTCGGAGGAACGTCTCAACTCGTTGCGCGACGAGTGGAATCGCAATGGTTGACGACGCTTACCTCATCGATACCAATGTCCTCGTCTACTACCTCGACGGGGATATTCCCGGCACCAACAGGCGAATCGACGCCATTTTTCGCGATAGCTTCGTAGTTTCGGTTATTTCGAAAATCGAGTTTCTCGGCTGGAGCAATTACCTTACTCATCCCGATGAGTTAGCAGTCGCCAAGACATTCATCGAGGAAGCGACCGTAGTCTCGCTGACCGATACTATTGTCGAGACAGTCATCGACCTTCGACGGAAACACCGAACACGCCTCCCAGATTGCATCATTGCTGCTACCGCCCTCGAACTCGGCGCCACCCTCGTCACCCGCAACACGCAGGATTTCGAGGGCATGTCCGTGCCGCTTTACGATCCCTTCGATTTATCGACCACCTGATCGGAGCAAAGCCCCTGGGTGATGTAGGTCTTACTGGAATGAGACGCCAGGGACGGCGTCGCTCCGGTTAGGTGTCGACGCCAGGGACGGCGTCGCTCCGGTTAGGTGTCGACGCCAGGGACGGCGTCGCTCCGGTGGGAGTGTAGGCGCTGCAGGAGCGTGGCATCCTCTATTAAGGGCTTGGGCCATTTAGGGGCCGGTTTCTCGCGGCGTTCGGGTTGGCGTCGTCGCGGCATTCGGATTGTCGCGGGTTTCGAGGCTGTGCCTATGGGCGTTTCGCAGCCCTAAAATGGCCTTAGCCACTAATAGAAGGCTCCTCGATCGTTCCGAGCACTTCATCGAGCTGCGCGTCGTCCAGCAGCTCGCCGCAAAAGCCTTTGTGGATCGGGTAGCCGCGGTCGCGTGCGAATTCGACGACGCGGGCCCAGCGGGCGCCGTGGCGTTGGGTCACGCCGCAGTGGACGCCGTCGTCGGCGGCCCAGAAGATGGCGAGCGCGGCCAGAGCGACCGTCTGGTGCTCTTGGCCGGAGTCGGACGCCTGCTGGGTGTCGAGTCGTGGCAGCAGCCGCAGCTCGTGGTTGAGCGCCAGCGCGACGCCGGCGAGTTCGTCGTCGACGAGGCTGAGGCTGACCTGGGCGTAGGTCTTGAGCGGCCCCTCGCGCATGAGCTCGTCGGCCCAGCGGTAGCTGGTCTTGCCCCGGCAGGTGCGGTGGACGGTGTTGAGCACGGCCGCGCCGCCGCGGGTCTGGTCGCTGGTGCAATGCTCTCGCATGGCCGGGCTGGACTTCGAGCCGTCGATGATCTCGCGGGTTGCCTCGTCGAGCTCGAAGGGCAGCTCGGCGCTGCTTCCGGCGCCGCACTTGTCGAGCGCGCCCAGGAATTTGGCCGCGCCGACGGCGCTCTCCAGCCCGGCCGCCTCCAGCTCATCGGCGACCATATCCAGCCGCGAGAGCATCTTCTCGGTCAGCGGGTCGTCGGCCAGGTGGGCGTCGTAGTAGGCGGTCGCTTCTTCGGAAAAATTGTCCATATTGAAATCTCTCGGGGTTCGTCGTTCTCGGATACGCGCAACCCTAGCTTTGTGTGGCGTGGATACTCAAGGGTCGTTGGGAGATTGGCAAGAGGCCCCTCCTTGATCCTCCGCTTTTCTCCGCTACGCTCCGAGTGGGGAAGGAGTTCTTGAACGAATGGCTGTGAGGGATAAACCAGATGTTTGCATCGAGCTATAAACGCCGAGTGTTGGTCGCCGTGCTGGCGAGTGTGTGGCTGTGCGCCTGCGGGGGCGACGGGCCGGTTGATTCGGCCGACGCCGGCGGGGATACGGGCGGGGACGCCGGCTCAGAGGACGTGGCGACGGCCGACGACTTTCAGCAAGTCGAGTGCTCGAGCATCTTTCCCGACCACGAGGTGACCATCACCGACGAGCGATTCGAGCCGTCCCAGCTCACGGTGGTCGTCGGAGATACAGTGAAGTGGTCCCACGAGGATTCCGGCGCGTCGCATACGATCGCCAGCGGGACGGCCGACGACCCCACCATGCTATTCGGCTCCGGCCCGATGTCCGAGGGCGACGACTATTGCCTGGAGTTTCTGCGACTCGGCTCGTTCGACTACTTCTGCGAGGAGCATCCGCAGACGATGAGCGGCATGGTCCGGGTCGACGAGCCGCTGTGAAGCCGGCCCCTACAGTCCGACGCAAGCGTCGCTCACCCGGCGATCGGGCAGCCGACATCTGTCCGCCAACAAAAAAGCCCCGCGACTCGTCGGAGTCGCGGGGCTTTTGCGTGTGCGGTGATGGCCAATCTAGAACGAGGCTCGCAGGGTCAGCAGCCAGTCGCGCATCTCGTCGAGCGCGTCGTAGACCGGAAGCTGGTAGCCACAGTCCTGGATCCAATCGGCGTTGTCGGGCGTGCCGTTGGCGTCGCAACCGTCGAATTTGGCCATGAGGTCGTTTTCGAGCTGGTTGAGCGCCGCGTCGATCGGCTGGCTCTTGCCGGTTCGCAGGGCGGTGTTGACCTTGCGCTCGATGGCGCGAAGCTTGTTTTTGAGCGCGTTGCAGCCCCCGCCGACCTTCCACGCGCTATTGGGCACGTCACAGGCCAGGGTTTCGATGATGTCGGTGACGCCCTCGATGGTGTCGTCTTCGAGGCCGTTGCAGTTTTCGTCGACGCCGTTATACGGGATCTCCTGGGCGTCCGGGTTGATGGAGGGGTCGAGCGGCGCACAGTCGACGTCGTCGTCCCAGCCGTCGTTATCGTCGTCCGGGTCGCAGACGTCGCCCAGGCCATCTCCGTCGAAGTCCTCCTGGTCGGGATTGGCGATCAGCGGGCAATTGTCGTCGACATCGTCGACGCCGTCTCCGTCATCGTCCGGGTCACAGGCGTCGCCCAGGCCGTCTCCGTCAGTATCGGTCTGGTCGGGGTTGGCGACCAGCGGGCAGTTATCATAGGCGTCGTCGACGCCGTCTCCGTCGTCGTCCGGGTCGCACGCGTCGCCCTGGCCGTCTCCGTCGGTGTCGGTCTGGTCGGGGTTATAAATGGAGGGGCAGTTGTCGTAGGCGTCGTCGACGCCATCTCCGTCATCGTCCGGGTCGCAGGCGTCGCCCTGGCCGTCTCCGTCAGTATCGGTCTGGTCGGGGTTGGGCGTGTTGGGGCAATTGTCCATCGAGTCGTCGATGCCGTCGCCATCGGCGTCCTGGCTGCCCTGGTCGGTCGTACACTGCTCGACCGGCCCGTAGGTTGCCGCTCCATACTGGTCGTGGTTGCCCACCCGGTACTCGTAGGTCGTGCCCGGCTGCAGGCCCTGGTCGGAGTAGTATTGAGAGCCCCACCAGTACACGGTGCGCACCGTGGTCCAGGTCGAGGTGCCCTGCTCGCGCCGCTGCAGGCTCATGTGGCTATAGTCGGTCGGCCGCGGTGACAGACTCCACCACACATACATCGAGGTGTCGTAGTTGGGATAGTCCGGATAGCAGCCCTGGATGCTCACGGCCTCCGGGGCATCATTTCCACCGTCGTCGGACACCTCGATCGCGTATTGATCGCCGGGGTGATAGGTGGTGACCCCGAGTTCGGAGACGTAGTAGGTGCGCCACGAGGATTCAAAGCGCACGTCGTCGATGATGACCGTCTCGTCGACGCCGCTATTGTCCGGAAAGCTCACCTCGAATTGGTAGGTGCCTTGCCAGCCGCTGTAGACGTACAGGTTCGAGAATTCGACTGAGAAGGTCTCGCCGGGGGAGATAGTCTCCCACGAATAACTCGGCGCCCACTCCATTTTGTCGTAGGCGTCATAATCGCTATTAGCGAAAACCTTGACCTGGTTATAATAGCTAAAGTCCCCCGACCCGCCGTTTTTGAGCAGCACGTGAACCGAGCTGGTCGTCGCTGCCTGAGCCGCCGCCGGCAACAGGATCAACGCGGCGACCACCGCAATCATTAGCTTCATCATCTTGTGTCGCATCTACTTCTCCCTTTGTGCATCTGCCCCGCCCCCGGACGGCGCGTACAACGCTCCAATAAACTTTGAGAATCCTTCGTTGCCACACCGTATATCGGTGTAGGCTAGTGTAGGTGCAGCTAACACACCCTCATACATAGATCCACCCAAAAAAATGAAGAATTTTGAGAGGGTTGGGGGTTGGGGGTTGGGGGTTGCTCACTCCAACACCCCCGCTTTCGCCTCACGATCATACATAAGTGTTTGCACAGCTAGTGAGGTGGGCTCGAGCCCGTGAACGTGCACGTGAACGTGGCCGTGAACCGCTGTCCCCCCAGCACATCCGGCGGACTCAGCGGCAAGGCTCGAAACGGGCAAAATTGCCCAACCGAAGCAGCCTCGTGATGGTGGACATTCTGCAGGTTTAACTACGGTTCACGTTCACGTGCACGTTCAGGTTCACGGGCCTAGTCTAAGCTTAGCGGCCGTTCGAAGTTATGAATGATTGTGAGCCGCTTCCGCGGGGGCATCGGCCGGCACGGCGGTCACTGCCTAAACATCGGGAGTTTCCGATGCATCATCGCAGTGCCGTCGAGCATTAGTAATACAACGTCACTTCCTCGCGGCGCTTCGTCGGTCCAGATGACCACTGGCTGCGTTGCCGTCTCTCGACGATGCTACCCGCATCGCCTTTATGCGGTTTAACCGTATGCGAGCCGTCTCCTTGCCATTGGCCATCTGGCCTCGCCGAGAGCTACTCACGCCGAAGTGACGTTGTAGTATTAGGGGTAGGCTTCGTAGTACCAGTGGTTGAGGTAGATGAACGGAGTGACGCCCGAGGGAACCCACTGGACGAAGCAGTTTGCGCCGTCGTCGTGGCTGCCGGCGAGGGGGCATTTGGTCGCACCGTTGGAGTAGGTGTAGTAGTAGGCTCCGTTGTAGATAAAGGCGCTCGTTCCGGCAGGAGCCTTGCCGATCTGGCAGTTCGCCCCGTCAAACCAGCCGCCTTGGGGGCATGCCTTGGCGGTATCGCACGCCGCGGTCGTCTCCGTGGTGGTCCGGAAGCTCAGGAAGGAGCGTTTGACGCGGATCTTGTACTCGACGCCTCCGCACTCGGTCTCAAAGCCTTTGTATAGTTGGCCATAAGAGTAGTTGGAGCCCTGGGCGACAATATCCTCGACCTTGTTATTTCCGCAGACCGTTCCCGAGTCGCTGGTCTTCTTCCAGCACAGGGTAAAGGTTTCGCCAGGTTGGGCGGGCCAACTCGCCGTTATCGAGCTGCCATCCGAAGAAGACTGGGCGTGCACATCCCACTGCGCCTTGGTCTGTACGGACTCGACGTGTTCTCTGGCGATGTCGCGGCGTTCCCGGGCGGCCTCCGGCAAGGCGGAGTGGCCGCGTTCAGCGCCGGCGCCTTCCCGAGAGGAGTGCCGGTCCATTGCTTGTTGTTGGGTCGTGAGCGGCGAGATGGCCTCCTCATCGTCAACCTCACCGCAGCCAACCCCGGCGACCAGCCCTATCAATAAAACCCAGGCCAGCGCCGAGGAAGCCCACCCGCTTTTCCGCATTCGTCCATTCCACTGTGAAAAATGCACCATTTCAACACTCCTTCAATCGATGAATAAAATGACCGACCACCTCTGGCCCTCATGACCAGCAGGCGTCGTCGGCCGCGTTCGACTTCAAGGCCGATACTACGCAGAACCGGATGCAGTATCAGCGGGTTGTCGGTGCAATTTTGGAGGTATGTCTCGTGACGCAGGCGTTCTACGCCGACGGCTTGGGCGAATCCAAAGTCCGCCGTCGACGCGGCGTCTTTGCGCGGGTGCATCTTTGGTAGGTAGGTTGCCGGGCGAGCATCACCCATTGACACAGAAAAAGGCCGCTCCGAGAAGAGCGGCCTTTTCCTTTTACTCGTCTGTGCCGCGATGGTTTCGAACCACCTTCCTTTCCACTAACAGCGACAAAGCACCGGTCGTAAATCGGTCACCAACCTTGGCATGATGCGACCTCCGAAGGTTAACGCGAACCCCCGGTACCGATCAACCCAAATTACGCACGTTGTGGACCTGGGGATGCACAATATTAAAATGCTCGTCGTTCTCCGGGATGCACCGCAAGTGGCATCTGGCGAGGTTGTCGACCACCGACCACACGGCCGGCCACGGCTTCTCTTCGGGGTTGTCCTGGATGAAGACCGTGTGAATGCCGGGCTGAAAGCTCGTGGCGTAGTTGTCCTTGATGGTCATGTGAAATCCGGGGCGGCCATAGACGCGCACGCCGTCGCAGGGGCCCGGGAAGAAGCCGTACGCGTGCACGGCGTTGAGGCGGTTGCCGTCGATGGCCAGCTTTTCGAAGTTGCCCACGAAGATGCCGTGGCGCTCGCGGTTGTAGCCGTAGGGAATCGCCACATCGAGGTGGTTGTCGCGAATCAGGACGTCTTCTGCGGCGAGCGAGCCCGAGGCGGTGTTGGCGTCGCTCAGACCGACGTGGACGCCTCGAACAGCTCCTTCGATATCGTTTTGGACCACGCGCACGCGACGGGCGATCTGGCCGGCCGCCACGACGCCTCCCATGGCGTAGGGCTTTTCAATATATGTGCGCACGCCGCTCAGCCAGGTGTCCCAGCGGTCGCTGTTCTCGACGGCCGGGCTCTCCTCATCAAAAATCATCGCCCGGGCGCGTTTGCGCAGATGCGCCAGAAGATCGTCGACGCTTTCGATCCCCTCTGGCTGCTCGGCTTCGACGAGCTCGCCCCACTCCACAAACATATCCGGGTCGGTCTCGAAGGTGACGCTCTGTCCCGAGTAGCGCACCGACTGTCTGCCGGGGTCGAGCTGCTCGGCGAACTCCTCGACCGGTGAGGCAAACAGCCGGTCGACAAATTGCTTTCGCTGCGAGGCGTTCTTTGCGAGTTCGGCCCAGCTCGCCGCAGGGTCGTCCGAGTCGACCCAAATGCGGTTATTCTCGACGCGCAGCCTGCCGGCGTCGAGGACCATGACGCCCTTCTGGCGGTGGCCGACCTTCAAGTCGCAGCCGCTGACTTCGAGCGCGCGGTCACTAGCATGCTCGTCGTGAGAAAAGCGCGCGTATATGCAACTGGTGCGCTCCGCCCAACTGCCGGCGCAGGCGACGTCGACGTCGCGCACGGTGACGTCGATGCAGTCGACGAAGCTGATCGCGCCGCGCCTGTTCTGGTTCTGGGAGTCGTCTTCCACACCGGCGCGCACGCTCACATCGAGTACGTCGACGTGGTCGCACTCCTTGAAGACCAGCGCACGGCGCCCCGAGCCGGCGTCGAAGCGCGACTCGCGCCCGGCGCCGGAGATGCGCACCGTCTCGAGCTCTTCGAATACCAGCGGCGAGTCGAGCACGAACGTCTCGGGCGGCACGCAGATATGCACCGTCTGGCGGTCCTCGACGAACGCCTCGAGCTCGGCGCGCCAGTCGCGATCAGCGCGCAGCACGAACTCGCAGGTGTCGTTGATATTGTCGCAGAGGTTGTCGATGGCCTCCTGGACGTTGCTCGCCTCCTCGACGGCCGCACATCCAGTATTTTCGTAGCTGACGTCCGTGGCGCGAATGTCGTTTAGCGGCGGGAAGAGCTTTCGGCAATCCGACGCCTCCTCGTCCTCGGCCGCGAGACTATAAGCAGGTCCGTCGGCATCGACCTTCACAACGCAAAGCGGCGCATAGTGGTGCTGGACGCCCTCGGGCGGCAGAAATTGAGGCACCTCGTCGTCGCCCGGCTCACTCGGCCACAGAACGTCGCCGGAGCCGCGCCGGTCGTTTGCCGCCCGCGCGGCCACCAACCAGAAGTCGCCGCTTCGATAGGTGCGTTCTGCGGCCTCGAACTCGACTTTGACGCCGTGTTCGAGTTCGAGCTCGACGCCCTCTTCAATAGCCACGCCGCCTCCATCGAGGGACGCCGCGTCGCCGTGATCCCAGCGGCGAAGATAGACCTGATCGCCGGGCTGGAAGGACTGACTGATCTCGTCGTAGACCGCGGGCTGGTCGAGCACCTCGAGTTCGAATGCGCGTGGACCTTTGCCGGGCTTTTTCTCGACCCGCGCCATCGGCCCGGGCTGCTCGCCTCGGCTCTCGCGCTCGACGCTGACGACCTCGACCAGGTCGTTGTCGGCGAGGCCGAACTTCCCGTCGACGCCGTCGTCGAGCAGGCTCACCTCGAAGTTGGAGAACGTCTCGACGCCGAAGACCGCCGCGCCGTTCTCGCGCGACCACTTGAAGGTCGGCTGCGCGCCGGCGTCCTCGTCGTTGCCCCGGTGGACTTCGACGCGGTAGAGCTGGTTTTCGATGCCCCGATAGCCCGCCGCCGAAGGCACGATGCACGGCCCCTCGCTCGACTCGCCCTCGTCGACAAAGGCGCTCAGGCGAGGCACGGCATCTTCGCCGCGAAGCAGCTCCTCGAGCGCGTCTCTGCAGTCATCTGGCGAGGGCACCGCGTCATCTTCGAGGCGCACGGCGCGCACGACCCACTCGACCTTCGAGCGCACGGCGGTGTCGGGGACCAGCAGCGCCGGGTCGACGATGGAGGGATCTTCGCCGGCGTGTACGTCGCGCTCCCAGACGTCCAGATAGACCAGGTAGATGCCCGCGTCGGCCTCGCCGCTCAGACCCACCGGGTCGACCGTCGCCGCAGCGGCGTCGGCCTCGCGCAGCTCGCAGAGAATGCCGTCGACGTAGATACGCCCCGGGCTCAACTCGAGCGCGCCGCCTGAGTCGGCGAGCGCGATCTCGAAGCCACCCCTATCGCCGTCCTCCCAGTCGACGCCGTTGCGGGGCACGCCGGCCGCCCCGATGATGTCGCCGCGGGCGGCGCGCTCGCGGTGGCGTTGAATGTCGAGCTGCTCGTTCCAATCCGCGTCGACCTGCACGCGGCCCTGCTGCATGCGCACGCCGCTATAGTCTTTGCGCGCGTCGAACGTACTTCGAGAGATGTCCGCTTTCATCAGTTCCTCACATCACAAAATAATTCAGGTCATATAGAAGATGCCGGCGTACATGCCCACGCGCAGGTGCTCTTCGAGCGCCATGCGCAGGTTGGCCATGCGTTGGGGCACGCGCAGGTGGTTGTATACGCCCATCTCGGCGCCGCCCTCGGCGCCGGTGAGAATCTCGGGTGCGCAACTGTCGGCGAGCATGGCAAAGCCCGACTCCCACCAGCGGCGAGAGACAAATGACGGGCGCACCCGCGCCTCGAGGCTGCGCTTTTGGTTGTCGCTGAGCACGCCGGTCTCCTCGCGACTCGCGGCCACGATCGCCTGGGGCTGGCAGCGGTATATTCGGGGCAGATTCGAATCCGAGGGTGCGTAGCTAAACCGCACGCAGCCGTCTTGGCGGCGATCGACGTCGACGGTCTCATCGAAGATCGTGTCGTCGGCCTCGAGTCTGTCGACCGACGTGGCGCCGAGCACCGTCGAGCGGGCGATGTCGAGTTGGAGCCAGGAGCCGCTTATTGCCGGGTCAGACTCGGCCGGCTCAGACTCCGCCGGCTCAGACTCGGCCGGCTCAGACTCCGCCGGGTCAGACTCAGCCGGCTCAGACTCAGCC
>CAYLTX010000010.1:0-7914 GCA_964386725.1 uncultured Bradymonadales bacterium | reverse complement strand
GCCACAATCACGCTGTCCTCGACGGTGCAGCCGGCGGGCAGGCGCCCGAAATTGAGCGGGCCGGTGATGCTGCGCGCTATGTGGACGTCGGCCAGGGTAGCTAGCAGCGGGTCGTCGACCTGTGCGGGCGCCTCGAGCGTGATCCCTCCATACTCGGGGACGAGCGTGCTGTGGAGCACTTCGAGTTCGCTCAACGCCCCGTCGGCGACCTCGAGCTTGCCCTCGACGAGCAGCCCGTCAACGACCAGCTCGCCGGGGTCGGCGTCGTCGAAGTCGTCGACGGCGGCTCGCTCGACCCGAAAGCCCCCGCCAATATGCGGACGGACGCCGGCGCCGACTACCTCGCCGTCGATGTGGGCGACCGGCGAGTTGGGCACGCCCGGCCAGCGCGCGCCGACGATGGCGAGCCGGTGGCCGCCGGGGATGCGCACCTGGAAGTCCTGCCCGGCGGTGGGCGGAAAATAAGAGTCGTTGTCCATGATTGAGATGACGCCGAAGACGCGGCTGGTTTCGGCGTCGGAGGCGTTGTCCGCGACGAAGTCCTCCCAGGCGTCGAGCGCCTCCTGCAGAGTCGGGAAGACTTTGTCATCGCCCTCGGCGCGGGTACGACTGACGCCCTTATGAAAGTCAGGCGCATGAAAATCAGGCGCATGAAAGTCGGGCGCGCCCGCCTCGTGCAGCCAGCCGTCGACCGACTCCTGGCGGTCGTAGGGACCGCCGCCGATATCGGCCGCCGCCCCGTAGGCGTAGTCGACCACGACACGAGAGGCCGTGTCGTCGTCGGCGAGCACAATCATGCGGCCCAGCTCGGGGTCGACGACCACGCGAATCTGTGCGTCGTCGTCGGCGTCATCGAGATCGGGCACCCTCCAACTCTTCAGGTCGCACACATAGATCTGGTCGGGGCCGACCCGGCTATCCGTATCGCCGCCGTCGTCCAAGACGCGCACGCCGAACGGGGCTGCGCCCACGGAGAAGTAGCTCGGCTCCTCGACCGGCTGGTTGTCGCGTCGCCGCTCGAGCTCGCGGTACAGCGCTCGGCGCCGAAGCGGGGCGGGGACGTCTCGCTCGTCGGTGCGTCGGGTCTGGTCGCGCTTGCTCGTGGCTGGATTGACCAGCTCGATGTCGACGCCGGTGCGGTCCGGCCCCGGCAGGAGGACCGGATGCAGATGGAAGCGATGGACGCCTTCTTCGTCGGCCAAGTCGGCCACCTCGGGGTCGGACGGGTCGACCGGGCGCGGGCGGACTCCTTCGATCGGATAATCACTGCAGCGCCAGACGAAGAGCCCGATATTGGACACCCCGTATTTGCCGCGGCCGGTGTCCACAAGACGCACCTCGGCGGTGCGTGGGACGCCCTCGAAGGGGCCGCCGTTGTGGGCCATCTTGGCCTCGTCGCGCACGTCGGCGTAGCCGGTCCGCTGCGGGAGCGGGTGGTTGACGTGCTGGGCGACCGCCAGGTGCTTGTAGAACTCCACGGCAGCTGTGGGCCAGCCGGTGATGCTCGCCGTGAGCTCCTCGAGGGTGCTCAGGACGCCCTTTCTGCGCCGGTAGCCGACGGCGTTGGCCACATACGCGCGGTTGTCGGTGGTCGTCGACGGCAGCTTCACGTCGAGCAGGTCGGCGATATACGGGATCGCCCACGGCTGACAGGTCTCGATGAATTGGTCGTCGTAGAGCGTGCCGACGTCATCTTCGATGCGCTGGCGCTCGGTGTCGATAATCGCCAAAAGCGCGCGCAGCATCTGGCCGTTATCTGCGTCGCGTCGGCGGTACATCGCCGGCAATAGATTGTAGAGGCGCTCGGGTATCTGCACGGTCATGCCTCACTCAATTCGATGGCTTCGGGCTCGATGAATAAAAGCTGCGCGGCCATAAAACGGCCCTTATCGTCGCTATAACGGGTGGATTGCGGGATGAGCACACGCTCGAGGCTCTTGTCCTCGGCGAGCGAATACAGCGCCTTCAAGAAGACCGCGACCACCCCGTCTACTGCCTGGATCGTCGAGATGACCGAGGCCGCCGACACCGGCTCGGAGAAGCCCCGCGCCCGGTAGCCATAGGCTTCGGCGAGGCGAGCCTCGACGGCCGCGAGCACCTCCTCGGCGAGGTAGCGATCGTCGACGGCGACGGCCGCCTGCACCCCGAAGCGGGCGACGTCGAGGCTGCGCACCTCGACGCGGTATCGGGTGCTGGAGACGTCGGCCAGCGAGGCGGCCAGGTCGGCCTGGCGCTCGTCTCCGACGGTCGCGCCCTCGGCGCTGGTGCCGCCTACCGTCAGGTGAACGGCGGTGCGTCCACCGCGCGAGATCAACTCGGCGCGCGCCTTGCCCACCCCGCCGTAGTTGCGCGCGAAGTCGGCGTAATCCTGCAGCGAAACCACGCGCTCCAACAGCCTAGTGTCGCGCGGCGCGTTTTTGCGGGTGTCGTCTCTGGACTCCGGGTCGGCCGCGTCGGCCGCGGCCACCGGATTGGTCACCTTGCGGATTCCCGCCGGCCGCTTTTTGAGCAAGGTCAGCCGCCCCTCGCCGACCTCGCCAGCCAGCCCGATCCCGCTTCGGTAGCTGGCCACCACGTTCTCACGCCCGCTGGGAAGCCGCGCTCCGTGCACCCCGTCGCCGAATGTCACGCGGGTCTTCTGGCGCTCGTCGACGCGCACCACGTAGGCTTCGTCGTCGGGGCCGAGCTCCGCGAGCGAATCGACCTCGCGCCACAGGACCCCGTCGACGCGGATCTCGAGGGTGCTGGTGCTCCCGGAGCCGCCGCGGCTGGGCACGTAGGTCAGGGGCGGCTTGGAGAGCGCAAACGATTGGTGTTTTTGCGAGGCGTCGCCGCTCCCCAAGACCTCGGAGCGCGATTCGCCGTGGGTCGCGCGCACCACGTTGGCGTAGACGGCCACCGTGTCGCGCCGGTAGGCATATTCGAGCGCCTCGGAGAAGCGCAAGATGGTGTGGGAGCCCGCGTAGTCGACCGCCGACAGGCGCGCGACCTCTCGGACGATACGCCCCGGCGCGTCGAGGCGCTCGCCGCCGATGATCACCTCTTGTTCGGCCTCGAAGTTCAGGTGGACGCCGTCGATGGCCAGGCTCTTGACGCCATCGACGCCACCTCCGTCTGCGTCGGCGCGCAGGCTCCCGAGCCCCTCGGGCATCGGCACCCGCGCCAGGGACATCTCGCGGTTTCCGACGAACGCGGTCGTCGAGCGCACCCCGAAGGCCGACTTGTCGAGGTCATCGAGGTCATCGTCTCCCGAGGGATCTGCCAGCCGCAGGCCGGTCGCCCGGGCGCTCAGCGAAAAGCCGGTCACGCTCTGCTCGGCGACGTCGTCGACCCGATAGACTTCCTCGATGACGCCACGGTTGGCCTCCGAGTCATTCTCGAGGGCCTTTGTACCGACGAATACGACCCAATCGTCGACCTCGACGTCGTCGACCACCCGTTCGAGATAGACATGATAGGACCCCACGGAAGTATACGGTTCCCGGTTGTCCTTCCCGGTCTCGTCTGAGTTATATTTCTGCCAGATCTGGTACTCGTCGCTGTCCCAATCGTCTTCGAAGGTCTCGGTGCCGTAGGCGTGCTCGACGGCCGCATGGCTCGGCGCGTTGCAGCCGAAAAACCCGGCGCGCCGTTCGAATAGAACGATGCCGCGCTCGGCATCGGGCGGGCTGGTCTGGCGCTCGGCTTCGGCGGCGACCATGACCGTCTCGGCGACCGCGACGTGCTTGCGAAGGGCCTTTTTCTTGAGTTGCAGGCTCGAATTGGTCCGGACGGCCCTAAAATATTCGTCTTGCTGACTCTCGACCGACTGGACCGTCGCCGTTGCGACGAGGGGCGCCTCCGCAAATATCGCCGTCATCACCTGCTCATCGTCGGAGTTCGACGCCTTGGCGCGATCGTAGGCCCCGACTCGCACGGCCGTCCGGCCCTTGGCGGGCTGGGGCGTGACCGACTCGAGCCGCTTTAGAAGCGTGGTGTGATCGTCCTCATCTGACCCCTCGGAGAGCACAGAGAGCGGCGTACCGACCAATAAAAGAGGGTCGCCGCGGCGCAGATCGTCGTGAACGCCGTCGAGGTAAAAGACGTTGACCTCCTGGACGCGCACCGATTGCGAGGCCAGGTCGTCCGGGCGATCCTCGGGCGGCGGGAGCGGCAGGTCGGGCCCCACGAAGCGCAGCTCGTCGAGGTTCTTCGGCGAGGTGTCGCCGCCGCCGAGGGTGCCGTCGCTGTCGACCATATAGAGCTTGGAATCGGCGATCGCCAGGTACTGCGGGCGGTCGAGCCTGGGGTCGAGCTCGTTCCACTCCGGGCGCGCTGCGAAGTCCGCGTCGGTCTCGAATGTCTGGGGGAGCTCGCCTTTTTCGGGCACGCTCTGGACCTGGGTGCCGGCGGGCACATCGGCCACCAGCGGCCCCTTCGGGCTGTCGTCGACGCTAAAGGCCAGCCGGGTCGAGGCGGCCACGCCCGGGTCGGGCTCGTAGCCCACCAAGCGGGCGAGCTCGGTGACCGAGCGGTGCTCGACGGCGGTGCGCAGGTAGTGCTCGTTGGCGATGCGCTCCTGGTAGAAGGTGAGCACGTCGCTGACCGTCGCCCAGGCGTCGAGCATGGCGATCGCCGGGTCGTCGCTGCTGCGCGTGCGCAGCTTCTCGAGCGGGCGCTCGGGCTCGGCGTTCGGGCCTTTGCCCACCGGCGGCACCTCCTGGCGATGTAGCCTCTCGAGCATGCGCTCGAAAAAGCTCGAATAGGTGCCGATGCGGTAGTCGATCGCCTTCAGACCGGGCCGATTGGCCTGCTCGCGCCGGTGTTGGTCGAGCCGGCGTTGGCGCTCGAGGTCGTCGTATCCGTCTTGCTCGCTCATCGTCCCCCCTCGAAGTCGAATGCGATGGTGCCAAGCTCACGATGGTTGGGGTCGTTGTCCAGCCGGATGACCTCCTGGCAGCTGACCTCGATTTTGCCCGCCTCGTAGGCCTCGAGTCGGGGCCGCGAGCGCGCCTTGAAGGTATTTCGCCGGCCGTCGGCGCCCGGGTCGAGGTCGACCCACGAGACCCCGGCGACCTCCATGGCCGCGGCGACGACCGCGCTCAAATACAGCGGCTCGCCGAAGCTGAAATTGTCCGGGTGGAAGAAGCCGCGCGTCCCGTCGGAGAAGACCCGGGTGCTGAAGCGACGCTCCAGCGCGCGCTCGACGTGGCTTCGGTAGTAGCCGCGCTCCACGCAGACGGTCATGCGGATCTCGACGGGGACCATCCGCGGCGGCTCGATCTCGACGTCGTCGCCCGCGAGGCGAAATTGCTCAAGGAAGTCGACCAACTCCTCTTCGAACGCTCGGTCGACCGGCAGTCCGCCGACGCGGTCGACCGAGACGAATATCGTCGACCAACTGCCGGTAAATCGCCTGGACGCCACCGCGCGCTGCACCTGCGGATGGCGCTCGACCATCTGCGCGTAGTCCTCTTCGGTGACCGCGCGCTCCTGGCGGCGAAACGCGTGCGGAGCGAGCTGGCGGACCTGCTCGAGCGGCTCGGGATCGACGCCGCCGCGAGCGGCGACCGGATTGGAGACCCGGGCGATCCCAAGCGGCGCTCCCACCACGTGCGCGATCGCCTCGGCCGGAAGGTTGCCGGCGCGGCCGTTTCCGACGCGATAAGTCGCCAACAGCGCCCGCCCCTCGATGGGCCGGGCTCCATGCATGCCGTCGCCAAAGCGAAGCGTCGCCTGGCGGTGGCTGTCGACCTCGACGACAAATTCTCGGTCGAGCGAGCCGCTGGCCAATAGATCGACGCGCGGCTGCCAGTCGAGCAAGCTGCTGTCGCTCTCGCGCAGGCGCACCACCGGGCGCGCCTTGCGCGTCGAGGCTTGTAGCGCCTCGCGCACCGGGCCGGTTGGATCGGGCGCCGCGGCGGCGTGCGTCACCGGACCGTCCTCGAGCCTGGGCCGATACGGCCTGCTTTCGACCGGCAGAAGCGGCTCGTCTGTGACGGTCCGCCCGTGGTCGGCCAGGGCGATATTGGCGCGGGCGACGGCGAGCGTCTGCGAGGTGCCCTCGCCCGGCTGCGGTGCGGCCGGCGTCTGGCGGGCGACCGGAATCTCGCGCTCGAGCGCGTCCTCCTCGGCCCACTCGACCTCCACAAAGCGCGCCCCGGTCGCCCAGTCGGTGCGGTACTCGGGCTCTGTCGGCGAGATGCGACGCGCGCCGGGCTCGTCGGCCTCGAGCGTGGCGGCCGGGCTGACGGCGGTCAGTCGGACGACCTGTCGGCGCGCCGGATCTGCGACCTCGGGCCCCATCTGCGGGTCCTGGACCTGCTCGAAGACCACCAGGTCTCCGGGGCGAAGCTGCAGCGGCTGCGCGATGGAACCGGCCGGGTCTCCGGTCTCGTCGATCTGGCCGACCTTCAGCGCCGCGCTCGTCGCGCCCTCGCCCAGCGTATAATTCGGGTCCTTCCAATCGTAGATGGTGATCTCGTTGTGGTGCTCGCTCAGATACGCCGGCTCGACCAGCTCGAAGACCTCGGGGCGGCGCTTGTCGTAGACGACCGGAAAATCGGCCGGGTCGACCCCGGCAGCCAGCCCCGGACACCGAGACAAAAAACGCACCGGCTCGGCCTGAGCGTCCGGCGTATGCCAGGGGCCGGCCATCTCGAGCGGGGCGTGGCCCTGGCCTTCTTTGACCGCCATATGCACCAGCGCGCGGGCGTTCGCGCCCTCGTGGACGAAGTAGTCGACCAGACGGGCGTGGCGGCGCACCGAGGCGCGTCGGCGCGCAGTGTCCAGGTATGCCTCGGTGGCCACCGCGTCCTGATAATAGCTGAGCTGGTCGGCGACATAGGCCATCGTCTCGACCAGCGCCACGCCGACGTCGGCCGGGCTTCGGTCCTGCCACTGGGGCATGGTCGACGACAGTCGATCGAGCATCAGTCGGCGAAAGCTCGCGTAGTCGCGGGCCATATAATCGATGCGCGGCTCGCGTCGGGGCCGCTCGGCCTCGAAGGCCGGCGGGCGGCAATCGGCGTCGGGGCTGCATTCGATCTTGAAGAAGACCTCGATGTCGGAGAGCACCGGGTCGTAGCCGTCCAGCCGGGCGGGCTGGCCGTCTGCCTGCGGGTCACCGGACGCCTCGGTGACGAGCCGCAGATTATACGTCGAATAATCGCCCTGCGAGCCTGTGCGCAACACGAGCAAGCGCTCGGTGTCGGAGTCCTCGTCGCCGACGATCTGCTCGACCTCCGACCACTGCATCGGGCCTGCGTCGGTGACCATCTCGCCGAAGATCGGGTCCTCGATCACGCGCCTGAAGCGCTCGACAAAGGCCTCTTTTTGCTCGTCGTCGCCCAGACGCGCCTGCCAGTCGACGCCTACCAGCAGGTCGTCGTCGGTCCGATCGAGGTCGGCCAGATGGGTCACCCACTGGGTTAAAACCGTCTCCGAGGCGCTCCCGTCGTCGAGGAGGTCGTCGGCCGAGATGCCTCCACCGTCCAGACTGTCGACAAAGGCGCGAAACTCCGCCAGAAGCGGCCAGGCCAGCGCCCACACCACGTCGACCTCGGGGATGCGATCCCCGCCAGTGATCACCAGGCGCTCGGCGCCGATATCGTCGGTCAGCGGCCGCAGAAAGAAGGCGCGCAACAGCCGCTGGCGCCAGGCCTCGGGCACGCCCTGTGCGCCAACGACCTCGACGTGGTCGAAGCCGTTGGGCCCGCCCTCTTCGAGGAGCAATCGGCGGCGTGCCTGTCTGTCACATGCGCTGGCGCTACTCATGATTATATCTCGCTTTCGAACTGCTCTGTGCGCGGCGACTCCTCGCCGTTGAGGGTGTACTGAATGGCGATGCGCAAGGTGGTGTCCTGGCTTCGCACGCGCACGGCGTTGATGGTGACCAGCTCGCCGAGATAGCGCTGAAGCGCGCCGCGCACGGCA
>CAYLTX010000009.1:0-70969 GCA_964386725.1 uncultured Bradymonadales bacterium | reverse complement strand
AGGCTGAAGAGGCTGAAGAGGCTGAAGAGGCTGAAGAGGCTGAAGAGGCTGAAGAAGCCGAAGAAGCCGAAGAAGCCGAAGAGGCTGAAGAGGCTGAAGAAGTAGGAGAAACAGCGCCTGAAGAGGCCGAAGTAGAGCCTGAGGATACTGACGAAGCCGCCGGCAAACAGGCGGAATAGTTGAGCTATCCCACGCCTTAGGAGACTGACGATTCAAGACGCGACCACACAAGGCGTGTCGGGGCCGTCGGAGGCGCAGCCGGAGCGCGTTTGCGTCGGTTGCGGCCAACAGGCACCGAAACGAGACCTCGAGCGGTTCATCTATCATGATGAGGCGGGCTTAGTCTTCGACCTTCGGTGCAAGGCGCCTGGACGCGGCACGTATGTCCATCCCAACCTCGACTGCCTGAAAGGCGCGGTCGAGCGGGGCGGGTTCTCGAGAGGCTTCAAGCAACGGGTCATCGCTGACCCCATTGAGGTGCTCGACGATGTCCGCCGCGGCATCCGGCGAAGGCTCGACGAGGGATTGCGCGTAGCGCTGACCTCACAGAGCCTTCAATTGGGCGGCCCAGCCGTCTCCCAAGCATTCAAGGACGACGACGTCGGCCTGCTCTTGGTGGCATCCGATGCCGGTGAGAGCACGCGACGTAAATTTATCAGTAACGCCGAGCGCAAAGACACGCCGGTGAGTAGAGATTTGAGCGGCGAAGATATCGCCCGAGTGGCCGGCCGAGATTTTGTAGCGGTAGCCGCTGTGGGCGATTCAGCCGTCGCCGAGAGGATCGGCCGGGACCTGCGGCGACTCGAGCAGCTCGAAGCCCTTTGAGGGCTCGGGCACACTCAGAGTTGCTGCGGGGTTGAAACTGGCCCGAAAGCAAAGTATGACCGGCGCGCCGTTGCAGACACAACACGCGTCGGTATCATCGCAGGTTAATAAGAAGGTTCACTGTTCGCCGCCGTCATAGGCTAGTCAGCGAACAGAGCGGAGAGCACATGCCGAGTCAACGAGTATACGAACTTGCCGAAGAGCTTGGTTTTAATCGCCAGGAGCTCGTCACCAAGATCAACGATCTTGCGCTGGGCTTCTCGGTTAATAACTACATGACCAAGTTGAGCCAGGAGGAGGTCTCGGAGCTGAAAGACGCTCTGGATACCACCGATGCGGGCAACGGCGAGCAATCCGAAGCCAGCGAAGCCGCTCCGGCCCAAGAAGCTGCCGAAGACGGGGGCGGCCTAGCCGCGCCGGTTATCCGTCGGCGCAAGAAGGTGCCGGCCGCCGAAGAGGCGACCGACGACTCTCAGGACGAGTCGGTCGCGCCCACGGTGCGTAAGCGCCGCAAGGTCGCTGCCGCCGATACCCTGGCGCAGCCCGAGGCGACACCCGAAGAGGTCGAGCCTCAGGAAGCTGCTGCGGCCGAGGAAGCTCCCGCGCCGGAAGGCGACGAGGAGGCCCCGGAGGCAGAGGAGGTCGCCGAGGTCGAGGAGGTCGAAGAGGCCGCCGAGGTCGAGGAAGCCGAAGAGGCCGAAGAGGCTGCTGAGGAGGTCGAAGAGGCCGCCGAGGAATCTCCTGAAGCCGAAGAGGCTGCTGAGCAAGCCGAAGAGGTCGCCGAGGAAGCCGAAGAGGCCGAAGAAGCCGAGGAAGCCGAGGAGGCCGAAGAGGCCGCCGAAGCTGAGGAAGCCGAAGAGGCCGAGGAAGCCGAGGAAGCCGAAGAGGCCGCCGAAGCTGAGGAAGCTGAAGAGGCTGAAGAAGCCGCCGAGGCCGAGGAAGCTGAGGACGCCGACGAAGCCGAGGAAGCTGAGGAGCCGAAAAAGGCTGCAAAAAAGCCCGCTCGCTCCCCGGAGTCCGACAAGTCCGAGGGCCGACGCCGTCGCAAGTCTCAGAAAGGCAAAGGTGGCGCGCGCGTCCTGGGTCAGATCGACTCCAACGTCGTGCTCGACCGGCTGTCCGCCGAGGGCAAAGACTTCTCGCCGGGTCCGTCCAAGAAGAAATCACGCAGCAAGAAGAAGGGCCGCGGGCGTAAGCGGGTCGTCGAGGGGCGTGACCTCTATAAGGGCGGCCGACGCAAGAAGCGGCGAAGCCGAGGCCGGCAGCGACCTCAAAAGACTCAGATCACCGAGGCTGCCGAGCACAAAAAGGTCATCCGCATCGAGGACATCATCTCGGTCGGTGACCTCGCCCACCAGATGGGCGTCAAAGCCGGCGAAGTGGCCATGAAATTGGTCGAGTCCGGGATGATGGCGACCGTCAACACCTTGCTGGACTTCGAGACGGCCGCGCTGGTCGCCGACGAATTCGGCTATACCGTCGAGAACGTCGCCTTCGACATCTCGAACTTCTACGACACCTCGCCGGACGCCGAAGAGAAGCTCGAGAAGCGAGCCCCGGTCGTCACGGTCATGGGCCATGTCGATCACGGTAAGACCTCGCTTCTGGACGCTATCCGAAAGAGCAACGTCACCGGTGCCGAAGCGGGTGGTATCACCCAGCATATCGGCGCTTATACGGTGACCACGCAGGCCGGCAACGACGTGACGTTCCTCGATACGCCCGGCCACGAAGCGTTTACCCAGCTTCGTGCTCGCGGTGCCAAGGCCACCGATATCGTCATCCTGGTGATCGCCGCCGACGACGGGGTCATGCCCCAGACCGTCGAGGCCATCAACCACGCACACGACGCCGGTGTGCCGATCATCGTGGCTATCAACAAGATCGACAAGCCTGCGGCCAACCCCGAGCGCATCAAGCAAGCCCTGACTGAATACGAGCTGATTCCGGAGGAGTGGGGTGGAACGACCCTCTTCGCCGAGGTCAGCGCGCTCGAAGGGCAGGGGGTCGACGAGTTGATCGAATCGGTCTCTCTGCAGGCCGAGATCGAAGAGCTCAAGGCCAACCCCGACCGCGACGCGCAGGGTATCGTCATCGAGGCGGAACTCGACGTCGGACGTGGCCCGGTTGCCACCGTCCTCGTCCAGCGCGGTACGCTGAACCAGGGTGATATTATCGTCAGTGGTCGCTACTACGGCCGTGTGCGGTCGATGCGCGACGACAAGGGACATGACACCGATGTGGCCGGTCCCAGCATTCCGGTCGAGATTACCGGCCTGAGCGGGATTCCCGAGGCCGGCGAGCCGTTCTTCGCGGTCGAAGACGAGAAGGACGCCAAGCGAATCACCGAGAACGTCGCGGCACAGCGACGCAAAGAGGTCATGGCTAGCCGCGCCAAAGAGGTTACCGGCAGCCTGGAAGATCTCTCCAAGATGATTCAGCAGGGCGAAATCAAGGAACTCAAGGTCATCGTCAAGGGCGATGTGCAGGGTTCGACCGAGGCGCTCAAAGAGGCCTTTAGCAAGGTCGGCAACGACGAAGTGCGCGTCAAAGTTATCCACTCCGGCGTGGGCAGCATCACCGAGAACGACGTCAACCTGGCCGCCTCCTCGGAGGCCGGCGCGGTCATCGTCGGATTCAACGTGCGCCCCGACCACCGCGCGGCAGAAGTTGCCGAGCAGCATGGGGTCCAGATTTTGACCCACAGCGTCATCTACGATGCCATCAACCAGATTCACGGCATCCTGGAAGGCCTGCTCTCCCCGCTCATCGAGGAGAATGTCGTCGGCCACGCCGAGGTGCGCGATCTGTTCTCGACCCCGAGAGCCGGCATGGTCGCTGGTTGTTACGTCACCGACGGCGTCATCCGCCGAAACGCGATGGCCCGCATCGTTCGCGACAATGTGGTTATCTACGACTCGACGATCAGCTCGCTGCGTCGCTTCAAAGACGACGTCAAAGAGGTCAAGCACGGCTTCGAATGCGGTCTGTCCATCGAGAATTATAACGACATCAAGATCGGCGACGTCATCGAGGTCTATGAGCACGAAGAGGTCGCCGCGACGCTCTAAGTGAGCACCCGGCAACCCTCTCGATGAAATCGACGCCCGTCGGCCCTAAAAGCCACGGGCGTCGTTTTTTGGAACAACAACGCTACTCTATCGAGCCGAGCAGCCCATGTCCCATTCGAAACGAGGCTATCCGCGCAGCCGCCGCGTCGCCCAGCAATTGCACGAGGTCATCGCTACGGTTCTGCTGACCGACGTCGACGACCCGCGCGTCCAGAATGTGCAGGTGATCGACGTCGAGGTCGCCCCCGACCTGAAATACGCCACGATTTATTATGTCATGCTCGACCAGCGCGAGCCCGATCCTAAAGTTCAAGAGGGGCTCGAGCGCGCCGCCGGTTATCTGAAGCGCGAGATCGGCAAGCGCCTCGAACTCCAATTCGTGCCCGAGCTGACTTTCACGTACGACGAGTCGGTCGAGCGCGGCCGGCGAATGGAAGAGCTGCTGTCGGATCTGGACACCGGCGACCAAGAAGAGTAAATACGCTCCTCCGGCATTTCGATGAATTAGATGATTTGTGAGGATGCGTAATGAGTGCGTCAAACGGCGGTAATCAGGGCCTCGAATTGGTTCCCACGTCCATGGAAGTCGCCGACCAAATCAACGCCTTTCTGGAGGTGATCGACGCCAACGAGCGTTTTCTCGTGGCCGCCCACGCCTCGCCCGACGGCGACGCCATCGGCTCGACGCTGGCCATGGGCCTGCTGCTCGAGTCGCTGGGTAAAGAAGTCGTCTTCTACAACCGCGATCCGGTTCCCTATAATTTCGAATTCCTCGAAGGCGCCGAGCGCGTGACGAATGAGATCGACGAGGACGCCGACATCGACGTGACGGTGCTCTTGGACTGCGCGGAGCCCGACCGTATCGGTGAGGACTTCCCCGAGCACGGCTGGGGCGAGACGGTCGCAGTCGTCGACCACCACAAGACCTGGGATCCGGACTTCGCCGACGTGTACGTGCGCGACGTGAGCGCTGCCGCTACGGGCGAGCTGATCTATCGACTGGTGGTCGCCTCGAAGGTCAAACTCACCGTGGCCATCGCAGAGGCGCTTTATTGCTGCGTGATGACCGACACGGGCAGCTTTCGCTACTCGAATACCTCGCGCACTACGTTCCGCATCGCCGGCGAGTTGGTCGAGGCCGGCGTCGAGCCGTGGCGGATGACCTCCCACGTCTATGAGAGCGACCCGCGCGAGCGCGTCGTGCTGCTGTCGCGGGTGCTCGACACCCTCGAGCTTTCCGATTGCGACCGGTTGGCGTTTTTGCGCATCGAAGACAAGATGTTCGAGGAGACCGGCACCGGCCCGGAGATGACCGACGGGTTCATCAACTACGCACGAGCCATCCGCGGCGTCGAGGTCGCCACCCAGCTGCGCGAGCACGCCGAGAACGTCTGGCGCGTCTCGTTTCGCTCGAGGGGCAAGGTCGACGTCTCCGAGCTCGCCGCCAAATTCGGCGGTGGCGGCCACCACAACGCCGCCGGCTGTATGATCGAAGGCACCAGCGACGAGATCGTCGACAAGCTCAGCCAGGCGCTGGTCGATCTGCTCGACTGATCTTTTTCGTCTCTCCCTCCCACAACCAGAGAAACCACCATGGACGGTCTTCTCCTCGTCGACAAACCGCTCGGCGTTACGAGCTACGATGTTATTCGCAAGCTGCGAAAGGTCGCGGACACCTCGAAGATCGGCCACACCGGCACGCTCGACCCGCACGCGAGCGGCTTACTGCCGCTGGTGGTCGGAAAGTGTACCAAGCTCGCCAATTTCTTGAGCTTGGACACCAAGGCCTATGACTTCGAGATGGAGCTGGGCACCGAGACCGAGACTGGCGATATCGAGGGAGAGGCAGTGCGCGAGTGCCCCTGGGAGCATGTCACCGAAGAGGATATCGCCGACGTATGCGAGCGCTTGATCGGTGAGATCGAGCAAGTGCCGCCCATCTACTCGGCGGTCAAAGTCGACGGCAAGCGCGCCTACGAGCGAGCCCGGGACGGCGAAGAGTTCGAGCTCCGGGCACGGATTGTACGGATCGATTCGCTCGAATTATTGGCCTTCGAGCCTCCTCGAGCGCGTCTGCATGTCCGTTGTGGCTCGGGGACCTACGTGCGTGCACTGGTACGAGACATGGGCGGAATGCTCGGCTCATGCGCCTACACAACGGCGATTCGCCGCACCGGAGTGGGCAGCTTCCGGCTCGAAGAGGCGACCCCGCTCGACCAGATCACCCCTGAAAATGTTGACGCACTGCTTCTGCCGCCGCGTGAGTTGATGCGTGATCTGCCCGCCTACCACGCCGACCGTGACGAGGCCGCCGCGCTCAGTTACGGCCAGTCCATCCGATTGCGCGAAAGCGACATCGAGATCACCATCGACGAGTACGTCGCCGTGATCGACGAGCTAGGCGAACTGGCCGCCGTGACCCGGGCGGCCGAGACCCCACGCGGCTTCGAACTCAAGCCGAGCCGGGTCCTCAAAGCAAAATGATTGGGGGCATTGCGCTCCGCCAAGATGCCTCATCCGCAAACTCTGTAACCGGAGGCAGCATGACCCGTCCACGCATTGCCCTTTACGGGGCCACCGGCTTTACCGGCCGGTTGGTCGCCAGCGAACTCGCCGCCCGTGGGGAGGCGTTTGTGGTCTCCGGGCGCCGCGCCCAAAAGCTCGACGCGCTCGCGGCCGAGCATCCGAACGCCGATGTTGAGACCCGCGTGGCTACGATCGACCAGCCCCAATCGCTCGACGCGATGCTCGAGGGCGTCGAAGTGCTCATCAACTGCGCCGGGCCCTTCACCGACCTCGGACCGCCGGTGGCCGAAGCCGCCGTCAGAAACGGCGCCCATTACTTCGACACCACCGGCGAGCAGCCCTTTATCAAGTGGGCGCAGACGAACCTCGACGAGAAAGCCGCCCGGCAGGGCGTCGTCGTCGTGCCGTCATGTGCCTACGAATACGCCACCGGCGACTTCGCCGCCCGCGTCGCCGTAGACTCGGGGGCGCGCCACCTGGGGATATGCTACGCCGTGCGTGACTTCGCGATGAGCCGCGGCACCAAGAAGTCGGTGGTGCGATCGGTGTCCAACGAGGGCTATACCTTCGTCGACGGCCACTTGCAGCGCCGAAAACCCGCTTACCGGCTCTTCGATGTGCCGCTGCCCGGCGGGCGCAGGGTCACCGGCGCGTGGTTTGGCGGCGGTGAGCCGCTGACCGTGCCGCGATATGCGGACGTCGAGCAGGTCGAAAACTGCCTGGCCGTCGGCAAGACGACCGGCAGGCTGATGCGTCTGGCCTCGCCGCTGATCCCGGCGGTCGCAGGCGCGGCCGAAAGCCTGCTCGACAAGCTCGTCGACGTTGTCGGCGGGGACCCGGACTCGCAGGAGCGCAGCCCCGAGTTTGCGGCCGTCGCTTTCGATCCGCGGAGCTCGCAGATGTACGCTGCCGTGACCGGTACGTATGTCTACCCGACCACCGCCCGCATCATCGTCGAGGCGGCCCGCCGCACCATCGCCTCGCCGCCCGAGGAGGGCGGCTTTAGCTCGCCGGCGGCGCTCTTCGATGTGCGCGATTTCATAGAATCGGTCGGTTTGACGCTCATCGAGTGATGCAGCGGATGCAGCGGATGCAGCGGATTCAGCGCCGCTCGAGACCGGCAGTTGCAATCCGCCTCAGTTCGACTAAACCATGACGGCGAACTAAATCGACCTTCCCAAGCCACCGATCATTATGAGCAAAGCACAACACTCCATCGCCCAACGCGTCGCCAAACAACTCGGCGTCAAAGTCCAGCAGGTCCAGGGCACACTGAGCCTGCTCGATGACGGCAACACCGTCCCGTTCATCGCGCGCTATCGAAAGGAGCGCACCGGGAATCTCGACGAAGTCCAGATTCGCGACGTCGCCCAGACCGCCGGCGATCTGCGCCAGCTCGAGGAGCGCCGCGAGTCGATCCTGGAGACCATCAAGGAGCAGGACGCGCTCACCGGCGAGCTTCGCGCTGAGCTGGAGCGTGCCGACACGATGGCGCGTCTGGAGGACCTATACGCCCCCTACAAGCCCAAACGGCGCACGCGCGGGCAGAAGGCGCGTGAGGCGGGCCTCGATCCGGTCGCCGAGGCCATCTGGAAGGGCGGCGATATCGACAAGGTCGCCGCGAGCCATCGCACCGAGGACTTCGAGACCGTCGAGGATGTCATCGCTGGTGCGCGCGACATCATCGCCGAGGAGATCGCCGACGACGCCGAGGTTCGCGATTATGTGCGCCGCGAGGCGAAGAAGCACGGCAAACTGTCCTGCAGGCGCCGCAGAGGCGGCGACGAGGACCCGAATTTCAAGCTCTACTTCGAGTTCTCGGCTTCCCTCAAACAGGCCAAGCCCCACCAGGTGCTGGCGATTCGCCGCGGTGAGAACGAGAAGGTGTTGAGCGCCGGCCTCGACGTCGACGACGACAAGCTCACAAAGTGGATTTCGAGGCAGAAGAACGACGCCAAGTCGTCTTACGGCCGCCGGCTCGTCGACGAGGCCATCGAGGACGGCTACAAGCGGCTGGTGCACACCTCCATCGAGCGTGACGTGCGCCGTGAACTCGAGGACGAGGCCGAGGAGCACGCTATCGGCGTGTTCGCGCTCAACCTCAAGAATCTCTTGCTGCAGCCGCCGCTTCCCGGCCGGCGTATTCTGGGCATCGATCCGGGCTACCGCACCGGCTGCAAGATGACCGTCGTCGACCAGACCGGCGAGCTCATCGACACCGGCACGATTTATGTCCACGACGGCCGCAAAGATCGCGCCCCGGATGAGATCAAAAAGTTTGTCGAGCGCCACGACGTCGACGTCGTCGCCATCGGCAACGGCACCGGCAGCCGCGAGACCGAGCAAGCCGCGGCGGATGCCATCCGCGGCCTCGACCGCGAGGTCGGCTACACCATCGTCGACGAGGCCGGGGCGAGCGTCTACAGCGCCTCGGACATCGCCCGGCGCGAGTTTCCGGACCTCGACGTCAGCGTGCGCGGCGCGGTGTCCATCGCGCGCAGGCTGCAAGACCCGCTGGCCGAACTCGTCAAGATCGACCCCAAGAGCATCGGCGTGGGCATGTACCAGCACGACCTGAACCAGACCCGACTGCAGGAGTCGCTCGACGCGGTCGTCGAGGACGTGGTCAACGGCGTCGGCGTCGACATCAACTCCGCCTCCGAGCCGCTGCTCGCCCGCGTCGCCGGCATCGGCCCGACGCTGGCCGGGCGCATCCTCGAGTACCGGGCCGAGCAGGGCCAGGTCAAAAGCCGCGCCGAACTCAAAGAAGTGCGCGGCCTGGGCGCCAAGACCTTCGAGCAATGTGCAGGATTTTTGCGCATCCGAGACGGAAAAGAGCCGCTCGACAAGACCGGCATCCACCCCGAGAGCTACGCACTGGCCCGCGATATCCTGCGCGAAGCCGGCGCCGAGCTCGGCGACGACCGCCTCGACAAAGACCTCGAGCGCCTGCGCTCCGCCGGCAAGCTCGACCGCCTGGCCGACAAGCACGGCGTCGGCAAGTTCACCCTCAAAGACGTCATCGACGCGCTGTGCCGGCCCGGCCGCGACCCGCGCGACCAATTCGACCCGCCCAAGTTGCGCAGCGACGTCCTCACCATGGACGACCTCAAAGAGGGCATGCGCCTGACGGGCACCGTCCGCAACGTCGTCGACTTCGGCGCCTTCGTCGACATCGGGGTCAAACAAGACGGGCTGGTCCACATCAGCGAGCTGGCTGACCGCTACGTCAAAAACCCCCACGATGTGGTCAGCGTCGGCGAGCAGATAGACGTGGTCGTGATGTCCGTCGACCAAAAGCGCGGGCGCATCGGCTTGTCTAGAAAGCAAGCGCTTACGGGCAAGTGAGTGGCCTCAGAACCGCCCGCCTAGCCCGACGACTCCGCCCGGCCCGTCGGGCGTGGCGGCCAGCGTCGGATAGACCTCCACGCCTGCCGAGGATTGCGGCTCGGCGGGAGCATCGTCGAGGCTCATCTCGTAGCCGATCATCGATCCGGCTAGCGGACCCGCGACAACGGCCAAGACCGGCCAGCCTTGGTTCGTGACCTTGTCGAGGCCGAGCACGGTGAGTGTTCCGACCGCCAAACCGGTAGCTCCGCCCAGATAGGTGGCCAGGGCGCTTCCATCCGCGCCGGCCCATTGGCCGCCCCGGTATACGCCGAAGGGCAGCGCGATGGCAGCGCCTGCCGCGCCGCCCATGACAGTCATTATGGCATCTGCAAACTCTTCGTCATGGGCGCCAGAGTCGTAAGAAGTCACGACGAAGTAGGTGATCCCTCCCGCTCCAATTCCGCCCGCGAACATCGCGGCCAGTCCGCCGCCGGCCTCCGCTGCGCGCCGTATCGTCGGCGAGTACGGCTTGCTCTCTTGGTTTTGCTGAGCCGGCTCAGTTGGCTCGGCGGATTGGGCGAAACTGACGACCGGCGCAAGGGTCATCACACTCAGAAGCATCGAGATAGCCAGAACTTTCATCACGCGTTCCTCAAAACAGTCAATATGAGCTGTCCTAAGGACTCGCAAGGTGCATGCCAGCGCGCAAATGCACGTGGCATGCGGCAGGCAAAGGAGCATGTGGTGGATGAGAGATGGTCCAGAGGTGGGGCTATCTTCTTCCGGTGGCGGTGACTATCTCCCCACGACGCCATCGGCCAGCGGCTCGAGCCGAAAGATATAAAACGGCGGCTCGCTTTCATCTTCGCCGGCGTTTAGACGCGCCGATTTGTGCAGCTGATTGGCGACCGTGTACAGCTTGCCGTCGGGGCCAAAGCTAAAGGCGTCCGGCCACTCGAGTCGGTCGTCGCTCACCAGCGTCTTATACTCGCGCTCAGGGGTGATGACGCCGACGGCGTTGGCGGTGAGGTCCGAGATGTAGATATTGCCCTCGCGGTCCATCGAGATGCCGTCGCAGATGGGCTTGTCGGCGTAGCGCTCCACGGCGGCTGCGATGGCCTCCTCGTCGCCGTCTCGCAGCACTGCGGTCGGCACACGGTAGAGGCTCTCTCCGTGCATGGGGCCAAAGTAAAGCCACTCGTTGTCGGCGTCGAGGGCGATTGGATCGACGCCGATGCGCGGCCGGATCAGCTCACCTGCTTCGGTGCGCACCTCCACCGGATCGCCGTCAATGACCAGGTCGATGTCCTCGGGGATGGTACTCTCGTGGCCCTCGAGCACCCGTTTGGCTTTCCCTGTCTCGATATCGGCGACGATCAGCGCGGCGTTGGCGCCGCCGGCCGGGTCGGCGATGTAGATGGTGTCGGTGTCGGTATCGACGGCGAGGTCGTTGACGAAGGAGTCTTCGGCGGTGATCGGCTGAGGCATCTCGATATAATGGGCCTGCTTGTCCTCCCGGGTGTCCCAGGCGAGCAGTGCCGGGGTATTATTGCGGCGCATCCCGTTGTACAGCATCCAGACGACCCCGTCTGGCGTGCTCTGCACGCCGAGCACGGAGTCCAGCCGCGGCGGCCTGCGCTCGGTGCCCTTGCTCCAGGTGTCGTTGGGAAACGGCTCGAGGGAGCCGTCCTCGCCGACGGTGGCGACGCCGATATTGGGCTCGTAGAATTGGTGCAGGCTGACGATCGTCTGGCCGTCGGGGGTCACCGTGATATTGCCCGGCGCCTGGTCGAGCTCGGCGACGATCTCCAGGTCGGTCTGCTCCTTGGCGACTCGGCGCGACGTGGGAGCCTCTTCGTCGGGCGCCTCCACGGTCTCCTCGGCACCCTCGTCGGGCGCCTCCTGTCGCGCCTCCTTTTCGGTCGAGCAAGCGGCTGCGAGCAAAGCGAATACGCTCACCAACAATCTAATCTTCATGATAACGCCTCCACGTTTCGTCTATACAATCATCGAGATACGGAGACGATAAGCAGCTGTTGTGATCTTACAAGCGGCGTCGGCCCTACTGGACCGACCGATCCGTGTCGTCGGCGTCGTCAGCCTGGAGCACGTCGTCGTTGTCGAGGTCGAGACACGCACCGGTGCTTTCAGAGTAGGGCGCCTGGCCGGAGTAGTTGCCGGCGGGGCCGTAGCGGCAGACGACGATGGTGCCGGCGTTGCTCAGCCCCTCGATGTCCGAGCAGTAGGCGGCGCCGCAGCCGACCTCGGCGGTGGAGTGCCAGACGACCTGGGTGTAGTGGCCGTAGTCGCTGAAGTTGCCGTCGCCGATATTCATACCGAAGTCCCAGTCGTAGCGCTCCTCGACCCATCTTTCGACGGAGTTCACGGCGACAGACGGGCTGGGTTGCCGGGTGGTAAAGGCGAGGTTTTCTCCAACGGAGTTGTAGCCGGCGTCGGGGCTGCGGTCGGCGCTGTGCTCCCAGATGCATTCCTCGGCATAGGCCTGCGCGGAGGCGGCCAGCGTGGTGTTCCAGGAGAGGCGGTCGACGCCGACGCGCTCGCGCCATTTGTTGTGCGTCTCGGTCATGCCGGATAGCTCGGCCGGCTCGCCATTGGCAAGGCTCGGGTCGGGGGTAAAGGCGCACTCGTCGGCCGGCTCGCCGGTGTCCTCGCCCGCATCATTTGCATCCTCGTTGCCCGTATCCTCGCCTCCCGTGTCCTCGTCGCCGGTATCCTCGTCGCCGGTATCCTCGCCTCCGGTGTCCGGCTGCGAACCGTCTTGGTCGGCGTCCGATGTGCCGCCGTCTGCAGTGGCGTCTCGACCGGTGTCGGTCGGTCCACCGTCGGCACCGGCGGTCGCGTCTTCAGCATGGTTGTTCCCGCCCGTATCGGCGGTGGAGGCATCGCGATCCAGTTCATCCTGCGAGCCGCTGTCGTTATCGTCGCCGCAGGCTGCCAGCGCCGCGACGAGCAGGAGGACCAAGAGAGTCGCGCGAAAATTTGTGGGGCGGTAGTTCATGGCGTTTGCTCGATAGAAGGAGACACTCGAGAAATCAGGCTGCTTCGCATCTCGTAAAGGCGAGCGCGACGACGGCAGCAAGGAGGGCGTTTGTGCGACGCATGATAACGAGTTGTCGAGCGGGACTCAATGGGGGGAGGAACTCGGGGGGGGGCGAGGTGCGACCCTCGCAGGGGAGCGGACGGCAAAAGCCGCCGTCCACACCCCCAGCTACGGTTTAGCTATGTGCCCGGACGACCGTTCGGGCGGTACGGTTTGGTATGTGCTCAATCCCACTCTTCGGTGCGATGGCCTTCGATGTCGTGGGTTTCCTCGAGGTAACGCTCGGCGTCGATGGCGCCTTTACAGCCGCTGCCGGCGGCGGTGATTGCCTGGCGGTAGGTCCAGTCCTGGACGTCGCCGACGGCGAAGACGCCGGGGACGCTGGTGCGGCTGGAGTCCGGCTCGGTGACGATATAGCCGTGGTCGTTCATCTTGAGTTGGCCTTTGAACATCTCGGTATTCGGGATGTGGCCGATGGCGATGAACAATCCGTCGACGTCGAAGTCCTCGACGTCTTCGGTCTGGGTGTCGATGAGCTTCAAGCCGGTCAGGCCCGACTCCTTGTCGCCGCAGATCTCGACGACCTCACGATTCCACAGGAACTCGATTTTGTCGTTGTTGAAGGCGCGGTCCTGCATGATCTGCGAGGCGCGTAGCTCCTCGCGTCGGTGAATGACGGTGACCTTGCTGGCAAATTTGGTCAGGAAAACCGCCTCTTCCATCGCCGAGTCGCCGCCGCCGACGATGGCGAGCTCCTGGTCGCGGAAGAAAAAGCCGTCACAGGTCGCGCAGGTCGACACGCCGCGGCCCATCAGTCGCTGCTCGCCCTCGAGGCCGAGCAGTCTGGCTCGCGCGCCCGAGGAGATGATCAGCGTCTTGGTGTGGAAGGTGGTCTCGTCTTCGAGCGTAATCTTGAAGGGCCGCTCGCTCAGGTCCGCCTTGGCGATGGAGGCCATATGCATCTCGGAGCCGAAGCGCAGCGCCTGCTCACGCATCTCGGTCATCAGGTCCGGGCCCATGATGCCGTCGGAGAAGCCGGGGTAATTCTCCACGTCGGTGGTGATCGTCAGTTGTCCACCGGGCTGCGAGCCCTCGAAGACCAGCGGCTCGAGGTTGGCGCGGCCGGTGTAAATCGCCGCGGTCAGGCCGGCAGGGCCCGAGCCCATGACGGTTACGTCATAAAGATCTTTTTTCAGGTCGGTCATTTACTTCTCCACTGCTTTGAAAGGATGGGCAGATACTCGTCTCTTGCGATGCGTAGACTGAAAGAAAGTTTCAAGGACCCTCGGGCTCGGCGGCCTGGGAGCCGTCTTGTCGACCGTCTGGTGGGCCAGTTTGGGTGCCGGTGGGCGCTTCGTCTGTGAAGTTCCAGCCATCCATCAGGGCGTCGGTGGCCGCGGTCAGTTGGTCTTCGCTGTCTTTGGGGCCCCAGACGACCACCTGATATCCCCACGCTCCGCGGGCCATATAGGTGGCGATATACTGAACCGGCTTTTGGTCGTCGACTCCGGTGGCGAAGACGGTGAGCCCCGCTTGGCCGTCGACGGTCACCGGCCCTTCACGCTCGACGGCGAAGCTGTCGACGCGCTTCTTGAGGAGGCCGAGGCTGGCGCGCTTGATTTGCTCGGCGCCGGGGGATTTGACGCCTTCGAAGCTGGGGAGCTCCTCGAGGATGACGATGGCGAAGAAGCGCCCCTGCATATGGAGGGCGACGTCGGCGAAGCTATTGATCTCCTCGGCTTTGCGCTGCTCCCATTGGCCGGGCACCTCGATGGCATAGGGGGCGGCGTCGCTGACGTAGCGCCACGACGCCGGCGCCTCCGGCTCCGCATCATCGTCACTCTCACAGCCCCAGAGCCCACCGGCGATCAATAAAGCCGCGATGAGCGCACTCCAGATGGTGGTCCAGGTCGAAGCCATGTGAAATCTTTTGAAACGGGAAGCGGGGGCGCGGATATCCGCGCCCCCTCCTTTGTCGAGGCCCGGCTGGGCGGCCTGTCTTAGATGCTGACTAGGCAGATGCTACACACAGGCGCTCAAATGTCGAAGTACATCTGGTATTCGAGCGGCGTGGGGCGCAGTCGGGTGGGCTCGACCTCGTTTTCGAGTTTGTAGTCGATCCACGTCTCGATGACGTCCTCGGTGAAGACGTCGCCACGCATCAGATACTCGTGGTCCTCGACGAGCGCCTCGAGCGCCTCTTCGAGGCTGGCCGGGGCGCTGGGAATCTGATCGGCCTCTTCGGGCGGCAGATTGTAGATATTCTTGTCGAGGGCCTCGCCCGGATCGAGTTGACGCTCGATGCCGTCGAGGCCGGCCATGAGCATCGCGGCAAACGCGATATACCCGTTGCAGGTCGGGTCCGGGGTGCGGAACTCGATGCGCTTTGCCTTCGGGCTCGACGCATACATCGGGATGCGAATGGCCGCCGAGCGGTTGCGGCTCGAATAGGCCAGCTTGACCGGTGCCTCGTAACCCGGGACCAGACGCTTGTAGCTATTGGTCGTCGGGTTGGTCAGCGAGATGAGCGATCTGGCGTGCTCCAAGATGCCTGCGATGAAGTGCAGTGCGAGGTCGCTCAGCCCGGCGTATTTCTCACCGGCGAATAGCGGTTCGCCCTCGTTCCAAAGGCTCATGTGGGTGTGCATGCCCGAGCCGTTGTCTCCGTAGAGCGGCTTGGGCATGAACGTCACCGTCTTGTTGTGGCGGCGCGCGACGTTCTTGATCACGTATTTGAACCACTGCAGATCGTCGGCCATGCGCACCAAGCTGTTGAACTTGATGCCGATCTCACTCTGGCCGGCGGTGGCGACCTCGTGGTGGTGGACGTCGACCTCGATGTCGACCTCCTCGAGGGTCATCGCCATCTCGGTGCGCAGGTTGAAGCCGCTGTCGTGGGGCGGGCAGGGAAAATAGCCACCCTTATAGTCGGGCTTATAGCCCAGGTTGGGCCGCTCGTCGCGCCCCGTATTCCAGGTGCCCTCGACCGAGTCGACCGCGAAGAACGAGGCGTGCGGTGCCAAGTCGTAGCGGATGTCGTCGAAGACGAAGAACTCCGCCTCGGGGCCGAAGAACGCCGTGTCGGCAATGCCGGTCTCCTTGAGGTGGTTCTCGGCCTTCTGGGCGATATAGCGCGGGTCGCGCGAATATGGCTGGCCGGTGATCGGGTCGAAGACGTTGCACACGAAGCTGACCGTGGGCACGTCGGAGAACGGATCCATGCGGCCGGTGTCCGGATCGGGGCGCACCTGCATATCGGAGGCGTTGATCGGCTGCCATCCGCGCAGCGAACTGCCGTCGAAGCCGAAGCCTTCCTCGAAGAAGTTTTCGTCGAGGCGATGGGCCGGCACGGTCAGGTGCTGCCAGGTGCCCGGGAAATCTAGAAACTTCAAGTCGACCATTTGAGCGTCGCTCTCTTTGGCAAACTTGATCGCGTCTTTGATGGTCGCTTTTTCGTTGGACATACTGCTCCTCTCGAGATCAGGTGAATATCTGAGGTTGCAGGGGTCGAATCCACGAGGGATTCGTGGACAACTCCCGGAGGAGTCGTCCGACGGGGAATTTGGGGCGGCCGATGAGTGCCATTAGGACAGCGCCTCGGGGCCGGACTCGCCGGTTCGAATGCGGAACGCCTCGTCGATGGGGGAGACGAAGATTTTTCCGTCTCCCACATGGCCGGTGCGCGCCGCCTCGATGATGGCTTCGATCGCCGGGTGGACCAGGTCGTCCGGTACGACGATCTCGATCTTGATCTTGGGCACGAAGTCGACCACGTATTCGGCGCCCGGATACACAGGAGCCTTGCCACCGCCGCGGCCAAAGCCTTTGACCTCGCTGACGGTCATCCCGCGGATGCCGACCTCGTCGAGGCGGTCTTTGACGTCGTCGAGCTTGAACGGTTTGACGATGGCTTCGAGCTTTTTCATGGTCGAGTCTCGGTCGCAAAAGTGGCGTCCGAAAAGGCGTCGCGCACCAACTGCGCCCAGCTATAACGCATCGGCTGGAGAGTTGCCACCGTTTTCTATTTGGGCGGGGAATCGGCCACCACGAAGCTGCCCGCCAACAGGTCGTGCCAGCCGCGCCGATAGCGGCTCACGAAAATCCACAGATAACCCAGCCCGAGCGTGGCCACGTTGATCCCCGCGCCGATCGCGCGCAGGCCGGCACGGCCGGCCGAGATGCGCACGCCTCGGTGATCGACGACCGCCAGCCGCACGAGCATCGCCCCGGGGCTGCGCCCGGCGAGCGCCTCCCAGATGGCCGTCCAGGCGATCGCCGCCCCGGCCAATGTCATCACCGGCAGGACCAGCGCGGCCCGATCATCGAGCCAATATTTAAAGAGCCACTCGGTCCAAAACCATTCCGAGGTGGGTTGGAAAATCTGCGCGTCGAAGACCCCGAAGGCAAAGCAAAAAGCCAGCGCGACGAAGGCGGGCAGGGTGTCGACGAGCATCGCGGGAGCCCGGCGAAGCACACCGGCGGTGGCCAAAGTCCCGCTCATCACATCTCCCGTCGCAGCTCGAACATCACCCAATCGCCTTTTTGGCGCACCGCGACCTCCTCGAAGCCCGGCGTCACGAACACCTCGCGGACCTGGTCGACCTGCTCGTCGGTGATGCCGCTGAGCACGAGTCGGCCGCCCGGCGCCACCGCCTGCTGCAGACCCGCCCGGATGTGCAAGAGAATATGGGTCAAGATATTGGCCACCACCACATCGAAGCGCTCGTCGATCTGGTCGACTGGCGTGGTGGACAGCTCGACCTGGCCCTCGAGGTCGTTGACCACCAGATTCTTCTGGGCGACCTCGATCGCGGTCGGATCGACATCGACGCCGACGACCCGCTCGGCGCCCAGGCGCACGGCGATCATCGACAAGATGGCCGATCCGCAGCCCACGTCGAGCACCGACAGGGCATGGTCGCTCTCGGCGAGCAGGCCGTCGACAACCTCCGCGCACAGCTGGGTGGTCTCGTGGGTGCCCGTTCCAAACGCCATGCCCGGCTCGATCACCAGGCGAATGCCACCCTCCGGCGCCTCGAAATCCTCCCACGGCGGCCCCACCACCGCGCGCGGCGACATGCGCGTCGGGTGGAAATAATCCTTCCACGCCGTCTCCCAACTCCGGTCGACATACGGCGCACACGTGATCGACAGAGTCACGATATCGGCGTCCGACAGCAGGTTGACCGCCTCTTGCTCGATATCATATTCGGCGCCGTGGCCGGGACGCTGGAAGTAGGCCGACAGCCGATTGGCACCCGCCGGCGCCGGCTGAATCGTCTCGTCGTCTGCGTAGGTCTCGTTGTCCTGGACCTCCACGCCGGCGGCGTCGAGCTCCCAGAGCAAGGAGAGTGCGTCGAGGGCGCGGTCTTCCTCGACGAGGATGTCGAGGCGGTACCAAAATTCGTCTTCTTGGCTCATGTCGTCTCCGGGTGTGCGGGGGCGCTTCATATTTAGTTTGGATTGCAGGGATTGTCTAATCGCCTCGACGGCGGGGATTCGTCGCTCCTGTTGACGAAGAAGAGCTAAGTTAGTATTCACTTACATAATGTAGTGGCTACATAATAAACCGACTCACCAAGGAGACCCGATGAGCGAAGAAATTCTCACAGAGATCGAAGATGGCATCGCCACCGTCACCATCAATCGTCCCAATCGCAGAAACGCGCTGTCCGGCGCCGTGGTCGAGGGGCTGACCGGGAGATTCGAGACGCTCTCGGACAACGACGACGTCACCGTCATCGTGTTGACCGGCGAGGGCGACAAGGCCTTTTGCGCCGGCGGTGACCTGATGGACCAGCAGATGGGCGGCGGCGCGCTGGCCATGCACGAGGACCGCAGCGGGTTTGCGGATATGCTCCTCGCCATGAACCAATGCGCCAAGCCGCTGATCGCGCGGGTCAACGGCCACGCGCTCGGCGGCGGCTTCGGCTTGGCGCTGAATTGCGACATCGCCGTGGGCTCGACCAACGCCACCTTCGGGACGCCCGAGATCAAGGTCGGGCTCTTCCCGATGATGATCATGGCGGTCATCCAGCGAAATTTGGGCCGCAAAAAGTCCATGGAGCTGATGCTCACCGGCAAGCGGGTCGACGCCGAGGAGGCCGAGAAGCTGGGCATCATCAACTACGCCGTCGACCCCGACGAGCTCGACGCCAAGGTCGCCGAGCTCGCCGAGCGCATCGCGGGCTTCTCCCCGGCCATCTTGAAGCTCGGCCGACGCGCCTTCTACAAGACCCAGGATATGGGCTTCGAAGAGGCGCTTCGCATGTTGCACAACGAGCTGACCATCAACACCCTCACCGAAGACGCTGCCGAGGGCATTATGGCGTTTATCGCCAAGCGCGACCCGGAGTGGAAGGGGAAGTGAGCCGAGGGGCTCCCATGAGAAGTTGCCTCAATGAAGAAAGGGCGCCGACTGACCCCAATGGGAGGGTCCGCCGGCGCCTTTCCTTTTGCTCCCCCGCTCATGCGCTAAGCTGGGGAACAATCCGTATGCCTGTCACGGCGATCAGTTCATCTTGGACTCGAGCTCCTGGCGGAACTCGGGATCGCGGCGCAGGCGTGTCTCGATTTGAATATAGTCTTGCGAGGACAGGCCCGCCTCGGAGAGCTGGTTGGTGATACGCTCGCGGGCTTCCTGCTGGAGCTCCTTGGCTTCGCTGGGCTGCTCGACGGAGTTCATCTTCTCCTGGAGCTCGGTCTGGATCTTGCGGACTTCGGGGCGGACCTCGGCGTAATTGTCGATGGCTTTGTCGGAGATCTCTGCTTTGGCCTGTTGGCCCGGCTGAGGCGGCTGGCCCTGCTGAGGCTGTTGGCCCTGCTGGGGCTGCTGGCCCTGCTGGGGTTGCTGGCCTTGTTGGGGCTGCTGGCCCTGCTTGGGCTGCTGGCCCTTCTGGGGCTGTTGCTGCGCTCCGCGCTCGGCTGTTGGCTCAGAGGGCTTCTCCTTTGCTCCAGCAGAAGGCTGTGGAGCTTCATCGGATGCGCCTTGAGCCTCGGGCGTCGCGGGCTGCGTGCCGTCGGCCTCCGATTTGTCGCATCCGACGGCAAACGCCAGTGAGACAGCCGCGATGAGGGTGATGAGGACGGTGAGCGGGCTGCGAGTTCTCTTCTTCGGGTTCAACATATGCTTTCCTTATCTCTAGAAGAATCCGGTGACCATCGGCCACCCGGGTTAGGGCCTATGTGCCGGACGAGCCGGCGTGCCTCTAGCCGTCCTGATTGATGCGCTCGTCGATGCGCTTTCGCAGCTCGATGTCTCGCTGCATCTGCTGCATGATCGCCAGAAACTTTTCGCGAGGCAGATCTCCTTCGTCGACGGTCTTCTGGACCTCGATATTGGCTTCTTGGCGGATCTCGCGCGCCTCGTCGGCCGAAGCTGCGCCCTGAATGCGCTGCTGGTAGGTGGTCTGCAACTCGACGACCTCTTCATAGGTGTCGACAAAAGCGTCGAGCTCTTCGTCGGAGGGCGGCTGGGCCTGCGCTTGTCCACCGGGCTGGCCGCCTGCGGGGGGCTGTTGCTGCTGGGGTTGCTGCTGGGGTTGTTGCTGCGGCTGTTGCTGTTGGGGTTGCTGTTGAGGCTGTTGCTGCTGTTGCTGCGGCTCGTCGTAGCCGCCTTCCTTCGAGTCGCCTTCATCGACGGGCTCCTCTTGGAACGACTCCGGCTCGCTGTCATCAATGGGCGCCCGCTGTTGCTCTTTGCTCGACGAGCAAGCCGTCAGCGCCAACGCACATGCGGCGATCAAGCAGATGACCAATCGCACGGCGTTCTTTGTTCTCGGCTTCGAATTCATTCTCATCGTCCTCTTTCGGGATGTTCTGAAACGGACTCTAAACCACAGCGCCTCTCAAAGGACGGCTGCGTCGACTCGTTATCTTCTTGTGCAATGGGTGTTCCAAAGCCGGACAAATTTCGTATGTCTGCACAAATCCACCCTGTCGTGCCGTTCTGAGGGCTATATTAAGTTGTCGCGAGGACTCACAGAGAGGACTGGCCAGAATCGAAATGTTGTGCCAATATCCGACATGTACGGAAATGATACACTTTTCGGTGCTCGTTTGCCGTCCTCAAAGGTCGTTTCATGCTCTCTCGTCGACTCATCTTATTTATCGTCGTACCGCTGGTGGTTTCGCTGGTCGCCGGCGGCTTGATGTTGGAGGACTTCCTCGCCAAGCGCTTCGAGCGGCGTATGCAGGCCGAGGTCGAGATGGTCGCTCGTGCGCTGAAGATCCCGGTGGGGCATGCGGTCAAAGACGAGCGCGAGGGGGCCATCGACCGCGCGCTGGAATCGACCAAGCAGATCGGCCGCGTCTATAGTGCAGACGTCTTTAACGAAAATGGCGAGATCGTCGCGTCGAGCCGGGATTTGAGTGAAGACCTCGACGAGCAACAGCTCTCACAACTCGCCGACGAGTCGTCCTCGGACCACAAAGGCGGCTACGAGCGGGTCGACGGGCGTGATGTCTACTCGCACTTCGTGACGCTGAGCGGCCTGGACGGCCGGCCCTCCGGGTTTTTGCAGGTCACGCGGCTCAAGAGCGACTTCCAGCAGTTCATGGACGAGCTTCGCTGGCAGGCGGCGCGGTATCTTTTAGCGATCTTTCTGGCGGTGCTCGTGATCGTCTCGCTGGGCTATTACGGGGCCGCCGGGCGGGCGCTCAACGCGCTGCACCAGTCGATCCGGCGGGTGCGAGATGGCGAATGGGGGCATCGCGCCGACGCGTTCGGCCCCAAGGAGATCGCGCTGATCGCCCGTTCCTTCAACGAGATGCTCGACACCATCGATGCCGCAGAGCGCGAGCTGGCCGAACAGCGCCGGCAGCAATCGAAGCTCGAGGAGCAACTCAGGCGCTCGGAGAGACTCGCGGCGCTGGGCCGGCTGGCGGGCGGGGTCGCCCACGAGCTGGGCACGCCGTTGAGCACTATCATGGGGCGCGCGTCGCAGGCGCTACGTGAAGACGACCTCGCCGAGAAGGTCGAGCACAATTTGCAGGTTATCCACCGCGAGACCCACCGCATGGAGCGTATCGTCCGCGAGTTGCTCGACTTCGGACGTACGGGACTTGGAAAGCGCCGAGACATCAGCGTGGAGCGTCTGGTCAACACTGCGCTCAAGGCGGTCTCCGACGACCTGGACGAGGCCGGCACGCAAGTGGAGTGTGAGGGGCCCTCCGACGGGCTGACGATCCCGGTCGATCCCGCGCGCTTCGAGCGTGCCCTGACCAACCTGATTAAGAACGCCAGCCAGGCCAGCAGGGGAGGGCGGCTTCGCATCACATGGCGGCCGGTCGCCGACGACCAGGTCGAACTCGTCATCGAAGACGACGGCTCGGGCATCGAACCCGACGATCGCCAGCGCATCTTCGAGCCCTTTTATACGACCAAGCGAGCCGAGGAGGGCACCGGCCTCGGGTTGTCGATCGTGCACGCCATCGTCGCAGAGCACGGCGGCTCGATTGTCGCCGAGGCCTCCCCGAAGCTCGGTGGCGCGCGCATGTCGCTGAAGCTTCCCGCTGATAGTGACCGTGCCACACGCAAGGACAACCCCGAGAACTCATCGTTGGTCCAATGGATTTGAGTGCAATTCGCTAAGCAGCGCTCGCACAGCAGCTTTTAACTCACGCGCCAAAGACGGATGTACGGAGCACCATGACAGCCTCACAGGGATCTATACTCGTAGTCGAAGACGACCAGGGTCTGCGCGATCTGCTCTCCGAGGAGCTCGAGGCCGCCGGCTATGAGGTCGACGCGGTCGAGACCGCCGAGGAGGCGCGCCGCTTCCTCGACAACCACCAGCCCATGCTGCTGCTCAGTGATCTGCGCTTGCCCGGCCAGACCGGGCTCGAGCTGCTCGAGCAGCTACAATCGGCTAATTTCAACCCGCGGCCGGCCTTTATCCTGATCACCGCCTTTGGCTCGATTCCGGAGGCGGTCCAGGCGCTCAAGCTCGGGGCGGACGACTTTTTGACCAAGCCGCTGGACCTCGACCACCTGCTCGTGCGCGTCGAGCGGATCTTCGAGGTCGAGAAGCTGCGCCGCCAGGTCAACTCGTGGCGCCAAATCGAGCGCGAAGGGGTCTTCCGGGGCATCATCGGGCGCAGCCCGGCGATGAGCCATCTCTTCTTCCAGATCAAAAAGCTCGCTCGCGCCGAGGGGTCGGTGCTCGTCATCGGAGAGAGCGGCACGGGCAAGGAACTCGTCGCGCGCGCCATTCACGCCGAAGGCCGCGGCGAGCGCACCCCCTTTGTGCCGGTCAACTGCGCGGGCGTGCCCGAGGCGTTGCTGGAAAGCGAGTTCTTCGGACACGCCTCCGGCGCCTTTACGGGCGCCTCTCAAGAGCGTGAGGGACTCTTCGTGCGCGCTGACAGCGGCACGATCTTGCTCGACGAAGTCGGCGACCTACCGATGGGACTGCAGGCAAAACTCCTGAGGGCGCTCCAAGAGCAAACGGTTCGGCCGGTCGGCCAGAATGACCCGGTCGATGTCGACGTACGGGTGGTGGCGGCCACAAATTGCGACCTCGAAAGCGCGGTCGAGGCCGGTGACTTCCGAGAGGACCTCTTCTATCGGCTGTCGACCTTTATCTTGCGTGTGCCGCCGCTGCGAAAGCGCCGCGAAGATATCGAACCATTGGCCAGCGCATTTTTGAGGGAGGTCAAGGAGCGCTCCGATCAGCTCGACCACGTCGAGGGCTTCGACGAGAGCGTCTTGGAGCTGTTTCGCCGCTATCCCTTTCCGGGCAATGTTCGGGAGCTCAAGAACCTCACCGAGCGCGCGGCCACCTTCTGCGAGGGGCCGCTGATCTCGCTCAAAGACATGCCCGAGAAGTTGCAGCAATTCGCCGACGAGGCACCGGCGCGGCCGCTCGATGTCGACGTATTGGGCGACCGGCTGCTCGTCGACGGCCGGCTCGCCAATATGGAGGAGTTGCGCAATCGCTACGCGCGCTACGTCGTCGAGCACCTGGGGGGAAATAAGCGAAAGGCGGCGGATGTGCTCGATATCAGTCGAAGCACTCTATACCGCTACCTTCCGGACGCCTGAGGATTGAATGAGCGGCGGATCTATTCGAAGAGCACGTCCTTCATCGAGTACCAGCCCGGCTGGCGCCCGGCGAGCCAGCCGGCTGCGCGCAGCGCGCCGCGGGCGAAGATGCCGCGGTCGGTCGCCCGGTGGGTCAGCTCGATTCGCTCTCCCTCGCCGCACAAAAGGACGGTGTGCTCGCCGACGATATCGCCGCCGCGCACGACCTGGAAGCCAATTTCGTCGTCGGAGCGCTCGCCGGTATGGCCCTCGCGCGAAAATACACCGACCTCGTCGAGGTCCGCCCCGCGGGCGCGTGCGGCGGCCTGACCCAAAAAGAGCGCGGTGCCGCTGGGTGCGTCGACCTTGTGGCGATGGTGTGCCTCGAGGACTTCGACGTCGAAGCCGTCGGCGACCGCGCGCGTGCCGATTTCGACGAGTCGCTCGAGAGTATTGACGCCGACCGAGAAGTTAGCCGCCCACAAAATGGCGACGTCGCTCGAGCGGCCCTTGAGCTCGGCGACCTGGTCATCGCTCAGGCCGGTGGTGCCAGAGACGAGCGGCGTGCCGTAGCGCGCCGCAAACTCGGCGGCTTGCAGGCAGGCGTCGGGCGCCGAGAAGTCGATGACCACCTCGGCGTTTTCAATGGCCGTCTCCATATCCGCGGTGGCCAGCACGCCCTCGGGGCCCATCTCCGAGCCGTCCGCAGGGCTCTCCGGGCGCACGACCGCCTCGGCGACCGAGACGCCGTCGACGCTCGGGGCGTTTTCGAGCAATTCTCGGCCCATGCGCCCTTCGGCGCCGATGATCGTCACGAAAACTTCGTCTCTGTCGTCGCTCATGGGGCCTCCAGAAGTCCGTAGTCACGCACTGCGTCTTCGAGCTCGCGTCGCGCTTCCTCCGAGAGGTCGTAAAGCGGCGCGCGCACCTCGGCGCTGCACCAGTCGAGCATCGCGGCGACCGTCTTCGTCGGCACCGGGTTGGGGGCTGCGAACAGCGCCCGCGCCAGCGGCTGGATCTTCAGATGCAAGCGGCGAGCGGTCTCGTAATCGCCCTCGAGCGCGGCGTCACACATACGGCTCATCGCCGCGGGATCCACGTTGGAGAGCACCGAGATGCACCCCGTGCCGCCGCTAGCGACCAGCGGGAAGGTCGTAAAGTCGTCGCCGGAGAGCACGTTGATCCGGCCGTCGACCGCCTCGAGCACCTCGGCGTCGAAGCGCATGTCGCCGGTCGCCTCCTTGATGGCCACGATATTGTCGTGTTCGGCGAGCCGGCCGACCGTCTCGGGCGTCAGCGAGCGCACCGTGCGCCCCGGCACGTTATACAGCACCACCGGCAGGCCACCCTCGTCGGCGATCGTCGAAAAGTGCCGGAACAGCCCCTCCTGGTCGGGCTTATTATAGTAGGGGACCACGACCAGCGCCGCGTCGACGCCGTCGATCTCGGCGACCTTGCGCGTGTATTCGACCGTCTGACGCGTGTCATTCGAGCCGGTGCCGGCGACCACGGGTACCTCGCCGCCGCCCGCCTCGACGACGGTGCGAATCACGGCAAGCTGCTCTTGTTGACTCATCGTGGACGCCTCGCCGGTCGTTCCACAAGGCACGAGACCGTGGATACCGCCGTCGAGCTGACGCCCGACCAAGTCACGCAGAGCCGCGTGGTCGACCTTCCCGTCACGAAACGGCGTAATCAGTGCTGTAAATGCTCCCCGAAGATCCATCGACTACTCCTATTGCACATTCAAGTTGACGCCAAATCAATAAGGACGCCGCGCCCAAAGTTCAAGTGGAGAAGGGGTTCCGGGGTCAGGGGGTCCAGGAACGGCGTGGCGATTCCGATAAATACCGAATCTCAAGCCCGCAGTTCCCCAAGCCCCAAGCCTCAAGCCCGCAGTTCCCCAAGCCCCAAGCCCGCCGTCACCCTTCAACCAGCCACTCTTCGAACGGCTCGCCATCGACTTCGTCCGAGTAACGAAGCTCCTCGAGGAACTCGGACTCGCGAAGCACCGTTCTGCGGCCGCGCCGGCCGTGATGCATCATCGGCTGGCATAGGTAAAGCTCGTCTTTGGCGCGGGTGGTCATCACGTAGAATAGCCGGCGCTCCTCCTCGACGTCCTCGTCGGTCTCGGCACGCGAGCTGGGGAAGTGGCCGTGGGAGAGCCAAAGGCCGAAGACCGCCGTCCACTCCAGGCCCTTGGACTGGTGGATTGACGAGAGCGTGACGTATTCGTCGGGTGCCTCGCCGCCGACCAGAATCTCCTGGCCGGAGATGCCCGACAGCAGCGAGATCTCGCCGAGAAAGTGGTCGATATCGTCGTATTGGTCGGCGTAATTGGCGAGCTGGTCGAGGTCGGAGATACGGTTCTCGTAATTCTCGAAGTTGCGCCGCGCGTACTCGGTATAACTGGTGTCGAGCACCTCCTCGATGAGCTCGGAGGGCCGGGCGGACAGGCGCTTGTCGCGAAGCGCGGCGATGAGGCCGGAGGCCTTCGTCCACGATGACTTCGCCCGCTTGGGTAGCGAGCCGATGAGCTGGTCGTGGGTGACCGCCTCCATCGGGTCGGACTGACCCTGCACATACCGCCAGATATCCTGGGAGCGCTTGGTGCCGATGCCGCGCCACTGGCGTGCCAGCCGCATGAAGCTGAGCTCGTCTCGCGGGTTGAACAAAAACTTCAGGTACGAGAGCACGTCCTTGATATGGGCCTGCTCGAAAAAGCGCATCCCCGAGCGCACCACATACGGGATACCGCGGCGAGTCATCTCGACCTGCAGCTCCATCGAGTGGTGGTGCGAGCGGTATAGCACCGCCATCTCGTCGAGCGAGAGCCCCTCGTCGGCCAGCTCCAGGATGCGCTGGCAGACGAATTCGGCCTGCTGCTCGACGTTTCTGAGCTTGATCAGCGGCGGCACCTCGCCGTTGTCCCGCGCGGCGCGCAGCGTCTTTTGAAATTGGTTCTTATTGCAGCGAATCGAGGCGTTCGCCAGATCCAGGATCTCGGGCGTCGAGCGATAATTGGTCTCGAGCTTGAAGTCTTTGCAACTCGGAAAGCGCTCGGGAAACTCCAGAATATTGCGATAATCGGCGCCCCGAAACGCATAGATGCTCTGGCAGTCGTCGCCGACGACCATCAGATTCCCGTGTTCGGAGGCCATCAGGTCGATGATCTCGCCCTGCAGATGGTTGGTGTCCTGGTACTCGTCGACGAGCACGTGTTCGAAGCGGCGCGCGTAGTGCTGGCGCACGTCGTCGTGCTCCTCGAGCAGCAGCTTCCAATTGAGCAGCAGGTCGTCGAAGTCCATCAACGACATCTCGAGCTTGCGCGTCTGGTACAGCCGGAAGATGCGCCGAATCGGCTCGGCCAGATGTGAAAAATACGGGTATTGGTCATCGAGCACCTCCTCGACGGGCTTTCGGGTATTGATGCAGAAGCTATAGATCCGGGTCAGCACACGCCCCTTGGGAAAGCGCTGGTCGAGGTGGCCGACCTCGGCGTCGGCCAGACACGACTTCATCAGCGTGCCGGCGTCCTCCGAGTCTAGAATCGAGTAGTCATCGGCGTACCCCAACTTGCTCGCCTCGCGCCGCAAGATGCGGTTGGCGATGCTGTGGAACGTCCCGCTCCACAGCGACGTCACGTTGAGGTTGAGCAGCTCGCAGACCCGGTCGGTCATCGAGCGCGCCGCTTTGTTGGTGAAGGTCAGCAGCAGGATATTCTGCGGCGACACGCCCTTATCGACCAGATGCGCCACCCGGTAGGTCAGCGTATGCGTCTTGCCCGAGCCGGCACCGGCGATCACCAACAGGGGCCCTGCCCCCGCCTGAACCACCGCGCGCTGCTGTTCGTTGAGGTCCGCTTCGTAGTCGATCCCCGACGAGCCGCTCGGCTTGTCTTTTTTCAGTGTATAGCGCTTCACGCTTTGCCTTCCCGGTGTCTGTCCCGTCTGCTCGTTCGTTCAGTACCCGCCGACAGTGTAGGGCGAGCAGCCACAACCTGCCAAGAGCCACCCGGAATTGGCGGTGGTGGGTTGGAGAAATGGCCAATGGATCCATGTCCTCAAGTCACCGCCATATAAACCGTTTCGAACCGACGCACCACCACACTAACGCGATTCCCCAAACAATCATCCCTGACCGCACATCGGCCATGTTACGGAACCACCCGTCATGTGCATGGCGTGCGTGGTTTTATGCGGCTTGACCGTGCTTGTACCCGCACGCCCTTGCCATGGTTGTGTTTTACGAGCCCGCGGCCTTGGGCCCGGGGTGTGGGTCAAGGTGCCACCGATGCACGCTGCCCTGGCTTCGCCAAATTGCGTTCCCCGAGATGCCTCGGAACAGAGAAGAACAGAGGTTTTGAAAATATCGGATTTTGCAAGGGGTTGAATTGAAAGGGTTTTCGGTGGTTGTGGTGTCCCAGAGGCAAAAAAGTACGCAACGATTCGGGCTGTTTTGCCGAAAACCATAGTGAGGGGCAGATGTAATGTGGTTGACACTCATAGTCGAGCGCTTCCCCAATACTCGACAAGGTTACTCAGACTGGGAGATGACAAGATGACAAGTACAAACACGGTGAGCCACGGCGGCACGCAGGTCTACAGCGGCATGCAGGATACTTTCGACGATCTCAAGGACGAGAAGGCGCGCATCGGTGAGATGCGTGACCAGATCAAAAACAATCCGGATCTGTCCGATGATCAGAAGGCAAGCATGTTGGATGAGCTCGACCGAGCGGAGGCAGCGGTCGACAAGGGGCTCGATTTCACTACGAAGAGTGGAAAATACGATCAGACCTCGGGCAACGTTCGCAACGACGGAGATTTCGGAGCGGTGGAAGCTTCGCTCGGTCGCGCCGAGGCGGCCATGCGCGAGGTCGAAAGCCAACTTGCGGCGAGCGCTCAAAACTCTCCGGATGTGCAGCAACCGCCGAACGCAGGCAATACTTCCGGAACGTCGGACCCTTCCGGAGCGTCGAGTTCCGGCAATTCGTCGACAGGCGACGTGATGGGAACCGGCAAGAGTATGGACGAGCTCATGAACATGATGGCCAAGGATCCCGGAGCCCTTTTCGAACTCACTGAAGACATGGATCCCAAACAGCAACAAATGTTGATGCAGCAGTTGCAGAGCCAACTGCAGCAGATGAACCAAATGTTCTCGATGATGAGCAATATGGCCAAGTCGATGCACGACACCATGAAGGCCTCGATCAACAACATGCGCGTCTGAAGACTCGAGTCGCTCCTCACCAACAGGTGGTTTCAGTTTGGTGAGGAGCCCTATTGCGTGGGTAGGGCGCAAGATGACCGCACTTTCAAAAGCGGATGTGTCATCGCTGCTCCCGCTCTCTTTTAGCCTATGAGGAAAGGACCTATGGAAGCACAAGAGGAAGTAGAAGAGACGAAGGAAGCTCGAGATAATCAGGAGCTTGTGGTCGACGAGCAACTCAAAGAGGCCATGGGCGAGTTGGCCGGTCGAGTCCAAGACAACGCGAAAGTCACCGACCTATTCGGCGTCGATGATTCCTTTGTCGATAATGTGATCAATAAGGCCTACAGCCTCTATAAGGCCGGGCAATTCGAGCAGGCGCAGGTTCTGCTCGATGGGGCCTGCTCGCTCGATCCCACTCGCAGTTATGCGCGGTTGCTGTGCGGCGACGTCTACATGCGCACCGGACAACTCGAGAAGGCCCGAGAGCAGTTCGAGAAGGCATTCGAGCTGGACCAGGAGGACTTAATGGTCCGCGCGAAGCTAGGAGAGGTCCTGTGGCGCACCGGTGATCGTGAGCGGGCGGCGCAATTGCTCCAGCATGTGGCGGACGAGGCCGATCAGGAGGCGCCTCATGCCAAGCGCGCCCAAGCACTTCTCGACAGTGCGATGCCGTTGGAAGCTGCTGGACAATAGTCAACGAGCGAGGTGCTGCGTGAGTAGTGACTCTGATAGCCACGAAATGGGCGAGGCGGCGGACCGCTCGCCCGCCCAAAACCTGCGCATCCCCGACCACGCCCTGGCGGCCCTGGAGTACCAGGCCCGGCGTCACTACCGGCGTTGGCGGCTGGAGCGCGCCGAGCAGATTGCTCGGCGCGTGGTGCGCTTTGACCTGGGCCGGGCGGGGGCGTGGTTTTTGCTGGGTGATGTGGAGATGCGCCGGATGAATTGGCAGCGCGCCTACCAGCATTTCCAGCAGGCGGTCGATTGTCGGCGCACCGAGGCGATGGCCTGGTGTCGTGGGGCTGAGGCGCTGCTGCATCTTCGGGATTTCGAGCGCGCCGAGCAGTGGCTGCGCACGGCCGTCTCGCTGGACACCGCCAGTGTGAGCCCTGCCGGCCGTCGCGCCCAGCAGTTATTGGAGCGCTACGCGGCCAAATTCAACCGCGCCGAGCCGGCCGAGCTGGTCGACCAAAGCGAGGCTCCCACCCAGCAGCTTCGGATGCCTCCTGGCTGTCCGAGGCGACCCGAAATCCGCTCGATTGGCGATCGACTGCAGGAGTAGAGCACCCCGCACAGCGGGTGCGGAGGCGGCGTTTCGCATCAACGACGTTGACACGCGATAGGCCTTTCATTACCTCTAGATAGCTGTTGAAACCCGGTTGCATCAAACGGCTCGGTAGTCACCGCGGGTACTCGTGGTGGGAGACGACTCTGATGATCGGTCCAGCCAAACCAGCTCAGCTACTGCAGCAGATTGAGAGAATATATGCAGTCATGGACGCGTAAAATCAGGCGCCTTTTCTTTCTCCTGATCTTCGTGGGGGTCGCCAGTTCGGTCGGTTGTGCCAGTTGTGACGACGATAATAGCGGCATTTCTCAGGGCACCTCGGGTAGCCTTTCGGTCCAGCCGCTGAGCGTGAATTTCTCTCAGATTCCCCTCGAGGAGACCGATCGCGAGCAGGTCACGATCACCAATGCTCACACCGATGACCCACTCCGGATTCTGGACATCAAGCTTCGGGCCCGCGACAACTCGACGGTCGAAGACCTCGAGTTGGTCGACGTGCCCTCGGACGAATTCAAGCTCGCCGCCGGTGAGAGCCGCATCATCGAGGTCGAGCACACCGCGCGGGGCCAGGCAAACTCCGGCATCATCGAGATCTACAGCACCGACCCCAACTTTCGTGGTGACCGGCCCTACGAGGTCGACGTCACGACGATCCCGAACAGCCCACGACTAGCCGCAGACCCGTCGGCGGTGCGCTTCCCGCGCCTGCCCCCCGGGGATAGCGACGAGGAAACGCTGACGATTCGAAATGAAGGCACCGCTCCGCTGATCATCCACGAGGCGAGCTATTCGGGCGGCTCGGACTTTCAGGTCGACGATGTTATTGACGAGACTGACGACGAAATCGTTCTGGATCCCTACGACGGCTCGCTGGCCGACGAGAACCCCGAGCGCTTCGAGCTGGTCATCCCGGTCCAATATCGGCCGCAGGAAGAGGGCGGAGACAGCGGCGAGATTATCGTCGTCTCCAACGACACCGGCGGACAGACCAACGATGATGGCCAAGGCATTCATATCATCGACGTGCAGGCAAACGCGGACGCCCCGTGCATCCTCGTCGACGGGAGGATTCGCAGCTTCGGGCAGGTCCCCATCGGCGCGGTGGTCTCCGAGGTGGTTCGAGTGACCAACTGCGGCTCTCGAACGCTCGAGATCGAGGGCGTCGAGCTGAGCGAGAACTCCGACGACGATGAATTCGCGCTCAATCTAGGTTCTTGGGATGCCAACGGAGATGACCAGGTGGACAGTGCGGTTCGGCTGGCGCCCGGCGAGACCGACACCTTCCAGATCGACTATGGGCCCACGGAAGTCGGAAGCGACTCCGGCGAAGTAATCGTTCGCAGCAATGCCCAGGGACAGCAAGAGCTCGAGCTCGAACTTGTCGGCCGCGGCTCCGACGGTGAATGCCCCGAGGCGAAAGTGACCGCGAAGGTGCGCGGCCAGAACACCTCACCGCGCTCGACTATCACCGCCGCGCCGCTCGACTATATCATCCTCGACGGCTCGACCAGCGATGACCCCGACGGTCGAGTGGTCGACTACGAATGGGAGCCGCTCGAGGCGCCCGACGACAGCACGATTAACCTGAGCGAGACCGTGGAGGCTCCCGACGACACCTCCAAGCGGGAGTTTCGCGCCCTCACCGCAGGCACCTACAAGGTCGGGTTGACGGCCGTGGACAACGAGGGCTTCAAGTCCTGCAATCAGGCGGTGGCCACCATCGTGGTGACGCCCAACGAAAAGGTCCACATCGAGCTGACCTGGAGCAACCCCCAAGACCCCGACGAGTCCGACAACACCGGCAGCGACGTCGACCTCCATTTGGCCAAGATGGGTCCGGGCACGTGGTTCGAGGCGCCGTATGATATTTTCTTCCAGAATAAAGAGAGCTTCTGGGACCCCGAAACGCCCAGCTTGGATATCGACGACACCGACGGCGCGGGCCCCGAGAATATCCAGATGGACGACCCCAACAACTGCGAGTGGTACGCTGTCGGCGTGCATTATTATCAGCAGTTATACGGGACCGCGTACGCCACATTGCGAATCTATATCAACGAGAACCTGGTCTTCGAGGAGATCAACAAGCCCCTACAGCGTGGCGGCCAATTCTGGGATGTCGCTCGAATTCACTGGAATCAGGGTCAGGCGACCATCCTCAGCGTGGGCAACGTAATGCCGGCTTCGCCCAACGGTCAGGAGCCGGAGGTGACCACCGACATGATGGAGACCGGCTCGAACGGCGATCCCATCTACTGCACCTCGCAAGGGTTGTATTGATCGCTTTCAATGAGATTGTGATTGACCTCAAAGGCGCCTCGGCTTTGGCCAAGGCGCCTTTTTGTGTGAATTGTGGGATTGGCGGATCGTCGGGAGGAAGGGGACTGCGCAGGTCGATCGACCATGCTAAATCCGTCAAGATGCTTGTGAAAAGCAGGTGTGCAGGCTAAGAATTATGTGTATGGCGCATTGCGCCAGCGCGACAGTCGAATCAGCCCCACGTTCGAGAGACTCGAGTGTCTCTTGTCCGCGTAATTCGGTCCTCCCCCGAGCATTGCAGCGGTCCGTTGGTGCGCCCGAGCCGTTTGAAACGAAGCAGGTACACACATGGCGCTTCCTGAGACAAGCTGCCCCGAATGTGGTCAGCCCACCGCCGACGAGCCGAGTTGCATTCACTGCGGCTGGCAGCCCACAGGCTGGCTAGAGGTTGGGGATACGTTCGAGATGGGTGTCGAGCCCGATGAACTCGGCCTCGACGTCGAGCACGACGAGGTCAACGTCGAACTCGAAATGGTCGAGCTCTGGGAGACCTACGAGACTCGGCGAGTCCTGCTCGCCCATCCGGTGGGCCTCAGTGACGCTGACGGAATCTCGTTGGCGGACTCGATCCTCGAGGAGCTCGACGGGCATTCGTTCGTGGTCGAGCAGGACGACGCGCGTACCCGATGTCGCGACGAAGTCATGCCCGATGAATTGGCCGACGCGGTGCGTGTCCCGCTTTTCCGCGGCGAGCGCACCGGCCGACCCGTCGCGGTCTTTGGCAATGACAGTGGTCTCGCGCTCGACGAAATCCTCGAGATCGCCGCCGGCCAGCTCAATCTGGCCCAGATTCGCGGGTTATTCGTGCCGGTGCTCGACGCCGTTGCCGACCTCCACGAAAAGAATTTGTTGCACCTACGCCTCACGCCGTGGACCGTGCGCGTATTCGACGGCTCTGATGGCAACGGTCTGCCGCTCGAATTTCTGCGTCAGACCATGGAGCCGATCAGCTCCTATGAAGACCCGGTGGGGCTCGAAGAAGATACTTTTTCGGACGTCCAGGTCGACGGCGGCGCCGCTGACGAGCCGAGTCGCAGCTTCGCGTCGGCTGAGAATGCCTCCGAGCGAACCCGCGAAGACGTCGTGCCTCTGCTCCAGGCCGACTACTCGGCGCTGGCCGACGCCGACGAGTCCTCCGACCCCGAGGCGAAGTCTGATGACAGACCATCTGACGACGCCCAATCCGAGGAAGCTCGACAGGAGCTCTCAGAGGTGAGCGACGCCGGCGCCGTGTACTTGGCGGACTCGGAAGCCGCAGTCTACGAAGATCCCGAGGAGGTGGACCTGAAGATCATCTTCGACGGCATCGAGGGCTTCTTCGAGGAGGGCGGCAACTTCGAGGAGGTCCCCATCATTCGCGGCTTCTCGCCGCCGGAGTTGATGGGGCGCGCCCAACTCGAGATCGGACGCGGCTGTGATGTCTTCAACCTGGGCATGATGTTGTATTTCCTCATCGGCGGCCAACTGCCGCCGGTGTCGGTCTACACTCGCCACATTCCGGCGGTGCCCGCGCGGAACTTGCGCCCGGAGTTCCCGCCGGGCCTGCAGTCGGTCATCAGCCGCGCGACCCGGCCAGACCCGAAGGAACGCTTCCCGGACGTGGCTTCGCTCAAGAAAGCTTTCGAGCGCGCCTGCGATGTGATGAAGACCCGAGCCGAAGGCCCTGCCGAGCGGACGCCTCGCATGCAACTCGCCGTCGACACACATATCGGCATCGCCAAGAGGCGCAGAAACCCGACCAACCAGGACGCCGTCTTTGGCGCGTCCTCCGACGACCGACGCTTCGCTTTGGTCGTGGTCGCCGACGGTGTCTCCACGGCTTCGTACGGTTCGGGAGACTTGGCCAGTAATATGCTCATCGCCGAGGCCAAGGCCGCCTGGGAGGAGTTGCTTCCGTCTTATCTGATGGATGAGCCGGTCGATCCGATCGTCGCCATCCGCGACATCTTGAACCGCGCCAACCATCGCATCGTCGATTACGTCAATGACAACTTTTTGCCGTTTCGCGGCGGCCCCCACGAAGTGATGGGTACGACGGCGCTGGTGGCGGTTCTACAGGACGGTAAGGTGACGCTGGGGACGCTCGGTGACAGCCGGGTCTATCTGCAGCGTGGCGGTGCCTTCGAGCAGCTCACCATCGACCACAACCTGTGGACGCTGAGCATCTTGGAGGGTGTGCCCGCCGACAACGCGCTCGCCATGCCGCACGGCGACGCCTTGGCGAGATGTCTGGGCACTTTCATCGTCGACAACGAGCGCCTCGAGGCGGTCCACCCGGAGCCGGATATCTTCCGATTCTCGGTCACCAGCGGCGACAACTTACTGCTGACTACCGACGGCCTGGTGGACTTCGCCGCGGCCAATATGCTCACCGCCGAAGACAAGATCCACCAACTGCTCGTCTCCGAGCCCGACCCCGCGCTGGCCTGCCTCGAGCTCATCCTGCTGGCCAACCGCGGCGGCGGCGGAGACAATATCGGCTTGGGTATCGTAAAGTTCGTCTAAAGCACTCCTATTTCGGAAACCGGATAAATTGGCAAAGTCAGGCCAGATGGATGTCGGTTTGGCCGATTGACAGGTAGCAGCGCTACATGGATTGAGGACAAACCGACAGACACTGGTCTGACGAAGCCAAGACTCCGGGTTTCGGAGTAGGAGTGGTTTAGAACTTCACTCTCCCCGCGACATCTTCTCGGCGTATTCGACCGTCTCTTTGGGGACGAACTCTTCAGGCGGGTTTCTGCGGCCGATTCGGGTGGCGAACTCGGGATGATTCTTGCGGATCCAGCGCACTGTGTCCCGAAGCGTCTCATTGGGGCTTCGCGGCTGCCAGTCGAGCTCCTCTTCGGCCTTGGTGGAGTCGATATACCAATAATATTGAGCCATCTCGACGCTGACCGGGTCGACCTCGGCCTTTTTACCGAAGGTCTTCATGGTGCGGTCGAGGAACCTCGCTCCCAGCACGGCGGCTTTGCCGGGGATGGGCAGCTTGGGACGCGGGATGCCGGTGATCTCCTCGAGGCGCTTTAGGAAGTCACTGATCGACATATTGGCCGCGCCCAGCAGGTAGGTCTCGCCGACCGGCGCCTTGTCCATGGCCGCGATAAACGCGTCGGCGGTGTCGCGCACGTCCACAAAGGACATGCCGCCGGGCATCTGGCCGGGGATCTTCTTTTTGAGATACAGCACCACGTCGCCCGTCGAGCTCTGGTTGCGGTCGCCCGGGCCGAGCAAGAGGGTGGGGCGCATCATCACGATGGGCAGGCCCTTGTCGTCGATAAATTTTCGGCAGACACGCTCGGCGTAGATCTTGGACAAATAATACGGCCAATCTTTGACGATCGGCTCGGCGGTCGGCGAGTCGTCGGTGGCTACGAAGTCCGGGCTCTCGCCGACTCCGACGGTGCCGCTGGTCGAAGCGTAGACAATCTTCTCGACGTCCTGGTCGACCAGGGCCCCGAGCAGGCGGCGCGTGCCTTCGACGTGGATGTCATACATCAGGTGGGCGCGGCTGCGGTCGCGCTCGACCTTGCCGGCCAGGTGGTAGACCCGCTCGACGCCCTCGACCGCCCGACGCACGTCGTCGGCCTCGGCCAAGCTCCCCTCGACGATCTCTGCGCCCATATCGGACAACTCGAGGTCGAACGAACGCGTCAACACACGCACGTCCTCGCCGCGTTCAATGAGCCTTTGGACGAGATGCCGCCCGAGAAATCCAGTTCCGCCGGTAACAAGTGTCGTCATAATTTCGGTACTGCAGAGAGTGAGAGAGTGAGAAAGTGAGAGAGTAAGAAGAGCCGTTGCAGTATCTAACTCTCTTACTCTCTAACTCTCTTACTGTCTTTGGTCGTAATCGGCTGAAAGCGTCGCCTGCCCAAGCCGTTTTTATAGCGCAAAGACGTTCTGAAATTGCACGAGCAGTTGAGGGTCATTCGTCTTGATCTTGCCCGACATAAACTCGTCCATCGACGGCACATAGCTGTCGTTGACGATTTTCTTGAAGATCTTCGGCGACGTCTTGATGACGCAGTCGGCGCGGCCGTCCTGGGGCTTGCCGCAGCGAATCTGGCAGTCGTCGGCGTTGACGATGACCGTCCACTTCAGATTCTCGTTCTGGCCCAGGCTGAAGTAGAAGCTGACCTCCTCGGTCAACTTATTGCGCTCGAATTTTTGGTTGAGGTCGCCAAATAGCGGCGAGAGATCCTCGTCCTCGCCCGGCCGCGAGTGGGCGGCGTCGCGCAGCGATACGATGGCCTCGCGCGTCTTCTTGCTGATATACGCGTAGCGGTCCATATCCGTTGGCTCTTTGCCCTGAACCTCGCACTGATCCTCGTATTCGCGGATCAGATCGCGCGAGTCGAGCACGGGCCCGATGTGGACCTTGAGCTTCCTCGAGGCCAGGGACGGCAGCGTCTTGCCCTTGGGCAGCGCGCGGTGGGTGCCGTCGATATACAGCGGCAGCACGTTGACGCGCCGGGTCGCGGCCAGATAGCCCAGCCCGCGGCGAAACTCCTGGAGTTTGCCGTCTTTGGAGCGGGTGCCCTCGGGGAACAACAAGATCATCTCGCCCTGTCGAATTGCCTCTTCGGCGCCTGCCAGCGCACCCTCGAGGGTGCCCGAGCGCTCCACCGGAATCAGGTTGGTGAAGTTGTTGAAGTAGGTCTTTCGCGCCGGATTGCTGAAGAAATAATCCGACGCGGCCAGCGCGCGGATATCCTTTCCGTAATCGCCGAGCGCATATTTGACGAGGCCCATATCCAGGTGGCTGGAGTGGTTGGCTGCCACGATGAGGTTCGGGTCGTGGCGCGGGATATTCGCCCGGCCGTAGATCTCGACGTCGAAGTATTCGTCGTAGGCCTTCTTCTGGCCCAGATGCAGCAACGACTTGCCGAATTCGGCGAGCGCCGGGTGGACCGGAAACTCGTCGACGCGCTCGTGGGTCGGCTTTTTGACGTGGACCATCGCCGAGGACGCCGCCTCGGTCTCAGAGTCCAAGAATTGTTCGAGTTGACGCACCGTCTGAATATTGCCGATTTGGTCGGGCGAGACGTGAAAGTCACGCTCGGCCAATATGCTGGCCAATTCGGCGACCATCAGGCTGTCAAAGCCGAGCTCGTCGGCGAAATGAGTGGTCCCGTGAACGTCCTCTTCGTCGACGCCGGCGAGCTGGGCGAGTTGCTTGTATAGCCACGCCCACTCGGCCTCTTCGTCCGGGTCGATCTCTTGGTCTTCGAGCTCGCGCTCGTGCAGGCGCTCCAGGATCTCGACGACCTCGGTGCGCTTGATTTTGCGGGTCGCGGTGCGCGGGAATTCCTGGTCCCAAAAGCGCAGCATTTTGATGCGGTTATGGGTGGCCACTCGCGAGCCCTCCACTCGGAAGAATTCGTGGATCTCGGCGCGCACCTTCGCGATTTGGTCGGCGGTGGCGTCATCGGGCAGGCTGGGGCGCACCAGGCAGGCTACGCGCTCGCTTCCGGAGCCGTCGGGCATTCCCACCACGGACAGCTCTTCGATGAGCTCGCACTTGCCGTAGACCTCTTCGAGCTCGTCCGGGTAGACGTTCTTGCCGCCGGAGGTCACGATGACCTCTTTTTGGCGGCCGACGATGGTCAGGTCTCCGTTGCTGTCGATCTTGCCGAGGTCGCCGGTGTGCAACCATCCGTCCTGCAGGGCGCGATCGGTCTCTTCGTCGCGATCCAGATAGCCGCGCATCACGTTCGGGCCGCGGGCGATGACCTCGCCGACGCCGTCGTCATCGGGCTCGTGGATGTCGATTTCGATGCCTGGCAGCGGCTTTCCGACGCTGCCCGGGGTGAGCCCGTCATCGGGCCGGTTGACGGTCAGCACGGGGGCCGCTTCGGTCAGCCCGTAGCCCTCGTAGAGGTTGAAGCCGAGGCCGTGGAAGGCCTCGAGCACGTCGGAGGGCAGGGCGGCGCCGCCGGAGATGAGGTATTTGAGCCTTCCTCCAAACGCTCGATGGACGGCCCTGAAGGCGGTCGGCCCGATATTGACGTTGAAGCGATCGCGCAGCGTCGTATTGGCCTGCTGCAAGACGTCGAACGCCCAGGCGACCGCCGGCGGCGCCTCGTCGATGCGCTGCTTGATGCGCCGATGCAATAGCTGCCACAGCGCCGGCACGCCGATGAGCGAGGTGACCTTCGTCGAGGACAGCGCCGAGTTGAGCTCCTCCGACGAGATCTCCTCCATATAGGTGATGGTGGCGCCCTTCGACAGCGGCATCAAAAAGCCGCAGGCAAATTCGAAGGTGTGATGCAGCGGCAAGACGCTCAAGAAGCCGTCTCGTTGGTCGATATCGAAGGTCTGCTGCAGGCTGGACAGCAAGTGCGCGAAGTTCTGGTGGGTGAGCATCACGCCTTTGGGTTGGCCGGTGGTGCCCGAGGTGTAGATGAGGCTGGCGAGCCTCTCGCCATCGTCGGCTGCCTCGACCAGAGCACCCGGTGCAGGGGCCCCGCCGTCGGCTGCCAGCTCGCCAAGCTCGATGACCTGGTCGGCTTCAGCCGGCAGCGCGCGCGAATACAGCTCCGTGAACGTCACGATCGACGCGGGGACGCCCTCGTCGCGAAGCTGCTCACCGAGCTCTTCGCCGAGCCGGTCGTGGACCGCGTCGCTCACGACGACGACCCGCGCACGACAAGAGCGCGCCAGGTTGACCAATTCCTCGGGGGAGGACTCCGGGTCGACCGGCACGGCGACGCCGCCGGCGGTAAGGATGCCAAAATAGGTCATGCCCCACTGGGGACGGTTCTCGCCGACCACCAGCGCAGCGGCGCTGTCGCCCACGCCATAAGCGGCCAGCACGTCCGCGGCGCGCTCGGCGTGCTCCTTGAGCTCGCCGTAGGTATATCGCTCGGTGATGCCGTCGTGGTGGTGCTGCAGCGCGACGCGGTTGGCGAAGTTCTCCGTGCTCGTCTCGAAGAGCTCGACGAGGTCGTCGTAGGTATAATTCTTCTTGGGGCTGCCCTTGAATTTCGCCTCGAGCTCGGGGAACGCGTGGCGCGCCAGACCCGGCACGTGGACGTCGATCCAATAGTGGCGCCAGTCGATGTCCTCGACCGGCGAGCCGTAGCGCTTCTGCTCGGAGGCCGGCAGGCCCTCGACCAGCTCGCCGAGATTCTTGGTGACGAACTCGAAGGCGTTGTGGTGGGTAAACGGGATCATCAGCTCGAAGATTTTCTCGGTCACGCCGGTGACCGCTTCGGCTGTTCTTAGCCCGCTCTTGACCGAGTTGACCGCCTTGCCGAGGCCGCCGAGCTTCTTCGAGGGGACCTTGTCGAGCAGCCCCCGCAGGCCGGAGGCGGCCTTCTTGAGCGCCGGTGCGCTCTGGCGATTGAACTGGTCGGCGCCGACCGGCACGCTGTCCATCGAGTTCAATACCACGCGCTGCCAGGCCGGCATGCGCCTGTTCTTGTTGAGCTTGCGCAGCCCGAGGTTGGTCAGCTCGACCAGCCGAGAGACCGAGACCGGATTGAGGTGGCCCGAGCCGCAGTGATAGACGTCGTGCTGGCGCTTTTCGATGAGCGCGGCGGCAACCCCGAGCATCGCGCCGGCGACGTAGTCGACGGGCACGACGTCCAGGTTGATCTTGTCGCGGGTGGGCACGAAGCGGTGGCCCTTCGAGATCAAGAAGACCAGCGGCGCGCTCGTGTTGATACCCTCGTTCCAGCCGACTTCCGGGTAGGACAGGGCACTCTCGATGATCGCCGGCCGGAAGATCGACAGATTGATCTCGTCTTTGGCCGCGGCCATGACCCGCTCGCCGAGCGACTTCGTGTAGGTGTAGATATTCGGCCAGCCCCAGAAGTCGGCCCGCTCGCGGCCCTCGTTGGAGAGGCGCTTTCGCAGCCAACTCGAGCGAATCTTGTCGATGGCCTCCTCGAGGAGCACCGGATTCGTCGGGGAGAGGTGGTCTTGGCGCAGCTTATCCTTGGCCTGCTTGGTGAATTGGCTCTGGTGTTCCTGGTCGCTGGCGAGCTGCTTGGCGTGGGCGATCATCGCCCGGCAGTCGTCGATCTCGCGCTGGGCGTCGTAATTGACCCCGAGCTCATCGTAATTCGGGTAATTCGTGGGCCCGGGGAGCTTCTCGTCGACCTTGCCGTCGACGTTTCCGGCCACGAAGCACGTCGAGACGTGCATATAGGAGGCGTGGTTGCCGCCCAGACGCACGAAATCGAGCATATTGAACTGACTCAGCGCGTTGATGGTCAGCGCGCTCTCCAGGTTCGGGTTGAAGTTGGTCAGCCCCGCCGAGTTGACGAGCACGTCGAGGTTCGAGGAGATCGCACGCGCCTCGTCCTCGTCGAGCCCCAGGTGCTCCTCGGTGATGTCGCCGCCCAGCGGGGTACATTTGTCTTTGATAAAGTCGAGGTAGCCCTCCTCGTAGATGTCACGAAGCGGCTGCATCACCGAGTTGGCCACGACCTGCTCGAAGAAGCGATCCTCGGCGCTCTTGTCGGTGCGCGGTCGGATGAGCACGTAGACCTGCTCGATATCCGGATGATATCGGAGCAGCATCGACAGGAAGGCCTTGCCCAAAAAGCCCGTCACGCCGGTCAGCAGGATCGTGCGCCCGGAGAGCGTCTCGGAGACCGACCACTGCACATCGCCGTGCGTGTCGGTATGCGCGCCGTTGGTGGGCGCCGCTCCGTTAGTGCCGGCGGCGTCGTTGGCCCCTGCAGCAGTCGAATTGTCGTGGTTGGTGTCGTGTTCGTTCGACATCGCAACTTCCTTTGGTGGCGTTGTAGGTCGGCGAGCAACTCAGTCGCAGTCGGCGCGTCCTACTTGACGTCGGTGATGACATACGGGGGATGGTTCAACACGCTGATGCTCGGCGACTGTCCGTGGGTCTCTTTGGACATCTCGATCGCCTCGTCCATCGTGTCCGCGCGCTCCCAGCCCAGCCGCTCGGGAACGTGCTCGTTCTCGGCGCCGACGACGATGACCCGCCCGACGTGGTTGGCGCCGTTCTCGCACCAATACCACATATAGAAGGGGTGTACGCCGTGGTAGGCGTTGCCCCGTCGGAACATCTCGATATAGCTGGGGTTGTGGGCGAATTCATCCTCGAATTTATACGAGAGCTTGTGCGAGTCGCGCGTCTCGGCCAAGCAGCGGTTGAAGAATTCGATATAGCTGGGGTGGTGGTCCGGATCGAACTCATCGTAGCACGGATGGGTGATGATGAGCGTGCCGCCCTCTTTCACGAGCGGCTTTCCCCGGTACATATTGAAGAAGTAGCCCAGCGCCATGACCCGCACCAAAAGCGGGTTCATGATCGAGTTGACGTTGTACGGGCTCTCGAAGGGGATGCCGTAGATGACCACGTCCGACTGGCCCTCGACCTCGACGAGGTGCTGCTGCCAGCACTTCTCGAGGGTCTTCTCGTGGACCGCCTCGGTCTCCCCGGCGAAGACGCCGATCAACCCGTAGTCGGCCGGCACCTTATGCATGATGCTGCGCTTGGCCTTGCGGGGAGCTTTGTCCAGCGCCCATTGGAACGAGCGAAACTTCATGTGGTCGCCGGCGGTCCAGTCTTCCTCTTTGCGGGCGAGGAATTGGAGATTGTCGTCGTACATCTTGTTGTTGAGCGCCGTCTCGATGTGGAAGACGTTGAGCTGCTCGTTGACCATCATGCCCATGCGCGTGTTGCTGTCGTATAGCGCCGAGGCCTCCGGATCCATATACGAGTCGCACTCGGCGATGGTGTCCGGGTTGTGGTGGTGGCGAATCGACTGGTAGCCGGCCATGCCGGTGCCCAGCGACTTATAGCCGCCGTTCATGGGCACGTAATTGACGTTGACGTAGATCAACAGGTCGCTCTCGGCGGCTGCGCGCACCACCTGGACGTCTTCACCTTGGTCGGTCTTGCCGAGGTGGACCATGTTTTCGTGGTCCTCGGCGTCCATATTGTAGAGCCGCTCCGGATAGAACTCGTCGAAGATCTTCGGGCCCACCGAGCGCTTGATCTCGGCGGGGGTCATCCGCCGGTGCAGCGCCAGCGCCATGAACATCTCGATGTCCTCGACGCCATGGTCGTGCATCATCTGCACGACGATCTCGATGACCTCCTGGCGGATATCCGGCGTCTTCATCGGCGGCAGGGGCACGCTGATGTCGTCGATGGCGATGGCCACCTTCATCCCCGGCTCGAGCTGGGCGAACAGCGGGTCGACGTCGCCCTCGGGGTGGTTGAGCGCGTAGCGGATCGCCGCGCCGCGGTTCTCGATGGGCTTCATCGGCGGATTCGCGTAAATGGCGCGCGTCCCCGCCGGAAACTTCGCGGTGATGAAGTCTTCGCCGTAGTGCATGTAGCGAGCCGGCGAGTCTTCGTCGAGAATGACGATGTTATCCGAGGTTTTAGCCATTGTTTTGAAGGCTTGGGGCTTGGGGCTTGAGGGAGGACTCGTTTGGGCCTTGTATGGCCTTCGAGGCCCGAGACTCACGCCGGCAGTTATTGCAAATTGAGAATCGGCCAATCGTAGGCGCGGGCGTTGGTCTTCATTCGAAAATCGGGGTTCACGGCGCAGGGATTACCGACCACCGACAGAAGCGGGATATCCGAGCCGCTGTCGGCGTAGGCGAACGAGCCGTCCAGGTCGATGTCGTGTTCTTCGGCATAGCGGCGCACCCACAGGGCCTTATTCGCCCCGGCGAGCACCGGCTTGCCCAGGCGCCCGGTGGCGACGCCGTCTTTGAGTTCGAGGTGGTTGGCCACGAATTCGTCGACGCCCAGGAAATCAGCCAGCGGCGCGGTGATGACATCGAGCGCGCCGGTGATCAGCACCTGGCGGTGTCCCTGCTCCTTGGACTTCTCGATGAGCGAGCGCGCCCCCTCGAAGATATTGGGGCGGATGACGTTCTCGAAGATCTCCTCACCGATGACGATGAGCCGGTCTTCGGTATAGCCCTCGTAATTCTTGTAGAACGCGTCGTTGAACAGCTTGCGGTCGAATTTATCGGCCAACCAATACGCCGGCAGGCTGGCCAGCAAGCTGACCGTCTTGCTGATCTTTTTGCCGATATATGGCGAGTTTATCGCGTAATAGGCGTAGGCGTGTACGACGTTGGTCTTGATGAGCGTACCGTCAACGTCGTAAAACGCTGCGGTTTTTCGCTGTTTTGGTGCGGCCGTCATAAAATCCCTTGTGATTTCAGGTGCTGCACACCCCGTATTTCGAGCGGCGCAGTCTTCTAGTAGTTGAGCTAAATGCCTGTCAAGATGCGACTTTTTATGACTCGCCAGTCACGATGGTCCACGCTGGGCTGGAGTCTCGGGCAACCAAGGCAGGTCGTGATTTTGAGAGTCTGGACCAAGCACTACCAATCTTTGGCGACACGCGTTATAAATAGACAGTCATCCAGCTACCACTTGCCAACGACTGATGGACTTTTCGAATATCGTCGAGCAAATCAACGACGTCATCGACTCGGTGATCAAGGGTGGGTCGCGCTATCAGGTCGAGAAGATGGCGACCATCGCGGCCTACGCGATCATCTCGGTGGCCAGCCTGATCTGGGCGTTCAGCGGTGGCAGCGGTGACGACGACCTGGGCGCCGACTTCCAGATCGAAGAGCTCGCCGAGATCGACGATATGAATCTACATCTGATCAACGACAGCGACTCGGATTGGACGCGGGTGCGCGTGGTGATCAACCAGAAATACCTGTGGACCGTCGACGAGGTGGCCGCGGACAGCCAGAAGACGCTGCGCCCCACTGATTTCGAGTATTATTATTATATCCCCAGGCCGTGGGGACGAAGCGATTGGGAGATGCTCGACGATACCGAGAAGCCGGGCCCCAAAGCCTCAGGCAACCTCGACGTCGAGCTCGTCCAGATCAACGCCCGCGAAGGTCAAACCGACCTGAGCTTCGAGAACGGCAAGCCCGTCCAAGAAGAGCCCGCCGGCGACAACGTCGCCTCAAAGCCGGGCTGGCGGTTCTTTTAGACCTACCTATTCGGGCAGATCCATTTCAGCTTCGAGCAGACGAATCGCCGAGCGGATATCGCTCTGGGAGTGGGTGTTGCGCGCACCGCCCAACGCGTCGCCGAGTTCGCGACACATCGCGTTGCTCTCGAGGGATTCGGCCTCGATGATCCCGCCGAAGACTCGCGCACATTGCAGGCGAATCCAATGAGGGCTGTCCTCGCCAAAGGGCGGGTTGTCTTGGAGTTGCTCGAAGCGGTCGGGGTCTTCGTGCAGCAGGCAATACAGACGCACAATCCAGGCGTACTCGTGCGCCTCCTGGTTGGCGGCGTCGTCGGCGAGGCACCGATCGCAGAGGTGAATCGCCTCGTGGCGCCGGCCGGCCTTTCGGTAGAGCTCGGCCTTGAGCGGCAGCACGTTGGCGGGCATGAGGACCTCTCCGAGGCGCTCGATTCCTTCCTCGTACATCCCGCTGCGATAATACGACGTGATCAGATTGGTGTAGGTGATCTCGTCGGGTCGCACGTCGCTGTCGAGCATGCGCTGATAGATACGCCAGGCGTCCTCGGGCTGCTCGGCGTCGCCGAAGGCCTTGATGAGGATGTTGAAGGTGAAGTCGTTGGGGCGCACGTCCACCGTCGGCATTTCCTCGTAGACCTCTAGCGCCCGGTCGGGCCGGCCGGCGTCGCCGAAGGTTTTGATAAGCGTCGAGAACGTGATCACGTCGGCCTCGAGGCCATGATCGATCATCTGGCGGTAGAGTTCGTAGGCGCGCTCGGGCCGGCCCATATCTCCGAAGGCCTTGATGAGGCTATTGTAGGCGATGGCGTTGGGCTCGATATCGCGCCTGTCCATCAACTCGAGCATCTCGAGGGCGCGCTCGGGCTGGCCGGCGTCGCCGAATGCTTTGATGAGCGTCGAGAACGTGATGACGTTCGGGTCGATGTCGTCGTCGAGCATCGCCCGATAGACCTGCCAGGCGCGCTCGGGCTGGCCGGCGTCTCCAAACACTTTGATCAGAATGGAGTAGGTGACCACGTTGAGGTCGAGGCCGAGCGCGTCCAGGCGCTCGTAGACCTGCCAGGCGCGGTCGGGCTGGCCGTTGTCTCCGAGCACCCGGATGAGAATATTATACGAGATCTCGTCGAGGCGCGCCGGATCCTCGATCATCGTCTCATAGACTTTCCAGGCGCGCGCGGGTTGGCCGGCGTCGCCGAAGGCCTTGATGAGCGTCGAATAGGTGATGATATCCGGGTCGACCTCGGCGTCGAGCATCGTCTCGTAGACCTGCCAGGCGCGGTCGGGCTGGTCGCTGTCGCCGAAGGCTTTGATGAGCGTCGAAAACGTGATGACGTTCGGGTCGACCTCGGCGTCGAGCATCTGCGCGTAGATTTCCCAGGCGCGGTCGGGTTGGCTGTTGTCGCCGAAGACCTTGATCAGAATGCTGAACGTGATGACGTCGGGCTCGACACCCTCGGAGAGCATCTGGCGGTAGACGTCCCAGGCGCGGTCGGGCTGGCGGGAGTCGCCAAACGCCTTGATGAGGCTCGAATAGGTGACCACATCGGGTTTGATTTCCGAGTCGACCATCGCCTCGAAGACCTGCCAGGCGCGCTCGGGCTGGCCGGCGTCGCCGAAGACTTTGATCAACGCGCTATACATGATCAGGTTTGGCCCGGCGCCGCCGTCGGTCATCGTCTCGAAGACCTGCCAGGCGCGCTCGGTTTGTCCGGCCCCGCCCAGCGCCTCGATGAGGCTCGAATAGGTGATCACGTTGGGCTCGACGCCCTCGCCAAGCATCTTCTGGTAGATCTTCCAGGCGCGCTCGGGAGCGGCTGTGGTGCCGCAGGCCCTGATCAGACTCGAGTAGGTGATCACGTTGGGCTCGATGCCCGCGTCGCACATCTTCGTATAGATGCCGAAGGCTTCCTCGGCGTAGCCCGAGTCACCGAACGCCTTGATAAGGCTGGAGTAGGTGATCACATTCGGAGCCACCTTCGCTTCGCCCATGGCCTCGAAGACGCGCCGAGCCCGCTCGGGGTCACCCGCGTCGCCGAAGGCCTTGATGAGCACGTTATAGGTGATGACGTTGGGCCGCACCCCGGCTTCTTGCATCGTCTCGAAGGCCTGCCAGGCGCGCTCGGGCTGGCCGGCGTCGCCAAACGCCTTGATCAGCGCGCTATAGGTGACCACGTTGGGCGCATGGCCGGCTTCGAGCATGTCTCGATACACCTGCCAGGCGCGTTCGGGTCGGTTGGCGTCGCCGAAGACTTTGACCAGCGTCGAGAAGGTGATGACATCCGGCTCGATGCCGTGGTCGCTCATCTGCTCGTATATCGACATCGCCCGATCGGGCTGGCCGGCGTCGCCAAAGGCTTTGATGAGGATGTTGAAGGTGAAGTCGTTGGGCGCCACGCCGTCTTCGACCATCAACTCGAAGGTCTCGAAGGCGCGCTCGGGAAGGCCTGCGTCGCCAAAGGCTTTGATGAGGATATTGAAGGTGAAGTCGTTCGGCCGGGCCCCCGCCTCGCGCATTCCTTCGAATAGCGCGTTGGCCTTGCGGTATTGATTGGCGTCACCGAAGGCTTTGATCAGGCTATTGTAGGTGATGATATTGGGCGCGATGGACCGATCCAGCATCGTCTCGCAGGTCTTCCAGGCGCGGTCGGGTAGGCCGGCGTCGCCGAACGCCTTAATCAGGCTATTATAGGTGACGATATTGGGCTCGACACCCTCCTTTTGCATGGTTTCGACGATCTGCGCGGCGCGCTCGGGGAGGCCGGCGTCGCCAAATGCTTTGACCAGGATGCTATAGGTGATGACGTTGGCCTCCACCTCGCGGTCGAGCATCTCCTGGTAGACCTTCCAGGCGCGGTCGGGCTGGCCGGCGTCGCCAAAGGACTTGAGCAGATTCGAGTAGGTGTAGGCATCCGGCTCCGCCCCCGCCTCGAGCATCTCTCCGTAGACCTGCCATGCGCGCTCGGGTTGGCGCCGAAACGACATGATCAGGTTGTTGGCGATGATCGCGTTATCCGGCCACTTGGCGAACGCCGCCTCGAGCAGCTCGCGCGCTTCGCGATAGGCCTTTTGCTTTCGCAACGACTTGACGCGTCGGGTGACTTCCCGAGGGTGTTCCGGAAGATCGCTATTGTCTTGGACTGCATGATTCATGATGACCTGACCGTACTGCTTTGGCAGGGCGTTCCTTCATTACCAGATTATGGACTGAAGGTAGCGGTTTCGACGCAGTGCGTCAAAAGCGACGAACCGCGTCAATATAGTGCACTTTCCCGTGCGACTACAAGTTCTCGCCCTACATGATGACCTGATTGTGTCCTCAGAATCGGCTTTGGTGCCACTTCCACAGCGCCACTTCGGCAACCGAAACGGCGCTCGGCAGTCCACACTCAACTGTTCAGCGCAATTACATCACATCCATGCCCGGCTGCCGCCAAGTTCAACTGGCGGGCGCCGGTTCATCATTCCTGAATATCTCTATTTTGATGTTTTCTGGAGGGGAATCAAGGGTTTAGGTGGGGCTTACCCTTGTCTGGGGCGGAGTTTTTCGACCTCGTCGCCAACGCGCACTTTGCCGCGGTTCTCTTGGATCAGGTTCTGCCCGAAAAGGATCTTGCCGTCGAAGCGGCGGTACCCAGCGAGTGTCGCCAGCGGCTCCTTGCCGCGCTCGCCGGTGGCTTGGTCCGTCGTCGTGACCGTGCAGCGCGCGCACGGCCCTGCCACGCGAAAGACGACCTCGCCGATGCGAATGCGTGTCCAAGTGTCTTCGGCGAACGCCACGTCGGTCTCGACGACGATATTAGGCCGAAAGCGGTCCAACGGCACCGGCTCGGCCAGCCGTCCGTTGAGGTCGTCGAGCGAGGATTGGCCGACGAGCAGGAAGGGATAGCCGTCGGCGAAGCTGACGATGTCGTCATCGGAGCCAGACTCGGAGTCGACTCGCCGGCGGGTCGACTCGGGCATGAATACCAGCCGGCACTCGACACCCAGAAATTCACTAAACCATCCGTCAGCCTGTTGCCCCACACGTAATGCGCGGCACTCGGAGCCCCAGATCCGCACCTGTATGCTCTCGGTGACGCTTGCTCGCACGGCCAGCCGCAAGGGCACCTCGAGCGCGGATCCGTCCGGTCTGGTGAGCACGAGGTTCTCGCCGCTCATCGCGCAGCCGATGAGGGCGAGCCGTGGATGCTTGCGTTGAGTGATGAACCCGCCTTTGGCGTCGACGAGCATCCAGCGCCGGTCGAGCGCGAAGCCGCGCGCGTCGACCTCAGCTTGGTCGAGCCGGATCCCCGAGGCCGACTTCAGTGGGTAGACCCACAGTTTGGACACTACGGGGTTGTCGGTTTGCTCACACACGAAGGGACCTCGCAGCGGGCCTCGCAATAAGTCTTAGCAACAGGGCCTACTCGGGCGCGAAATCCGCTCGTAGGTAGCTAAACAGATCGACCAACTCCTCGTCGGTCAACTCCTCGCCCCAAGCCGGCATGTCTGCGCGGCCGTCGATGATCGTGTGCAGCAATTGCCACTCGGTCTTCTGGAAAAAGCGTTGCGAGAGGTTCGGCCCGAAGCCACCCTCACCCTGTTCGCCGTGGCAGTCGGCGCATGCCTGGGTCTCGGTGGTCTGTAAGAAGATCTCTCTGCCCGCGGTCGCCGAGCCTTCGGCTGCCAAGATGTCTCGGATACGCAGCCAGCGCTCATCTTGGGCGCCGCTATACTCGACTTCGGTGCGAATCAACTCGGTGAGGTCGTCGAGGCGACTAAACGCCCACGAATAATCGCTGGGGAAGTGGGTGCGCCGGCGTGTGCGCCCGTTGGCCGGATACCGGTTGGTCCGGTCGAGCGTGGGTGATGCGTTGGCGATGACCTCCTGCAGATCGAACTCCGGCTGGCGGCCCTCCTCGAAGCTCTCCTTAACGCGTGTGCCGGCGTGCTGATGGCAGCCGATGCAGTTGGTGCGGGCGTTGCCCGCCTCGTGCTCGATATACGGGTTGCTACACCAGGACGGCGCGCCCGGCTCGGAGCCGATGGCCTCGAGTGCGGCCTGCAGGCTCGGAAGATCTTCGAATCGGCCCGGCGCGTCGGCGTCGGCCTCCAGATAGTCCACCACCGCGCACATCTTATAATTGCTCCATACCGGTGGGAGATCGTCGAAGGAGTCGGGGCGGTCGGCGCCAAAGTCGGTGTCCGGCTCGTCGCTCCACCACAGCGATACCCACTGCCAGTGGCGCAACTCCTTGGTCATGATATGCAAGCCGGTCAAGCGATAGACGCCGTCCGAGCGGGTCTGGATGGTGTAGATGTCGTCCGGGGTCGGGAACGCTTGGTCTTGCGGATCTTGGGGAGACTCGTAGAGCCGGTCGCCCTCATCGGGCCATCTCGCCAGCGCGCCGGGGCCGATGCGGTCGCGCAGCGCGTCGGCGTCGGTGTCGTAGGCGGGCAGATCGAAGCCGAAGCCCACCCGCGCCCAGGTCGCCTTGATGAGTACGGTGCCCTCGGCGCCCGGAAGACCGGCGAGGGGGTCGTCCTCGTCGGAGTCCGCGTCGCGCCACGGGTGGCCGGCATCGGCGGGAAATTCGGCCCGAAAACAGGTCGAGAAGTTCTCGGCCGGATCATCGCAGGCCTGGCCGTCACCACACCAGGTGTCGGTCGTCGACGTGTCGCGGCAGGCGAGCACCTCCGCGTAGTTGCGCATCATATGCAGCACCATGGCCGGGCTGTACATCATGCGCGCCACACCACCGCCGGCGGCCGACGAGCCGCTGAACGCGCTCTGGCGGGACTGCGCACAGCGCTGCGCGTAATCCTCGTCGGACTCTCCCGGCAGCCTGTCGACGCCGCAACCGAAGAGGTCGATGACCGAGTCGGTGTAGCGACGAAGCGGCCAGCGGCTCGAGCGCTCTTTCGCGGTGTTATTATATTGGAAGGCTTGGCCGATGAGCGCATCGTCGAGCGGGGCGCGGGCGACTTTTTCGTCTTCATCGAGGCGCGAATAGGCGTATCTGAAGATGCGGTCGATATCCTCGACCCCATACCAGGTCTCCCAGCGGGGGATTTCAGGGATCTCCTGGCCATCGGGCAGCGTAAGGTGGTCGCAGATCGGCTCGCAACTGGCGTCTTGGTCATTCCAGGCGCAAATCTCGAAGCCACTCGCCGACTCGAAGCTCGCGCAGGTGTCCGGGTCTGCTTGGTTCGAGCAGCGGTCCAGCTCTCGGTTCTCGACGCTGTCGTCGCAGGCCGGACGGGCGTTCAATTGATTGGCCAGGCCGGCCAGCGGCACCGGCTCGAGCACCTTATAGGCTGTCTGCCAGGCGACCTCGCGGCGCCGGCGCATGTCGCCCGACAGCGCTGTCTGCGCAGCGGCCGGATCGTCCAATAGATCCGGGTCCGGCGTATAGGGATTGGGCGCACCGACCAGCGAGCGTCCGAAGGCGTCGGTTTTACCCTGACCCTCGCCGTTCCACGGAAAATCCAGCGACGACTCTTCCTGTTCGGCCGGCGTCGGCTCATCGGCCGACGAGCAACTGCACAACAAGAGCAACCCCACCAATAAGCTGGCATGTCGCTGCACCATAAGTGCCTCAGACTGAATTCTACTGATCATGTGGTTCATTGCTGGCCCGCAAGGCGAATCGCTGCGTCCGATGCGACGATGTGATCGGTGCCGTCACCCTTGGCCAGGAAGTATATCCAACCATCTGATCGAAAGTGCGGGAACAGCGCTTTGGTCCCCTCGGGCATGTCGGTGATCTGATACGTCTCGGCGGTCAAAAGATCGGACAGGTAGATATTGGCCGTGTCGTTTTCGTAGTGATGAGTGACCGACCAACGCTCGTCGAAGGAGATATTGCCCTTGGCTCCGGGCTCGCACAAAAACTGCACCGGCAGGCTGATGTCGATATCATAGCTGTCATTGGCGTTGGGCACGGCCTCTACGCGACGCACCATATAGCCCAGCGCCGTACCCTCCGGCCCGGCAAAGCGGCTGATGACCATGCGTCCCGACGGCGATAGCACCGAGTCTCCCTCGTAAGGCGAGTCGACGATGACCGCCGGCTTCTGAGTCCACTCGGTGCCGTCAAAGACAAGCGGCGAGAACTTCATCGTCGAGCCCTCATAAAACGGTGCTTTGGGGTCGCGAGTGCCGCCTCCCGAATCGCTGGTGAATTCGCTGTTGATGACGAAATAGTCACCGGCGAGGCTCACCGCCACGTGCTGATACAGGTTGATGCCCTCGGCCATATTGCAGCCGTCTTCGGTGAAGTCGATGCCATCTTCGATGGCGTCCTGGCGAGTCAGCACCGATTGGCTGCACAGACCTGCGCCGGCCCCTTGCATGATAAAGCCGTCATTATTGGGGAAGAAGCCCGGGTCGTACGAGCCGCTGACGCCGATATTCTTGTCGGTGACCAAGTCGGTGATCGTGGCGCGGAAACCGTCGGTGTTGCCCCCGCCGTTTCCGACAAAGCGCCCGTCGGCCGAGGTGCGTGTCCAGAAGCTGGTGCTGAAGTCGAGCTCGCGTATCTGGACCATGCGAGCTGCATCTACGGCTCCGGAGGACCACTCCTCTTTGGGGTCGGCGTCTGCGAAGCAGTCCAGCGGGTCGCTGTTCTCGCAGCCGAACATATTGATGCCATTTTCTTCGTTGCGCGCAGCCCAGCCGTCGAACTCCATGTCTTCGATGTGGTTTTGAAGCCACGGTTTGGGCTCGGTCAAATCATATTGGGCGCGCACCTCGTCGCAGGTCGCCGGGGGCGGCTGCTCGACGAGCAGGTCTTCGAGATGTTCCAACCGCTCATCGACGAACCACTTGGCCACCACCGCAAATTCTCGTCCGCTCAGCGGCGGATGGCTGCCCTTGGGCATACTCACCCGCTGCAAAAACGCACCATATTCGAGACCCCAGCCGGCCCCGTAGGCCTTCTGGAACAACTTCTGGAAGTAGGGGAATTGGACGCCCGAGGAGAACACACCGAGCTTATACGCGGCGTACACGCTATCCTCGTCCCCCTCGCGCATGTAGTTGACCAGCTCCGCCGCTTCCTCTTGGCTCAGCTCGTCGGGGTCGCTGCGCACATCGATCCCGGCGTCGACCGCATCGAGCGTCCCCTCGAGCCAGTCGATCATGCCGTGCGTGGAGGTCGCGTGGCATTCACCGCAGCGGCGGGACGACTCATGCTCTTCTCCGTCGACTACGTACGGGGCGCCGAGCACGGTGAGAGCCTCTTGGGCCAGGTCGATTCCGGTCTCGTCGACCGTCGGCAGCTCGGTCGGATTCCCGGGTTCTTTGGGCAGCGACTCCCACTTGCAGGCATCCTCGTCGGGGTTTTCCCCACATGAGCGGATGAAGTCCATCGCTGCCTTATATTCGGATTCGACCCACAGCTCCTCATTGAGCACGTCGGGCGCATCCGGCGGCATCCAAAAGGCTTCGTCGAATTCGCGGTGGCTCTCGGTGACCAGTTGCTCCCAGGTGTCGTCGGCTTGCTCGAGTCTGTCGAACCAGGGAGCGTAGCCGCAAAATACACAGCCGCCGTCCTCGTTCGATTGCGATCTGATCGAGCTCGACGCCGTCCACTGATCGAGGCCTATACGGTGGCAACTTGTGCAGGCGTCGGCCTCCTCGCTGACCAAATGCTTGGGCTCCGACCACCCCTGATCCTCGGCGTCGATGAGCTTGTAGGGGCCATTATAGCCTTCTACGAAGTCGGGGTTCTCGCCCATCTTCGGAACCACGGGCTCGCCGTCGTCGTCGACGGCTCCGTCGATCCAGGGCGTGTGAATGAAGGGGTCGGTGCTGTGACAACCCTGACATTGGATGCCTCCCTCCGGGCCAATGCCGCCCTCGATACCGCCCCACAGGTCCGCCCAGGTCTGCGGTGAGTCCTCGCTTTGAACGTCGTCGGCCGGATGCGGAATGTTGGTGCCGTCGTTGGAGGGCCGAGGCGTGTCGCCCGAGGGTAGCTGGTTCTGGAAGAAGCAGGTCTGGCCGGTAAACGGGTTGTGGCCGATCATCGCCATGTCGTTGTAGCGTCCCTCGGCGGTATGCGACTTGCGGCATAAAAGGACCCAGTGCGTGCCCTCTTCGTTTCGCTCGTGGGCCACGCGCGGGCCGTTGGCGCCGGTGCGCGCGTCGGGCTCACAATGGTTGTAGATATATTGTGGGTTATCGCATTGATCGACGCGCTCCTCTTGGGGCACGCCGTCGACCTCCGAGGGGATCGGGGTGCCGATCTCGACGCAGTCGACGGTGCCCCAGTCGGGCTCGCCGTCCTCGCTGATGCGCTCTCCCCAAAACGGGATATCGCCCATCTCACTGATGCATGCCTCGGCGTAGGCCTGGTTGCTCGCCAGGCGCACTCCGTCGTCGTGGGCATCGAGCTTGCCCGCCGATCCGCGCCGGTCGAGCGCCTGGCGGATGTCGTAGCGCGCCTGATGGCGCGTCTTACCCTCGGCCATCACGCATATGTCGACGAAAAACGTGCTCGCCAGACGCTGCTGGTGCGCATCGGCGGATTCGCCGAGCAGGGTTTCTGGTGAAGTCGAGGTTTTGAAGTCTTCCGGCTGGACCTGCGGGCCGGAATATTGGTGGTTACCGCTCGACTCGGACAGCCTCGGGATGCTCGAGGCCATCGCGCCGCAGTCGAGTTGGTCGCTGTCCGCCAGCGAGCGCACCCGTGCGTGCAACTGCTCGCCGGAGTTCAAGTCGCGGTTCAAGATCACCACGATGCGGCTGTCACCCTCGTCATAGCCGATCTCGGAGGTCAGCGGATCGGCCTTCTTGGCGTCCTCGCCGCATCCAACTGCCGCGATGACTCCAAAAAGACAGAGAGTCACGAAATATCGTTTCACCATTATTCGCTCTTTTTCGCGTGTGCATTTTAATTATGTCGTGAACTATAGCACATATAGTGCAGGAATCGACTTGGAAGCAACTGCTCTTCACTCAACCCCATCTCGCGAGCCCTGATTATCGCTCAGACTCAGCCAGTGCGCCGCCGGGACGACGCGGCCTGTGGTATCTACGTGCACGTGCCGTTTTGCGCGCGCCAATGCCCGTATTGTGATTTCGCTGTCGACGTGCGCGCGAGTATCCCGCACGAGCCGTATGCCGATGCGCTGCTCGAGGAGTTCTCCCGGCGCCGCGCGAGCCTGGACGGCCGAAGCGTGCGAACGATTTATTTTGGCGGCGGGACCCCATCGCTGTGGCGAAGCGACCAATTCGCGCGGGTGCTCGCAGAGCTGCGCGCCGCGGTCGACCCCGATGAACTCGTCGAAGTGTGCCTGGAGGCCAACCCGAACGACATCACCCGCGCCAACCTGGACGCATGGTGTGAGGCCGGCGTGACCCGGATCAGCATCGGATGTCAGAGCTTCCAGCCACGTGTCTTGAAGGCGCTCAATCGAAACCACACGCCCGAACGGGCCATCGAGGCGGTCGAGTTGGCCCTCGCACACGGCCCGGACATCGTCTCCCTGGACCTGATCTTCGGCAACCCGGGACAGACCTTCGAGGAGTGGGAGGCCGACCTGGACCAGGTCGAGAGGTTTGTGGTGCACGGAGACGGGACCGACAGAACAGAGCGCCTCGACCACCTCAGCGCCTATCACCTGACCATCGAGCCGGGCACCGCCTTTGCGCGCCGCAAGGCAAAGGGGCGCCTGTCGGTCCCCGACGACGAGCGCAGCTTCGAGATGCTCGAGCGGCTGGTCGATCGGTGCGAAAAGCTCGGTCTGATGCGCTACGAGGTGTCGAATTTCGCGCGCGCAGGCTGTCGCAGCCGCCACAACACCCTGTATTGGACCGGCGCCGAGTATTTGGGGCTGGGTGTGGGCGCCCACAGCCTGCATATCGACGCCGACCAGGGCGTGATGCGTCGCTCGAACCCCCGCCAGACCGCTGATTACCTCGCCTCGCCCGGCGAGCCGGCCCAAGTCGAGCGTCTATCGGCGAAGGAGCACCTGGTCGAGCGACTGTTCCTCGGAATTCGCACCCGTGAGGGGCTCGACTTGGCGCAATTACGCCGCCAATTCGACAGGGCCGTACCCACCGAGTGGCTGGACCGCGCCGAGGGGCTGCTCGAAGAGATGGTCGACGCGGGCTTTTTGGAGCGCAGCGCACACATCTTTTATCCCACCCACGCTGGGCTCAACGTGGCTGATGCGCTCGCAGAGCGCTTCTTCGCCGCTTTCGAGTAGCGCATTTTCCAGGTGCTCTAAAAAAACGGAGATTTCGATTGTGCTGTGTGGGTTTCCAACCCGCGCCAGCCCGTTGTCAACCCCGCCTTCGGTCTGTTAGCATCGGGTCGATTTCTGAACCAAATCTCACAGCTACAGCAGGCCGGGGATGCCGCCCGGTCTCTGGCCCGGACAGGCTCCTTCATGACTGAACAGATTCGCGAGCTCCAGCAAGCGCTCAAGGATGACCCCACCAACCGCGAAGCGTTCGACCGTCTCGCCGACCGCTATGCCGAGGCCGGCGACTGGAGAAGGCTGCGCTGGCACTTCGAGAAATACGCGGAGCATCTCGACCTCGAGGAGGACTTCGCGCAGCTCGTCTTCGTGCTGCGGGAGTTGTCGGAGGCCGAGACCGACAGAAAGGAAGAGTCTGCCATTCTCGTGGCGCTGGGCGATGTGCTCTTCGAGCATGTCGGTGAGCACGATGACGGTATGGACGCCTACCAGCGCGCCTTCAAGACCTATCCCGAAGACACCACCAGCCTCGACCGGGCACGTCGTGTCTATCGCGAGTCGGGCCAGTTCAAGCGCGTCCTGCTGCTCTACGATCTGGAGCGCAAGGTCAAAAAGGACTCCGCGGAGCTCGCCGACGTGCTCGTGCACATGGCTCAGGTGCACGGTGATTATTTGGGAGACCACGACAAGGCCCTCGAGACCCTCGAGGAGGCGCTCGAGGCCGATCCTGACAACGAATTGGCCGCGACGATTACCGAGGTCTATCAAAGCGGCGGTACCGTCGAGTCACTCGTCAAGAATCGGGTGCGCGAGGCGCACGAGGCCGCCGGCCATGGCGAAGAGTCCACGGCTGCCTCGCTGATGGTCGAGGCTGCGCGCCTCGAGCGGTCGCGCGAAGGCGGGGGCATCCGCAAGGCGGCCGAGTTGGCCGAAAAGGCGCGTGAATTCGAGCCCGGCAACTTCGCCGCCGGCGAGTTTCTCATGGAGGTCTATGAAGAGCTCGAGCAACAAGACGAACTGCGCGAGCTGACCCAATCGCTCGAGGAGAGCGACTCGCAGGGAGAGCCCGAGGCTGATGACTACGAACTCGAGGAAGTCGATGACGGCTCCGAAGAGGCCAACTCCGAACAAGCAGAGCCCGCCGAGACGTCCCTCGACGAGGACTCGTTGGCAGCCGATGGCGGCCAGTCAGCCGAGGTGGTCGAGCAGGTCGACTCCCTCGAGGGTGACTTCGAGCAGGCCCGACAGATGCTCGAGGATAACCCGGGCGATAGGGTCGCCCTCGAGGTCGTCAGGCAGCGGCTTCGTGATGAAGGCGCCTGGGACGAACTCACCGAGCAATTGGAAAACTCCGTCAAGCACCTTCGCAAGAAGGACGGCGAGCTCGAGGTGATGGTTGACCTCGCCAATACCTATTGGCATCAGCTCGGTGATTTGGAGCGCGCCGAATACTACTTCAAGCGCATCAAATTGCTCGACGGCGAGCAGGCCGACATGCTCGCCTTTTATGAGGACTTCTATCAGCGAGAGGGTGAGTGGCGGAAGCTATTCGCTCTGCTCAGCGGCCAGCAAAACGACGCTCCGAACGCCGACGAGGCGCTCGAGCTGAGCGCGCAATTGGCTCAGCTGGCCGAAGTCCAGATGGACAGCGCCGAGAAGGCCATCGACGTCTGGAAGAGCTATCAGCGCGAGTGGGGCGCCCATTCCGAGGCTCGCGAGCAGCTTCGCCGCCTTTACGAAGAGAACGGCAAGTGGAACGCGTTGGTCGACTTCCTCAAGGAGCGCGTGCGTCAACTCGAGGAAGACGGCGAGGAGACCGCCGGCGCCAGGGTCGTGCTGCTGGAGCGTATCGCCGATATCTATCGCGACGAGCTCGGCCTCGACGTGATGGTCATCAACACCCTCAACAGCATCCTGGAGCTCGAACCCGACCACCGCCTCGCCTTCGAGGAGCTCAAAGAGAAGCTCGAAGAGGGACGCCGTTGGAACGAATTGGCCGGGATGCTCAGCGAGCGCGCCGACCTGGAACTCGAGCAGGAAAACGAGACCCAGGCGGTTGCGCTGCTCCTCGAGGTCGCCGATATCTGGCAGGAGAGCCTGCGCAACGTCACCCAGGCGCTGCCGTATCTGGAGCGTGTACTCGAACTCCAACCCCACGACGAATCCGTCCGTGATCGACTGCGCGACATTTACGAGCAGCGGCGTGATTACGAGTCGCTCTTCGAGTTGATGTACGCCGAGGCCGAGCTCTACGAAGGCCACCAGCGAGAAGAGATGCTCGAGGGACTCCTCGAGCTCTCCGAGGACCGGCTGCGCGACCCCGATCGCAGCGTGCGTGTGCTGGCCGAGTTGGCCAAGTTGCGCCCCGACGATTCCGAATTGATCGACAAGATCGAGTTTATCCATCGCCGTCGCGACAATCACGCCGGGTTGGCCGATATTCTGGAGCAAAAGGCCGACCTCGCCGAGGGCGACGAGCGCCACAGCTTGCTCAGAGAGGCTGCCCAACTTCGCGAAGATGAGGTCGGAGATCTCGAGGGCGCGGCGAGGGATTGGGGTAAGCTGCTCGACGAAGACGACCAAGACGCAGAGGCGCTCGAGCGCGTCACTGCGATCTATATCGAGACCGAGCGCTTCGACGAACTCGAAGAACTCTACGAAGGACGACAAGAACTATCGGCGCTCAGCGAGCGTCTCGCCGAAGCCGCCGCCGGCGCAGAGGCCGAGCGCAAACAGCGCCTGCACCGCCGTCTGGCCGACCTCGCCGTCGGAAAGCTCGACGATGTGCAGCTCGCCGTCGAGCACCTCGAGGAGATCCGCGCGTTGGTCGACGACCCACGCGAGGTCGCCCGTGAACTCGACGAGCATTATGCGAACCTGGGTGATCTAGCCGGTCGAGTGAATAGCAATCGGGTGTTGTTCGAGCACGCCGAAGACGACGAGCAGCGTTGCGAATTGCTCGTGCGACTCTCCGATTTGGAGTCTGAGCGCGGCGAGCCGGGCTCGGCGCTGGAGTGGTCGCTCCAGGCGGCGATGCTCCGGCCGGGCGACGACAACGTGCTCGACCAGGCCGAGGAGGCCGCCCGAGACAGCGAATCGGTCGATCTCTTCGCCGAGCATATCGAGCTGATCGCCGGCGAGGTCGAAGACGACCAGCTCAGATCGCAGATGTGGGCGCGCCTGGGACGGGTGCTGCGCGACGATATGGGCGATTTTGCGGCGTCCCTGGACTTCTTCGAGCGGCTTCGCCAGCGAGATCCCGAGGATCTCGATGTGCTCGACGCGCTCGAAGAGCTATATGAGCGCGTCGCAAAACCCGAGGCGCGCATCGAAGTGTTGCGCGAGCAGATCGACCTGCTGAGCTCCCAGGGCGCCGAACACCACGACCTTGTCGACCAATTGAGCAAGATCGCCGACGTGCAGCGCGCTCACCTGGGTGAGACGGACGCGGCCCGTGAGACCTATAACGAGATCCTCGACGTCGAGCCCAACCATGTGGGCGCGCTTCGCGGCATCCGACAACTGCAACGCGAGGAGGGCCGATGGGACGAAGTGGTCGACTCGCTGCACCGCGAGCTCAGCCTACTATCGCTCGACGAAATCGACCGCCGGGTCGACGCGCTCATGGAGCTGGCCGACACGCTTCGGCTACACACCGGTGACCTGAACGAGGCGATCCACAACTACGGCCAGGTCTTGGCCGAAGAGCCCGAGCACGAAGGGGCAGTTGCCGCCGTCGAAGAGCTGCTCGGCGAGCCCGAGCTGGCCCGAGAGGCGGCATTGATGCTCGAGCCGATCTTCCGGGACACCGACCGTCCCGCCCAGCTCGCCCGTGCACTCGAAGCGCGCCGCGGCGTCTCCGACGACCGTTTCGAAGAGGCCGAGATCCTCGACGAGCTCATCCCGCTCTATGAGGATCGCCTCGACAACACCGAGTTGGCCTTCGAGCACGCCTGCAGGCAATTCGAGCTCGATCCCGAGCGCGAAGAAGTCTGGATTCGCGTCGAGCAGCTCGGCGCCAAGATCGATCGTTGGGAAGAGATCGAAAGCGTCTTCTCGCAGCACCAGCCCGAGGGCCACGACCTGGCGCCCGGCCGGGTCAACCTGCTGCGTCATCTGGCCTCGATTCGCGAGCATCGTCTCGGGAAAAAGGAGCTCGCGCTGGAGACCTGGCAGCAGCTCTACAAGGTCGAGCCGTCGGATCTGTCGGTGGTCGAGGCGCTCGAGCGCCTCAACCGCGGGCTGGGCTATCAGGAGCAGCTTGTCGGCGCCCTCGAAGCCAAAGAGGAGCTGGTCGACAACACCGAGGAGCGCATCGAGGTGCTCGAGGAGATCGCCCAGCTATGTGACACCGTGCTGGAGGATTCCGCGCGCACGATCGACGCTTATAGGCGCGTGTTGGTCTTGGAGGCCGACCACCAGGGGGCCGTCGAAGGGCTCGTTCGTCTGTATCGCGACCGCGAGGAGTGGCACGACCTCGATGAACTCTACGTCAACCAGGCCGATCTCGCCGTCGACCCGGATCGACGCCGAGACTTCTTGTTGGCGCTCGGAAAGCTGCGCGCCGACCAGCTCGCCGATTATGCCGGTGCTGCCGACTTGCTGTCTCAATTGGTCACCGAAGATCCGGGCGATGACGAGGCGCTCGAGGCCGTCGAGGCGCTCGAATCCACGTTGGAGCATCTGGGCGACAGGCCCGGGCTGCGCCTGGACTTGGCGCGCACCCTCGAGCCGGTCTACCGCAGTCGCGAAGACCTCGAGAAGCTCGCCGGCGCCCTCGAGACGCGCGTCGAGCAGACCCACGAGCCCTTCGAGAAGGTCGCCATCTTCGACGAGTTGTCCGATCTGTACCTCGATCGAATCGGCGACGATGAAGCGGCGTTTTCGGCGCTGGAGCGGGCTGTGGTCGTCGATCCCGACGACGAACGCCGTCGCACCCAGCTTCTCGAGGTCGCCACACGTCTGGAGCGCCTCGAGGAGGCTGCTGACGCCCTCGAGGAGGCCGCGCTGACGGCCGATCCGCTCGCTGCGGGCGCGATCTTGCGCCAGATCGGCACGGTCTACGAAGACATTTTGCAGAGCTCGGCCGATGCCATCGACGCCTACGAGCGCGCCCTCGAGCGTGACGAGCGCGACGAGGAGTCGCTGCAGGCGCTCGAGCGGCTGTACCAGAACACCAGCAACTTCGAGGGGCTCGCACAGAACCTGCGCCAGCAGGTCAGCTTTGGCGATCCCAGCCGGCGCACCTCGCTGCTCGAGCGCGCGGGCACCCTTTACGAAGAGGTTCTCGACCGGCCCGACGATGCCATCGACGTCTTCATCGATTTGCTCGACGAGGATCCGGATTCCGTCGAGGCCTTCGCCGCGCTCGAGCGCCTCTACGCGAAGCTCGAGCGTTGGGTCGATCTGGCCGACACGCTGCGCCGTCGCGCAGACGCCACGCTCGAGGAGGCCGCGCGCATCGACGTGCTCGATCGGCTGGCCGGCGTCTTCGCCGACAAGCTCCACGACGTCCACGAGGCGGTCGCGGTGCATCGCGAAATTCTGGGCACTGATCCGCACCGAGTCGAGTCGCTCGACGCGCTCGAGCAGATCTTCCGCGAGGACGCTCAGTGGCACGAGTTGTCCGAGGTTCTGCGCCAGAAGCTCGCCTCGCCGCTCGGCGATGACGACGAGGTCAGAGACGAGCTCGAGACTCAGCTCGCCGAGGTCCTCAGAGAGCAACTCTTCGAGGTCGATGAGGCGTTGGTGCTCTATCGCTCGGTGCTCGAGCGCAGCCCCGGTCACCCCGACGCAATCGCTGCGCTCGAGGAGTTGAGCCAGGACGAGAACTGGGCCGCCCAGGTCACCGACGATCTGGTCGCCCACTATACCGATGAGGAGGATTTCGAGCGGCTCGTCGAATTGTATGAGACGCGAAAAACGCAGGTCTATGACCCGGTCGAGAAGGCCGAGCTGCTCGAGAAGATCGCTCTGGTTCGCCGCGACGGTCTCGTCGACTTTGCCGGCGCCATCGACGCCTTCGCCGAGGCATGGAAACTCGAGCCGCAACGAGGCGAGTTGTTGGACCAACTTCTGGAGCTCGTTCGGAGCCAACAGGCGCACGCGCGACTGGCTGAGGCATACGAGGACGTGCTTACGGCGGTCTCCGACCCCGATTTGATGCTCGATATTCGGCTGCGACTCGCCGAGCTCTACCGAGAGCAGCTCGAGGACGCCGTCGAAGCCGAGACCAATTATCGAGAGGTGCTCAACCTCGATGAGCAGAACGAGCTCGCCTATCACGCGCTCGAGAGCATGCTCATCGGCCAAGACCGTTGGCTCGATTTCGTCGAGCTGCTCGAGCGAAAGTTCAACGTCTTTATCAGCGGCGACGAGCAGGAGGCGCGCGACATCTTGCTTCGTATCGCGACCGTCCAGGAAGAAGAGCTCTCCGACGCCTTTAGCGCCGCCGATACCTACCGGCGCGTGCTCGATCTCTACCCGACCGATCGAACGGCCAACGCGGCACTGTCGCGGCTGTACCGCGACCAGGAGCGCTGGCAGGACCTCGCCGAGCATCTGCGCCGACGCGTCGGCGTGGTCAACGACCCCGACGAGGCCGTCGAGCTCAAGCAAGAGCTCGCCGATCTGCAGCGCACCGAGCTTCTGGAGCCGCACGCGGCCATCGATCTCTACCGGGAGATCCTCAACCTCGAGCCCGACTACGAGCCCGCCGTCGAGGCGCTCGAGGCGATGTTTGCCGACGAGCAAGAGGGCTTGCGCGGCGATGTCGCCGAGATCCTCGAACCCATCTATCGGCGCGAGTCCGCTTGGGAGCAGCTCGTCGAAGTGCTCATGGCGCGCGTGGCTGTGTGTGACTCCGAGGCCATGGCCGAAGGCTTCCTGCAGGAGTGCGCCCAGATCGCCGAGGAACACCTCGGCAATCTCGAGCGCGCCGCGGAAATTCTGGCCCAGATCTTCGACAAGAGTCCTGCAGAGCGCAGTGTGCGCATGCAGCTGCACCGTCTGCAGACCACCCTCGGCGATTGGGCGACCCTCGTCGACCAATACTCCGATGTGCTGCAGAATAACTTCGACGTCGACGATGATCTGCGCGTCGATCTGCTCGCAGAGCAGGGCGCGCTATACGAGACGCGCTTGGGGGAGTTGGCCGACGCGCGCCAATGCTACTCGGAGGTGCTGCTATACGACGTCGAACACGAAGCGGCCGTCGACGGCCTCGAGCGCATCCTGGCCCGCAATGAAAATTGGCTCGATCTGGCCGACTTCTATCGCGACCGCGCGGATGCCTCCCAGGACCCGCAACTCAGCCGCGATTGGCTCGAGCGGCTGGCGACACTTTATGAAGAGGTGCTCTCGGATCTCGACGAGGCGATCGCGGTCTACACACGTCTGAGCGACCTCGATCCCGACGACGAGGCCATCCAGCAGACGTTGGCCAGACTCTATGGCCACGCCCATCGTTGGCACGATCTGGCGGATCTGTACCGTCGACGCATCGACCAGACCTTCGAGCCCGAGCAAGCCATGGAGCTTCGCTTCCGGCTGGCCGGGCTGCTCGAAGGTGAACTCGACATGGTCGGCGACGCCTTGCAGATCTACCGCGACATCCTGGCGGACGCGCCCAGTCACCACGAGACGTTGCGCGCGCTCGAGGGACTCAGGCGTGACCTCGCCGGGCGCGAAGGCGACTTTACGTCGGACCGCCGCGAGATCATCGAGCTTCTGCTCGGCCACTATAATGAGCAGAACCACTGGCGACGCATCGCGGATCTGTTGGACGAAAAACAAGAGCTGGCCAGCGACGTCGGCGGCCAGGTCGACGCGCTCTCGGAGATGGCCGACCTCATCCAGCGAAGCGCCGACGACGAAGCCGACAAGATGCAGGCGCTGATGAAGTTGGCGCGCGCTTATTGTATCGACCCGACCAGTGAAAACCTGCGCGAGCGCGTCCACGAACGCGCCAATCAGCTCGAGGCGTGGGAGCGTATCATCCCCATCCTCTTGCAGGGTCTCGAGAGCAGCGAAGATCCGGACGTGCAGGCCTCCATCCTCACGGCGGTCGCCGACGCCTACGCCGGTCCGCTCGAAGATATGGAGAGCGCGATCACCGCCTATCAGCAAGCCGTCGAGATCAACGGCGACCCGAAGGCGCTGTCCAAGCTGCAGCATATGTACGGCGAGTTGGAGTTGTGGGGGCCGCTGGTCAAGGTGCTGTCGCGCCGGCTCGAAGAGGAGTACGACGGCGAGGCGCGCCAGAGCTTGTTGAAACGTATCGCGATGATCTACGACGAGATTCTCGCACAGCCCGAACAGGCGCTGGTCGCCTACGAGGACCTGCGCGAGGAGGACCCCTCCGAGGTGTCGGTGCTCGACGCGCTGATCAGGCTCTACGAGCGCACCGAGCGGTGGGCGGACCTCGAGGAAGTCCTGCGCTCGCGCGTGGAGATGAGCGAGGACGAAGACGAGCGCGTCGACGCGCTCAGAAAACTCGCCCGCGTCCAAGACGAGCATCTCGGCGAGCCTGTCGAGGCGATCGTCACCTACCAGTCGGTGCTCGAAGCGGACGACGAGGATATCGACGCGGTCCGGGCGCTGTCGCGGCTGTTCCAGGCGACCCAGCGCTGGGCCGAGCTCTTCGATAATCTCGCCATCGAGCGCGACTTCGCGGCCGGGCTCGACGAGCTCAATGACATCGAGATGCGCATGGCGATCGTGCGCATGGACAAACAGGACTCGCCGATCGACGCCGTCGACCACTTGCGCAGCGTTGTGCAGCGAGATCCCTCGCACTTGGACGCGCGTGAGGCTCTTGGCGAGCTCATCGAGCGCCCTGAGACCCGCCAGGAAGCCGCAACCATACTCCAGCAGGTCTACCGCGAGGCCCAAGAGTGGGACAACCTGCAAGAGCTGTTCGAGCAGCAGCTCGAATATGTCGACGAGCCCCAGCGGCGCGCCGAGATATTCATGGAGCTCGCCCAGCTCCAGGAGGAGGAGTTCGACACCCGCCAGATGGCCTTTATCACCCTCGGCCGTGCGCTCAGGGAGCTGCCTCAGGTGGCGTTTCTTCGCCACGAGCTCGAGCGGCTATCCCGCGCGCTGGAGAATGTCGACGAACTCGTCGCCGTCTACGAGGACACCATCGAGGCTGCGTCGGCTGATCCCGATACCGAACTCGAGCTTAGAAAACGCGTCGGCCAGCTATACGTCGACGAGCTCGACGAGCGCGACGCCGCCATCGAGCACTTCGAGGAGGCCGCGCGCATCGACGAATACGATCGTGAGACCCTCGATTGGCTCGACCAACTCTACCAGAACGCGAACCGATGGGATGACCTGGCGCGAGTGCTCGAGACGCGTATGGCCGCCTGCGAGCCCGACCAAATCAACGACTTGCGCTTTCGACTGGCGTATTTGCGCGAGGTGATCTTCGAGGAGCACCGCGAGGCGTTGGACCTCTATCGCCAAATTATCGCCGAAGAGCCCGAGCACGGCGGGGCGATCGAAGGCCTCGGCCGAATGGTCGATGATATCGAGATCCGTCGCGAGGTTTGCGAGCTGCTCGAGCCCATCTACGAGACGATGGGCGCCGACGAAGAGCTCTCCGATCTGTTGGAGCTCAAGCTCGATGTGGCCGACAGCGCCGCCGAGCGCGCCGAGCTCCACAGGCGCATCGCCGCGATTCAGATCGACGCGCTGGACAGCATCTACGGTGGTTGTGCCCACCTCAGCCGCGCGCTCAGAGAGGACCCGCATGACGGCTCGGTCCAGGAGCGCCTGGAGGAGTTGGCAGACGTCCACGAGCTGCACGAGCAGCTGGTCACACTCTACGAAGACATCGTCGAGGAGCTCGACGATCCGGTGCGCCTGGTCGAGTTGGCCTCGCGCGCAGCCGCCTGGGCGTTCGGTGTGCTCCAAGAGCCCCAGCGTGCCACGGCGCTGTACCAACGGGTGCTCGAGGTCGAGCCCGAAAACGAGCGGGCACTCGACGCCCTCGAGACCATCGCGCGCCAAGAGGACCAGCCTCAGGCGCTCGAGACCGTGCTCGCCCGCAAGGCTGAGATGCTCTTCGAGCCGGACGAACGAAAGGAAGTGCTCGAAGAGCTCGGCCAGGTACGTCTGCGCCTGGAGCTATTCGATGACGCCATCGTCGCCTATCGGGAGGCGCTCAATATCGACGAGTCCGACGTCGAAATGCTCAATCAGCTGGTCGGGTTGCTCGAGATTACCGAGCGCTACGACGAGCTGGTCGACACGCTCGGCCGGCTGGCCAGCCTGGTCGAAGATCCCGACGAGCGCCGACTGCTCTATGTGCGCATCGGCCAATATAATCGTCACTTCCTCGACGCTCCCGAGCGCGCCATCGAGGCGTATCGTCAGGCGCTCGACGTCGAGCCGAACAATCGCGACGTGCTTACGGCTCTCGAGGAGCTCTATAAAGAGGTCGAGCAATGGCACAACTTGCTCGAAATCGTCGAGCGTGAGCTCGCGCTTATTGATGAGGTCGATGAGGCCGAGGAAGCCGAAGAGGCTGGAGAGGCTGGAGAGGCTGGAGAGGCTGGAGAGGCTGGAGAGGCCGAAGATTCTCAAGTCGCCGAGCGGCTGCGATTGCTGGTCGAGCGCGCCCGTGTTCAATACGAGCAATTTGGCGAGACCGAACAGGCGATGGCCGACTACCAGCGCGCCTTCGAGCTCAAAAAGGACAGCGCGGTCGTCGTCGAGGCTCTCGACGACTTGTATCGCAGCGAGGGGCGCTGGGATGCGCTCATGGAGCTCTACCGAGAGCAACTTCAATTCGCTAAGGACGAGGAGCGCCTCGTCGAGCTGCACGTTGCGATGGCTGATATCACCCAAGAGCATCTCGATGCGGACGATCAGGCCTTCGAGTTTCTCGACATGGTCTTAGAGCTTCGCCCGCACCACAGCCGCGCCCTCGGCGTGCTGCAGGCGATGCGCGAGCGGCGTGGCGAATGGATCGAGGTCGGCGACGTGTTGGCCAAGAGGGCCGAGAGCGCAGAAGGCGACGACAAGATCGCGCTGATTACCGAGCGCGCCGACGTCTTCGAGGAGCGCCTCGAGCAGCCTGATCAGGCGGCCGAGGTCTTGGTCGACGTATTCGAAGTCAATCCGGCACACGAGGCGACGCTCGAGCGTCTCAAATCCATCTACGAATCGATCGGTGCCTTCGAGCAACTCTACGCCCTCGGCGAGCACGAGGCTGGGCTCGCAGAGACCGAAGACGACAAGGTCGAGGTCTTTTTGAGGATGGCCGAGGTCGCCAAAGTGCACCTCGAGGACCCGCAGCGCCGTACTGAGGCGCTCGAGCGCGCCTACGCGCTTCGCGGCGAAGCTCTCGACATCGTCGAGCCGCTCTTGGACGCCTATATCGACAGTGAAAACTTCGACAGGGCCGAGCCGCTGCTCGAAAATATCATCGAGACGCTGCGCAACGACCGCCAGATGCAGGACGTGGTGCGTTTCCAGCACCTGCGCGGGAAATTGACCGAGCAAAAAGGCGACTTCGAGGCAGCCAAGGCCGCCTACGAAGCCGCCCATAAGATCGACGCCACCTATATTCCGAACCTGCTCAGCCTCGGTAAGCTATTGGTGAACACCGAGGAGTGGGACGACGCCCTCAAGATCTTCCAGACCTTGCTCTTGCACCAGATGAGCATCGACGACCCGTCTCAAAAGGTCGAACTCTACTACAACCTCGGACGCGTTCGCCTGCAAAAGGACGACGCTCGCCGCGCCAAGGACATGTTCAACCGGGCGCTGGGCATCGACTCGGAGCATCAACCGAGCAAGGATGCACTGGCCAATCTATAGAATACGGCAGAGAGTGAGATAGTGAGAGAGTAAGAGAGTTAGAAACTGCAACGGCCCACGAACGATCAATCTCGTTCGTGGGCCGTTCTTACTTTCTCACTCTCTTAATTTCTCACTTTCTGAGCGTCTCTTCGAGCATGTGATCGAGGAGGCGATCGGTGCAGCGGTCGATGATGTCGTAGACGCGTCCAAATTGCGAGGTGCGTCCGCCGTAGGGATCGGGGACGTCAGTGCCGCGGCGGGCTTCTTTGGACTCGAAATTCCTCAGCAGGAGCACGCGCTCGGGGTCGGCTCCCTCCATGCGAAGCGCCTGGCGGCGGTTGGAGCGGTCCATGGCCACCAAATAGTCGAATTCGGTGTGGTGCTCGTCGACCAATTGTTGGGCGCGTTGGTCGGAGATATCGATGCCGAGACGCTCCCGAGCCACCTTTTGGCTGCCGGGATCGGGCGACTCGCCGACGTGGTAGGCGCTGGTGCCGGACGACTCGACGTAGAACCGATTCTCGAGGCCTCGCTCACCGACCTTGTGGCGAAACAGCGCCTCTGCCAGAGGTGACCGGCAGATATTGCCCAAGCAGAAGAACATAATGCGTGTGGTGTTTTCGCTCATATCGGGTTCCGCATGGGTCGAGAAATGATGCGAGAAATCAAAAGACCGCCTCGCGAATTATCGATGCGCGGGCGGTCTTCTTCTTATCTCAAAATCTCAATTTCGCAATCCCTGAATCTTCTCGGATAGAATTCTCAGAGATCTCAGAAATTGATTCGTCTGCACGCGCCGTCGGCGGCGCATTCGATCTGGGATTTGTCGGTTCGCCACAGATAGGCGAATTGGTTGAGCATGAAGGTCACGCCTTCGCCCGGGTGGGGCACCGTGCTGCGATCGAGGACGACCTCCATCGCGTAGGTGTTGCCGTCTTGATCGGTCTGGTAGCGATACATCTCCTGATTGTCCTCCAGGCTCTTGCCGCGAATATTGCTGGCGCCCGGCTCAGGTAAATCCTCCGGCCAACTCTCGCGTGGAAAGCCGGCCGCGACCAGATCTTCAATGGTGATGTCGTCCATGTCAGCCTCGACTCTGGGAAATATCTCCCTTCGAACGCTCGAGCGCGGCGAAGAGAGGCTCTTCAATCATTTAAGCGACTCAAAACTACTCTACGATCAAAGTTTGAGCGATCCCGCGCGCGACCGCAAGTGCCTGTTTGAAAAGGAGGCGTCTGGAGGAGCGTCGAGTAAACGCAAAAGCCCCGCCCAAATAAAGTGGGCGGGGCTCTGATTGCGCGTGTTACTTATTGCGCGTGCTGCCTATCGGCAATCCACTCTAGAAGTAGATGTTGGCGGCCAGTGCCGAGGTGAACAGATTGACGCCGAGGCCGCGCTCGACAACGCCGTTTTCTGGATTCTGCTCGCTAATCGGGCGGTCTTGGCCGATGAGGGCGAGGTTGAGGCCGACTTGGCCGCTGATGCTAAAGCGAGTGACCGGGAACCATTCGACGCCGATGCCGCCTTTCAGATCCAGGGTGGACTGCTCGCTGGGGTTGAACCCGGTGACGTCGTCGTCATCGACGAATTCGTCGAAGTCTCCGGAGGTCGAGTCCGAGCCGTCGCTGAACGTGGAGAAGTCGACCTGGCCGAAGAAGTACGGGGCGACCGTGCCGCGGGTGCTGGTGTAGTAGTTGACCTGCGGGGCGAGCGTCAGGCCGAACGCCGTGGCATCTTCTTCGTCGAATCCGTCGGCGGTCGGTGTCTTGACGGTGGAGGTCGACAGCGTGAAGCCCAGGTTCAAGCCAGCGCGCATTTGGTCGGTGACCATGTAGTGGTAGCCGAGCACCGAACCGGCGCCGGCGCCGAAGATGCCGAAGAGCCCTTGGGCGGGATCGCCAGTGGCCGTCTCGCGGTCCACGTGCGGGTTGCCGCCGGAGGGCACCGCAAACGAAAGGGCGCTCTGGCCGCTGCGAAGCGCGTTATTGGCGGCTTCTCCTCCCTGAGCCATCGCGCTCGACGAAAACATGAGCACCAAAGCAGCAGTCATCAGTCCAACAAGAGTGAGCTTTTTCATCGTACGTCTCCGTTCAAACAGTTAAAGTGAAACGCCTCAAACAATTCGTCATTCTCTGCAGTAAGCTACTCTCAGATGCCTCAAAGCGAGGCCCTAACAGCTTCTTCAGCTACAACAGGTTCAAGTCGGAGGACAACCTAGGCAAGATGCCGAGGACGTCAACCGGATATTTGATTCTCCGTAGCTTTTGCTCGCCGGTTCTTTGAGGTATTGCCAAAAAGCAGATGTGATCCGACTCCCGACGAGGCTCCAATGCGACCTGCCGTTTTGATGACCGACCCGCGCCATTTTGCTATCAAAGGAGGCGCCAACCCGCACACGCGACGCCCCGACGGCGAGCTCAAGGTCGTCGAGATCGATCGCGCCTGGCCGCAGTGGCACCGCTATATCGACCAGCTTCTCGAGGGCGGCGTCGACGTCTATATCATTGACGCCGCACCGGAATTGACCGGAATGGTCTTTGCGGCCAACGCCGGCTTTTTGGAGGGCCGTCTCGAAGATCGCGAGCCGGCCCGCAAGACCTTCTATCCGAGCCACTTCACCGCCGAGCACCGCGTCGCTGAGTCCGAGCTGTTCACCGCGTTCATGGACGCCTTCGGCTTCACCACGGCCGACTATCCGGCCGAGTGGCGATTCGAGGGCGAGGCCGACGCCTTCCCGGTGGGCCGGGGCGAACAACTGCGCTGGCTATTCACCTCGGGCTTTCGCAGCGATGAAAATATTGGCGATTGGCTCGAGGAGGAAGTCGTCGGCGAGTTGTTCACGCGGCTCGAGCTCACCGACCCGAAATACTATCACGGCGACTGCCTGCTCTGTGATTTGGGCGGGCCGTTTTTGGGGTGGGACGGCGGACTCGACGAGACCTCCTGCGACATGCTCCGGACCCGGTTCGGCGATCGAATCATCAGAATGTCAGATGAAGACGCGGCAAATTTCATCGGAAACTCCTTTTATGTGGAGACCGAAGACGACCGTCTATTATACTCGCCCTCCGAGATCAGCGACGAGCTGCGCGAACGCATCGAGTCCGAGGGCATCGAGGTCGTGAAGATCGACATCTCCGAATTCTTCGGCAAAGGCGGCGGCGGACCCAAGTGCATGGTCTTCAACCTGGGCCCGGTCGATCCCGACGACGACCGACTCACCGACGCCCAGCGCGAATTCCGCCGCGCCCGCCACATCGAGACCCTGCGCCGCGAAGGCGCCTTTCCGGTGGCGCCCTGAGCTCAATGAGGTGCCAGGGCATCCCGGCGCTGGATAGC
>CAYLTX010000008.1:10787-76000 GCA_964386725.1 uncultured Bradymonadales bacterium | reverse complement strand
CAGGGGTCCGGGGGTCCAGGGGTCCAGGAACTGCTTAACTGCGCTCGAATCGCGCAGCAAAAAACGCGTCGGTGTCGTGATCCAGCGGGTTCAACACAAGCTGGCCTTCCTCGTCAACATAATTTTGCCAATCCACCTCGGAGTCGGGCGGGCCCAGGCGGGCGAACTCGTCGTGGCGCTCCAGAAAACTCGCGGCCTGCTTAGGGCCCTCCTCGGTGGTGAACGTGCATACGCTATAGGTGAGCACGCCGCCAGGGCGCACGAGGTTGGCGGCCGCGTCGAGCAGCTCTCGCTGGAGTTTGACGACGCTGATGATGTCGGACTCGCTCCGGCGCCAGCGGGTCTCGGGGTGGCGGCGGATCACGCCCAGCCCGCTGCACGGCGCGTCGACGAGCACCATGTCGAATTGCTCGTCGCTGCTCTGTGCGAAGGCCTGGAGTCGGTCGACCTTGGCCGAGATACGGTCGGTGACGCCGATGGAGTCGGACGCGGCACAAAGCATATCTATCTTGGACTGGGCCGGGTCGATGGCGACAACGCCTCCGGAGGGGCCAACCAGCCTGGCCAGGTGCATCGACTTGCCGCCGAGGCCGGCACAACCGTCGAGCACGGCTAGCCCCGGCTCAGCGCCGGCATAAAGGCCGATGAGCTGGCTGCCCAGGTCTTGGACGACCCAACGTCCTTCGTCGAGGCCCTCTCGGACCGCGGCGCTCATCGAGTCGGCGCGAAACGCGCCGGGCACGCCGGCGGCCGGCTCGACGCCATCAGGCATCTTCCCTGCAGCCGCGTCGCTGACCGCCCGCAAGTACAACGGCGGCCTCGTATTGAAGGCTTCGGCGAGCTGCTCGGCGCGGTCGAGTCCGTGGTATTGAATCAGTCGATTGGCGATCCAATTGGGCAGCGAATAGCGCTCACCGAGGTAGCGCACCGGCTTTCGATCGCGGTCGCGCTCGTCGAACCACTGAACCTCGTCGCGCTTTCGGATGATATTCCTGAGCACTGCGTTGACCAGGCCTGAGGCCGCTCGGCTCGGGCCGCCTTTGACGATCTCGACCGCCTCATCGACGGCGGCGTGCTCGGGGATTCGGTCCAGAAAGAGCAACTGGTAAGCGGCCACGCGCAACGCTACCTGCACCGGCAGGTCGAGCGAGTCGAGCCCGCCTCGCACGAATTGAGCGAGCACATGGTCGAGGGCGCGCTGCCAGGTCAGCGTCCCGTAGACCAGCTCGGTGGCCAGGCCGCGGTCGCGCCCGTCGAGGGCGGAGCGCTCGAAGGCGGCGTCCAGCGCGATGTGGCTGTAGGCATCTTCGCGCTCGATGGTCTCGAGGACCTGTTGTGCGAGTCGTCGGGGCATGGTCTCTGGCTCAGACAAAGCGATCTCCCTCACCCAGCTCATAACCATTCAAAAAGTCGCCGGCGTCCATGGCCCGACGGCCGGGCGCCTGGATCTCGTCGACTTCGATGGCTCCGTCTGCGCAGGCGATCACGAGCTTGTCCTCGCTCGGGTCGGCCTCGAGCACCTCGCCGGGCTCTCCGTTACCGGAAACAGCACGCGCGCGGTGAAATTTCACCCGCGACTGCTCGCCGTCGTGCTCGTGGAAGGCAAAGGCGCCCGGCCACGGGTTGAACCCGCGGATGTGATTGGCGACCGCCTCGGCGTCCTGCTCCCAATCGATGCGTCCGTCGGACTTGGAGAGCATCGGCGCGTAGCTCGACGCGTCGTCGTCCTGCGGAGTCGGCTCGAGCTCGCCGGCGCCGAGCCGGTCGAGGACGTCGACGATGACCTCGGCGCCGAGCTCCGAGAGTCGGTCGTGCAGCTCCTGAGCGGTCATCTCGGCCGGGATGGGCACCTCGTGGGTCGACAGAATCGGCCCGGTGTCCAGGCCGACGTCCATCTGCATCAGGGTGACGCCGGTTTTCTCCTCGCCGCCAACGATCGCCCAGTTGATCGGCGCCGCGCCCCGGTATTTGGGCAGCAGCGAGGCGTGGATATTGACGCAGCCAAGGCGCGGGATCTCGAGGAAGCGCTCGGGCAAAATCTGGCCGTAGGCGGCGACCACGACCACGTCGGGCTCGAGGTCGGCGAGCTCCGAGAATGCCTCGTCATTCCCCCTGAGGCGCTCGGGCTGATAGACGTCCAGGTCGGCCTTGTCGGCGACGACTTTGACCGGCGGTGGAGTCACCTTTTTGCCGCGCCCGCTCTTTCGATCGGGCTGGGTGAACACACCAACCACCTCATGGTGACTGTCGATGAGCGCCTCGAGGGCGGGCACCGCGAAGTCGGGCGTGCCCATATAGACGACACGCAGCGAATCGAATTGAGTCTCGGAGGTCATAATGCGCTTTCTGGGGCTTCAAGAAACGAACGAGCGGGCGCTATGTAACGCCCGCCGCATGCTTCGCGCAACCCACGGTTGTCACCGCGAGTCACTGTGCAGCTTCCTGGTCACCCTCTTCGGCCTCTTCTTCGGCCTGGCGGGCGCGGATCTTCTTATATTCTTTGAGCGCCAACCGCCGCTTGAGCCCGCTCATCCGGTGGGTGAACAGCACGCCGTCGAGGTGGTCGATCTCGTGCTGGAGCGCGACGGCCAGCAGGCCCTCGCCCTCGATCTCGTAGGGCTCGCCCTCCCGATTGAGCGCGCGCACTTTGACCCAATTGGAGCGCTCGACCTCGCCGTACAGCCCCGGAAAGCTCAAGCAGCCCTCTTCCCAGGTCAGCTCGCCCTCTCGCTCGATGATCTCGGGGTTGATGAGCACGAAGACTTCGGATTTTTCGCCGTCGTCGTCGCGTATGTCGATGACGGTCACACGCTTGGTGACGCCGACCTGCGGCGCCGCCAGGCCCACGCCCTGCGCCTCGTACATCGTCTCGACGAGGTCGTCGACGAGTTGCTTGGTCTCCTCGTCAACCTCCTCGATGGGCGTGCACTCGGTGGTCAGGACGTCGCGCGCCTCGGGATAGAGAACAATCTCTCTGATAGTCATCGTGTTCCTCTTTGATCAGGCTCGAATGCCGATATGAACGACGGTTTAGCCATTAAAGTTCAGGTGGTCAACAAATGAGTAAAGGCGATCCTTCCCAGCCAACAACGGCCAAAAACGCTCCTCGAAGCCCAACGTCCCCTCCCCAGTTTGGGGAGGTGCCGGAGGCGAAGCCGTAGGCGGAGGGGGTTCACGTGCTCGCAAACACCCTCTCCACCCTATTTGCGCGTCGTATGCTCCAAATAAGCCTGGCGGAGCTTCGGGTCGCCCAGGACCGCCCAGGCGTCTTCGAGGGCGTCGCGGATCTCGTCGAGCTCGTCCTCGTGGTGGTGGGCGATCTCGAAGTCGATCTCACGCGGGTCGAAGCGCCGGTAGAGCCGATGGAAGGCCTCGCGCACCACGGCGCCCTCGGCGCCGCGGCGAAGCTCCAAGATGGTATAATAATCCTCGTGACGCACCGCGCGAAGCTTTCGCTGGAGCGCCTCCTCGTCGACTCCGCCCTCCTTAGTCTCGCGCGCATTCCGGTCCGAAGACGACGAGAAGATAGCGTCGCGGTCCAGGCGGCGCGGCCTGTCGAAGTCGTCGTCGATCTCTTCGATAAAATAGGCAGGCGCTTGCGGATGGTCGTCGGCGGCGTCCGCGCCGGACTGCGCGACGGCCGGCTTTTGCTCGGCGCGCTGTTCGGTGGCGCCGGATGTACTTACCGTCGTGCCCGCGCCCTCTGGCGACGATGCTGCTCGGCCGGTGGCCTTTTCGCCGGCGAGCTCCACACCCAGGCTCTCCTCGATCGCAGACGTGAGCGTGCTGATATCGGCATTGGGTGAGAGCCACGCGTCGACCTCGGCGGCCTCGTCGTCGGCCGGCGGCGGCGCGATGGTGATGATCGGGATGAGCTGTCCGATGGGGCGCTCGCGGATGGCGGCGACCAGGGTCGAGGCGCGTTTTGTCGAGGAAGTGTCCACGACCACCAGCGCGTCGGGAGGCGTCGCCTCGAATTGGCGAAGCCCCGCCGCGGGCAGGCGCGCGGTCTCCACCTCGAGCTCGCCGGCGGCGCGGGCAGCCAGCTTTTGGCTCCAGGCGGCCGACTCGCGGCCGATGATGAGCACTCTAATCATAAGGCTCGGATTTGATCGATATGCGGAAAATCTTCGTCGTTGCGAGGCTCAACACGCCTGGCGCAAGCTGACCACCAGATCATTGAGCCCGTCGTAGTCGTTGGGGCTGGCTGGCAGGGCGGCGTCTTCAGGCGAGAGGTCGGCGACCAATTGGCGGCCGCGATCGAGCAACTCGTCGAGCAACTCACCGGCGATCTTAGCACCGCGCTGGACTTCGCGCAGCAGTCCTTCGAGCTCACCGTCAGCGTAGCGCTCCACGGCCGCCCATAGCCGGAAGTCGACCTCACCGTGCATCAGGCCCAGGCCGGTGAGCGCGTGGCGAAAGACGTCGAGCACATCGGGCGCTCTCGCGCCCCGGCCCTCGGACTCGGCGAGCCGTTCGAGCCAGCCGCCGGCGATGTCGCGGTAGTGATGGATGATATCGGCGGTGACGGCCGCCTCGACGACCGCCCGCGCGTCAAAGGCAGACGCATCAAATAAGACCGCCGGGCTGGTCAATATCTCGAAGGCTAGCCCGCTTTGGTGCAGCATCATGCGCACGATCTTTTCGACCTCGAAGAGCGCCACCGGCACAGGCGACTGGTCCGGGCCGGCCTCTAAAACCTGCTCGAAGGCGTCTTCCCACCCGCGGATGCCCAGGACGACCTCGGCCGGCTGGACGACCACCCCGCCGAGGCGCAGCGGGCTGTCGAAGCCGTGCACCGACGGGCCGCTCCAGGCGCTCAGAAACTGAGCGGGCGGCCGGTGGTCGGCCGCCCAGCTGGTCCAGTCGGTGCCAACCTCCTCGGCCAAGCTTGCAGGGGTTGGGTCGAGAGCAAAGCACAGGCTCATAGACTAAGTTCTCTTCCGGTAGATATGTCCCTGCTTGTGGACCCCGTACTCCTCGGGAAGCACCTGCTCGACCTCGTCTCGCTCGTCGTCGGGGATCTTCCAGTCCTTCTTCTCGGCGAAGGCCTCGGCGAGCGTCTTGATGATGCGCAGCGAGTCTTCCTCGGTGAGACGCTCTCGGAGCGGCTCTTCGATGATCTCGTCGAAGCCGTGCTTGAGCAGCGTCTCGGTGGCCAGAAAACGAATCGTCTCGTTATCGTCCTCCAGAAAACGCAACAACTCTTTGGTCAGCTCTTCGTCTTCGAGCTCGACGGAGCGCAGGATCAGCTCCTGCTTCTTCTCCGGATTGCGCTGATAGCCGGTGTCGCACTCCGAGAGCAGCTCTTTGACCAGCGCGACCATCTCATCGTAGTCGAGCAGGTCGGTGAGCACCTTCGTGGGCCAGTTGATTCTCTCGTCATGCTCACGCAGGTATTTTTCGACCGTGCCGCGCACATCGGCCTCGGGGTTGGAAGCCATCTCCACGAGGGTCTCGTAGGTATAGCGCTTCTCGTCGGCGTCGACGGTGGTGTTGGGCGCCATCTCGTTGAAGCGCGCCAAGAGCACCTCGACTGCCTCGGGCGTGCCGATCTCGTACAGCGTCTGAACGGCGTACTTTCGCTCGGGCGGCTGCACGTACATATTGGTCAGCGTCTTTTTGAGCTTCTTGAGCTTGCGCTCTTCAGCCTTCTCTTTATCGAAAAGAAAGTCCAGAAATCCCATTTCTACTCCCTGATGGCGATTCGTTGGGTCGAGACGGGCACAACATAGGCAAGCGAGGGGTGTCGGGCAAGGGGGCTGTGCGAAAGTCCTCCATACTGCTTTGGATGATCGAAACCAAGGCACTTGGTTGCCTGACGAGGTGTTGTTGGTTCTTGGTTCTTGGTTCTTGTACGATCAAGACCCGCCGAAAGAGTGTGAGCCAAGCCGGGAATACCGGAGAAAGTGACAAACTCCTGCGATCAGACTAGGCTGAACCAAGAACCAAGAACCAAGAACCAAAAACTGCCACCAAACGCCCACGCGCCACGAACACCAACGCGTCACCACAACGCCGACCCACCGCATATGTCAGAGAAGTACATCATACCGACGCCGGGCGACGTGGTCGCAGGCAAGTACCACATCGAGCGCGAGCTCGGTCGGGGGGCCTATGGAGTGGTGTTTCGGGCGCGCCAGGAGGGGATCGGCCGCTACGTCGCCCTCAAGACGCTGTTGCCCAAGGCGTTCTTGGAGAACGACATCGTCGAGCGCTTCGAGCGCGAGGCCAAGTTCGTCGGCCGGCTCAACCACCCCAATGTGGTGGGAGTGCATGACTATGGCCGCCACGAGAACCTGCTTTATATGGCCGTCGAATACGTCGAGGGCCCGACCCTCGAGGATATCATCGCCGATGAGGCTCCGCTCGAGCCCGAGCGGGTGCGCCGGCTGGCCTACCAGATGATCGACGCGCTCGAGCACGCCCGGGAGCGCGGCATCGTCCACCGTGACCTGAAGCCGGCCAATATCGTCGTGCTCCAGCAACCGGGCGCCGACGGGGAGCCCGAGGTGGTCAAGGTCATCGACTTTGGCATCGCCAAGCTCATCCACCTCGAAGCCGAAGAAGAGGATTATAATACGCTGACCCAAGCAGGAACCGTCCTGGGCACGCCTCATTATATGAGCCCCGAGACGATCATGGGCGACACCATCGACCACCGCGCCGATGTGTACTCGCTGGGGGTGATCATCTACGAATTGCTCACCGGAGAGCGTCCGTTCGGGGCCAAGAACTCACCGGGTGTGATGGTCAAACACCTTCGAGACAAGCCCCCGGAGCTGCCCGAGCACCTCGAGCATAGCTGTTGGGGCGAGGTCGTCCGCGGCTGCATGAGGAAGCGGCCCGAGAAGCGGCTGCAATCGGCCGGCGAGGTCCGCGACATCCTCGAGCGCCGCGACGAGGGCCAGTATACCGCCCGCGCCCCGGGCGCGACGACCACCGCTCAGAGTGCCCGGACCAAGGCTCGGCGCCAACGGCGCGGGCTCATCGGCGCCGTGGTGGCAGGCGCGCTCGTCGCGGTCGCCATCGCCGCCGGACTGCACTTTTGGTCGCCGAGCGATCCCCATCGCTCAGACGAGCAGCCCGAGGACCAGCAACACGCCGAGTCCCGGGAGCCCTCGCCGTCCGAGCCCGAAAAGCCGGCCCCCGCGGTCGCCGAGGACGGCGAGGGCCAGCCGACTATGATGATTGGCGCTGAAGAGGTTGAACCGACCCAAGCCGACGAGCAGCGCCCCGACTCCGGCTCGGTTGCCGAGGCGGCCGACGACGACACCGAAGCAGCGTCGGGCGACGAGTCTACGGACGCTCCGGACCGACGACCGAAGTCCGCAAGCTCCACTGCCAACGATGAGCCCGACCAATCCGACCAGTCCGACCAGTCCGAGCGAGAGGGCAGCAAGAGAGCCGCCGGCCATAGAACCACCGGCAACAAACGCGCTCCCGAGCGCGCCCAGTCCGACTCGCCACAGGCTGAGCCGGCCGTCTCCGAGGTCAGCCTGACTATTGAGGCGACCCCGGCTAATTCACGGGTCGTCCTCGACGGCACCCCGCTGGGCAACGCGCCGATGACCCATACGTTGGAGGCGAGCGACGAACCCCACACCCTCGAGATCAGCCACCTGGGCTATCGCACCAAATACGAGACGGTCGTGCCCAGCGAAGATCGCACGATCCGAGTCGAGCTCGAAAAGGGACGGCTCAAGCTGATCCCCTAAGACCAGCCCTTTACGGCAGCGCCCTCCCCCACTCATTCCGCATGCCTTTGCCGGCTTTACTTGCTCCAACCACGGCTTCGGCGTATCAAGAAGACCATGAAAAGCGACATCTTACATCTTGTCCGATGCGTCGCCGTGTGCATCGTTTTATGTACGGGAACGCTGACAGCAGCCGTGGCAACCGCGGGCGATGGCGATGGCGATGGGACTGAGGCGAGGCCTCAGGCCGACGATTCGAGCCAAGAGGCGAGTTCGTCCGACGACCAGGCCCGCGCTCGACAGCGCGCTATCGAAGCCGACCAGCATTACGGCGAGGCCGTGCGACTCTTCGGTGAAGGCCGCTACCGCGAGGCGATCGAGGAATTTGATCGCGCCATCGAGCTGTCAGATGAATCGGTGTTTTTCTGCAATAGAGGAATTGCGCTTATCAAGCTCAACGAATGGGACGCGGCGCTCGACGATATGCACGCGTGCCGCCAAAACTTCGAGGGAGACGACGAGGAGCTCGCTCAGATCGACGCCCAGTATCAGGGACTTCGCACTTTTGTACGCGGTGTGCGGCCTCACGCGGTCGAGGTAGCGCGCGATATCGCCGCGGGCGGCATCGCCAAGACGGTCGTACCTGTGGAGGATCAAAGCCCCTGGACGCTCGAGCTGGCCGGCCATTTGAGTTTGGGCACCGGCTCGGTGCTCTTGACGGCGGCGGTCATGCTCGATTACCTGAGCGCGGATTTGAAAGATGAGTTCGTCACTCAGAGCAACGGCGGCCCGGGCACCTCGCCCGAGCGTCACGCCGAGCTTCGCGATGAGTTGGAGACACGCCAAAACGTCTTTGCCGGCCTGACTATCTCCGGGGCGGCCCTGGCGGCTACGGGCGTATCGATCCTGACTTATGAGTGGTTTTTCGCTGACAACGCTTCGGACCAAACAGCGGCCGGCTCGGTATCGGTCGCCCCGGCCGACGGCGGCGCGGCTTTACAACTCCGTCTGGAGTTTTGATAATCAAATTCTTCTGGAATTGAGTTGTACGAACCCGAACCCGTGTTAAGCTATGCACTTTCCAACCCGGCGCTTTCCAATATGGCGCAGAAACCTGGGAGTTATCGTTCGGGCGGCATGCCTGGCGAGCATTGTGACGGTCTTGAGTTTCGTGGGCTCGACCCCTGAAGTGGCGCAAGTGCGCGCTCAGCAGGCACCCAGCGGCTCGGTCTCCAGCTCTCTTCATCTAGCTGCCTCGGGCTTCGGACCGGCGCCGACCAATAGCATCTTGCCGCCTGACACCCTCGAGCTCATCGCCAAGCGCATCCAACAACAGCGCTGGAGTTTACCGTCCGAAGACCACCGGTGGCCCATCGAGGACGGCATGCCCGTCGTCGACACGCCCCAGGTCGACCAGCTCTGGCATACGGTCCGCCCCGGCCAGACGCTGCGGCGCATCCGTCAGATGTACAAGACGAATTACCGCACCCTCTCCAAGCTCAACCCCGACGGCGACCTGCGCGACCTCGAGGCCGGCGAGCGGCTGTTGGTCTGGCAGCGCGAGGAGGGCAGCTACGCCAAGAGTTATGGCGCGGCCAATTGGGGCCGGATCTACGACGCCGAGCCGCTGCCCGATGATGAAAACTATGTCATCTTATACCCGCACCGCACCTTCGGCACCTACTATACGGTCAGCGAAGTCAAGCGGGTGCTCGACAACTACTACGAGAAATATCCCAACGCCCACAAGCTGATGGTCGGCGACATCAGCTTTCGAAACGGGCGCAGTATGCACCCGCATAAGTCGCACCGCTCGGGCCGTGATATCGACATCAGTTATCCCAGGCTCGACCCGCCCCCGACCTACCGTCGCTTCCATTACGTGCGCCGCGACAACCTCGACGTCAAAAAGACGCTATCGCTGCTCAAGGACCTCATCGACGGCGGCCACGTCGAGTATATCTTCATCGACCGTTGGTTCCAGCGCATGTTGCGCGAAGAGGCGCTCGCTCAGGGCGCCAGCAAAGAATGGGTCGAGAAGGTCTTCCAATACCCCGATTGGAGCGGCGGCACCGCCATTATGCGGCACGCTTCGGGACACCGAAACCACTTCCACGCGCGTTTCAAATGCCAGCCGACCGACAGGCGCTGCCGCTGATCGACCATCCCACCCGCCGCCTCTCACAACAACGGGCTGAACAACCTCGCCGTACTCTCGATGAGGCGGTTTTTGAGCGGCCGGTCCGTGAAATCCTCGACCTTCATCTCTCGGCTGCGCTCCAGATACCGCTCGAAGAGCTCGGCTAATTGCTCGTTGAGCTGGCGGTTATGGAGCACGGCGTTGGCCTCGAAGTTCAGAAGAAAGCTGCGAATATCCATATTGGCGCTGCCGATGATCGCCCAACCTTCGTCGATGACGATCGCCTTGGCGTGCAGGACTCGGCTGTCCTCGTACTCGTAGATGCGAACGCCGGCCTCGAGGAGCTCGGCATAATAGGAGCGGCCGGCGGCCTGGGCGATCGGCACGTCGCATTTTCCGGGCGTGAGCAGCCGCACGTCCACGCCGCGCAGCGCGGCGGTCTTGATGGCCATCAAGATAGCCTGATCGGGCACAAAATAAGGCGTGGTGATGAAGATACGGTCTTCGGCCGAGGTGATCGCCATGAAGAAGACGTTCTCGATAGTGCTGTCGGGGGTGTCCGGGCCGCTGGCGATGATCCTGGCTGTGATCGATTCGCTCTCGGGAGCGAGGTCGGGGTGTTCGGGCGGGGGCCGAAAATAATGTGTGCTCGCCAGATCTTCGCCGGTGGCAAAATACCAGTCTTCGGCGAAGACCTCCTGTAGCTGCAAGACCACCGGCCCATCGAGCCGGAAGGCCAAATCGACCCAGTCGTTATACTCCTCGCCGATATTGAGTCCGCCGGTAAAGCCGATCTCGCCGTCGACGACGATGATCTTTCGATGGTTTCGAAAGTTGACGCGCAGTTGGCTCTCGAACAACACCACCGGCAAAAAGGAGGTGACCTTGCCGCCGGCCTCGATGAGCGGGTCCATAAAGCCGCGCTTGACCGGCGCACCGCCCACCGCGTCGTACAGCACGCGCACCTCCACGCCCTGTTTGGCCTTTTCGACCAGCAGGTCTCGAAAGCGCCGGCCGACCTGGTCTCGTTGCCAGATATAGAATTCGAAGTGGATGTGGTCGGTGGCCTCTTCGACTGCCTCGGCGAAGGCGTCGAAGGCGTCACTGCCCGCCGCGAAGACTCGGACGCGGTTTCCGTCGGTGGTCGGAAAGATCCCCTCGTCCTGGCGAAAATACGGCGGCTGGCGATTCGGTGAGTGGTCCTCGGCGACCAATTCACCGCCGTCTTTGGCCTGCTCACCGGTCTCGAATGGCGAGACGGCGATCGTCTCTCGGACGCAACAGAGGTTCTGGGTCATCACCTCTTTGGAGCGCGCCCAACGGCGCTTGGTGCGCTCGAAGTGGGTGCGCCCGATCATCCACCACAGCAGCACGCCCAGAATCGGGAGGGCCAGAAGGCATAGAATCCAGGCGAGCGCCGCCATCGGGCGGGTCTCGCGGCGCAAGAGCACCGAAGGAAGGTGTAATAGTCCAACGACCGTGCCCCCCCACCAGACCACCGTCCACCAATTTAACCGCCAGGTGAGCTCCAACATATATCCGATGAAGGTCAGGCCCATGGACTGGTCCGAGGTGCGATAAAGTAGCTTATTCTAAAGCTACTTACGCCGGCCCAGCTGCCAACAACCAATCGAGAAATTAAGAAATTAAGAAAGTGAGAGAGTGAGAAAAAGACCCCGAGCGACCAAGCTCGTCTCGAGAGGAATGCTGTATCTCACTTTCTTACTTTCTCACTGTCTTACGCTCTCGTAGCCGATCGGCAGTCACTGCTTGCGCTGGCGTACACCGCCCGATGCCCAATCATCTCTATGCTTGCACTCGAGAGGCTAGACGCCGTCGGCCCCAGATGCCGATGGCGAGCAGCGCGCCCCACAAGACCACGCTCGAGGAGCCGCCGGCGGGCGAGTCGACGGAGCGGCATGCGCAGCCATCGGACGCCGCACCGCTGCCGGTGCTCGGGTTCTCCGAGACATTCTCCGCGTCGGCCGTGTCGGCCGCGTCGGCGCCGCTGCCCGCGTCCTCGCCGCTGCCGGGCTCGACGATCGTGACCGCCTGGGAGAGCAGCGCCGTCTCGCCGTCGGGGTTCTCGACGATGACGTCATAGGTACCGGTAGCGAAACCCTCGGAGACGATCGCCCGGATCAGTCCGCTGCTGACGTCGGTGACGCCGATCGGCTCGGCGTCGAGGAGCACCTTCGCGCCGGTCTCGAAGCCGCGACCGACGATCGAGATATTCGTCGAGCTGTCGTTCTCAATGGTGGACGGCGACACGTTCGTGATCGCCAAGGCGGCGTTGGCCGTGTCGCTGACGGAGGTATCCTCGCCCGAATCCGAGACTGTGGCGTCCAGGCCAATATCACCGCTGCCGGTGTCCTGCTCGGTACCTGTTCCGCTGTCCATTCCTGCGTCCATTCCCGCGTCGGGACCGGCGTCTTTATCGCCGGTGCCCGCGTCGTCGCCGCCGGTGGGTCGATCGAAGATGAGCCGCAGCACGAAGTCACCGGGCGTGGTGGCGAAGTACTGGGCGAAGTCCGCCCAATAATAGAACTCCGCCGGCGGAACCGTGCCGGTGATTGACCCGCAGAAGTCCGCCTCGCCGTATAGGAAGTTATCGACGGAGGTGCCGTCATCGTCGGTGACCATCACGGGGAAGGCGTCTCCCGGCGTGGTGCAGTTGGTGTCCAGCGCTTTGACCCCCACGCGAATCTTCTGGGTGTCGATCATCACCGGGTCGATGGTCGCGTTGAGGTTCGGGTTGTTATTGATCGCCGAGAAGCGCATATCCTGCAGGTTGTTGGGGTCTCCGTTGATCTCGAAGCCCAACGGGTTGTTCACGAATTGGTCGGACATGCTGTAGATGACATTATCCGGATCTTTGGTGCGCACGTTCGGCGGGCAGGTATGCGTCTGGGTCGACGCACTACTCTCCTCCCAGACCTCGACGGTGAAACGGCCGCAATAGCTCTGCGAGGCGTCCTCCCCGTCGACCATCAGCACGCGCACGCCGACCAACTCGATCGGGTATTGCCAACTCGCCGGCAACGTAAACGTCGCCGCGTAGATCTCGTCTTCGATGAGTTGGGCGGTGGCGATCTTCCCCTCGAAGTTCTCCCCCATGCTGTCGTTTTTGAGAATATAATCGGCGGCGAAAGCGGGTACTTGCAGCATCAGCACCAGCAAACCGACAATGAGCGCGAGCGAGCGGCGAGGGGACAGCGGCATGGGGGCCTCTCTCGATGGATTGTGAAACACGGTTGCTCTTAGTATACCGGTCCCCCAATGCATTTCCAGCCTCTTGGCGCGTCGAAGTTACTGAAGTGTCCGCGCAGTCGTCGTATGTTGCCCTTTTCTCGGGTTCTACTGGTCTCGGTTCTAATGGGAGTTATCGATGAAGCCTCACACCTTCGGCCGTATGGCCTGTCTGTTCTTGTTGCTCGGAGTGATGGCGCCGGCGTTTCTGAGCGCCTGCAATGCCCAATGCCCGCAGGTTAAACGCGATTACCGCAGCGCCATCCAACAGGAGACGAGTCTGTCTCAAGAACTCGCCGAGGGCGACGAGCCGGCCCAATTCGGGGTGGCGGTCAAAACCGAGTTGCTCGAGGACATCGCCAACGTCACCCTGCAGACCGCGCTCAAATCGGGCCTCAACGCCCTGTCGAAAGTCGACGTCGGAGGCGGCCAGACGGTGGGACTGGACACCCGCGGCGATATCGTCAACCTGCGCATCGAGGCATCGGACGCCTGCGACCATTGCTTTCGAATCGGCGGCGACCTCGACGGCTCGGTGGGCCTGGACGTGCCGTACGTGGGCGAGCAGAGCGCCAGCCTCGACGGATCGCTGAGCCTGGTCGCCCCGCTGAAGCTGACCCGCGGCAAAAACGGCGGCGGCGTGCTCCAGCTCGACCTGCCGGAGGCCGGCCGCCTGGGCAAATCGTCGCTGAATGCACGGCTGGACGGTGTGCAGGGCTCCTGGGCGCGCGCGCTGCAGTCGCAGCTCTCCGACGCCCTGCTCTCCCGACTGCTCGACGAGGTCGACGCCGTCGAGCTACTGGCCTTCGAGGGCCCCGACTTCGGGATCCCCGGCCTGGACGTCTTCCCGGTCGAGCTTCGAAGCGACGGCCAAAACGGCACCGTCTACGCCGGCTTCTCGACCAATATCGCCGCACTCGAGGGCGCCCAGGGCATCGAGCCGGTCACCGAGCTGGCCGACGACCAGAATCTGGCGTTCGCCTTCAATCCCAATCTGGTCGTCCACGGCGTCTCGCTGATGATGCAAAAGGATGTCGTCTCGCGCACCTACACCACCGACGGCCGCCCACTTCGCGCCGGGCCGGCGCGGGTGGTCGTTAGCGACTTCGGCTTCTCGAAGGGCCGCGTCGGCGAGCTGCCGATGGCCCTGGATTTCCGGGTATTCAACATGCCCGACGACGGCGGCATGTGCTACTCGTTCGACGGCCGCGCCAGCGGTCGAGTGGCGCTTCGCGGGCAACATCTCGAGGTCTCGTTGAGCGATCTCGACATCACCGACTCCTCGCTGCCCGACTCCATCGTCACCATCGCCAAGTGGTCGCGCGCCGATTTCCTGCAGGGCTCCAAGCGCCTGGTGCGCACCTCGCTGGACGAGGAGAGCGTCTCGGTGCCCGGCGGGAGTCTTGCGTTTGCGGGCATGTCCATCGAACTCGCCGGCAACGCCGTGGTGCTCAAGGGGACCTCGGCGGTGCACGAGGATGGCGATGGCGACGACGGTGACGACGAGGACGATACCGGGAGCCGCCGGCGACGATCGGCCCGGTGACGCTGTTTTTTGGACATCTGGCGCGGCTCCGTTACGCTCCTGGTACGTCCGAGTCGTGTGATCGGAGTCACCGTTGAAGAAAGTAGCCTTGCAAAAATTGAGAGCCGGACGGATCCGGACCACCTGGCGCTGGATGCAGGTGGCTGTGATCGTGGCCATCTGCGCCGTACCGATGGGCGGCGCCGCCCAGAGCGCCGACCAGAGCGCCGCGCCGATCGATCAATCGTCGAAGTCCATCGCCGCCGCCGCCGACGGAGCGCACCGGGCAGCCGAGGCCACCGGCCGCGCCCGCCAGGCAGGCGCCTCCAGCGGACAGGCCCGCCTGGACAACGCGCGCCAGGTCGTCGACAACGCTCACGAACACCAGGAGTCGCAACAGCGCGCCCAGGCTGCCCAGCGCCGCGAGCGCCTGGCGGTCGAGAACCTCGAGCAGGCCCGGCTGCGCGAGCAGCGCGAGCAGAACGAGACGCTGCGCCGGCTTCGCTCCCGTGAGCGCAAGATCGCCGAGCGCGTCCTGGCTCAGACCCGCGCGCACAACGAGCGCCTGGCCGAGATCAACTCCGAGACCAACGAGCGGGTCGAGGCACTCGCCGAGCGGAAAGGCGAGGTGCTCGACGCCCTCGACGCCTTTGCGCCGGGTGCCTCCGCGCAGGTGCGCCGAGACGAGATCGACCCGCTCTTCGACCGCGTCCTGGCACTGCGCAGCACCGCCCACCAGCGGTTTCGCCGCGCGCTCGATGACGCGGCCGCCGCCGAGGCTCCCGTCGAGCAAACCGCCAAGGCGGTCGACGAGGCCCGCAACCATCTGCAGAGCGAGCGAAGCCGGCTCGACCAGCTGGACTCCTCGAAGGTCTGGGAGCGCCGAGTGGCCGTCGCCCAGGCGGCGCTGGACCTCGAAGAGCAGCGCCACCGCCAGGCCCGCGAGGTCCTCCAGGCCTACCGCGACCGGGTGCGTGAGTATCACTCGCAATTTGGGTTCTTCGCCGGGACCATCGAGCCGCTGCTCGAGCGCATCAGCGATTCGCGCCGCGACGCCTACTTCTCGGTCAGCGATTCCCAGAATTGGGAGATGGCCGTCGACGGGGTGCGCACGGGGCTGCGCGCCCTCGAGCAGCGTGTCGAGCACCGCCTCGATCAATTGGACACCGCCGACCTGGCCGCACTGGAGTTCTGGGCGTGGCTGTGGGGGCTTTTGTGGCGCCTCGTGGCCCTGATCGTCGTCGCACATCTGTCCTTGCGGATGCTCGTGTGGCTGGTCGATCGACTATGCGCGGAGCTGCTCCGGCGCCGTTTATTGCGTCGCAAGGCTGCCGTCTTCGTCAAAGCAGCCGAGATGCTACGCGCGCTCTCCCGACCGGCGCTCTTTTATGTGGGCATCGCCTTCAGCGCCCACTACGCCGCCGAGCGCTTCCACGAACTGCTCGGTCTGGCGTGGATGGTCGACGCGATATTCATCTATTGGCTGATCATTCAGGCCTCGCGCGTGGCGATCTTACCGCGGTCGTACCGGCGCAAGGAAGGAGAGGCATCGGCCGACGAACTCACCTATATCGACCAGACACGCGCCGACACCCTGGCCGACGTCACCGGGGTCGATCTAGCGCGCGCCCGCAAATTATTGGGCAGCATCCGCGTAGTCGTCATCTTTTGGCTGCTCGCCACCTACATCCCCGACTTCGTCCAGCCGCTGACCGGCATCACGGTGTTGTGGTGGCTGGTCGACCAGGCGGCCACCTGGGGCTTCATCGCGGTCGTCTATTGGGTGCTCTCTCGCTGGAGAGACGAGATCGCCGCGCTCTTCGACAAACTCGCCGGTGAGCGACTCGCCCCGGCCGTCTCCTTCGTCAACCGCCACAAGGACCGGCCCTGGGGTGTGCTGATCATCGCGGTGACCTCGCTATATGTACTCGGCAAGGAGATCGTCATCGTCATGCGCCGCTACGCGCTCAACACCGACTGGTTCAAGCGGCTGAGCGCGTTGGCGTTTCGCACTCAGATCGAGTTGCAATCTCGAGCGCGCGCCGAAAAGGAGGAGGCGGCCGAGTCGGTCCCGCCCGACCAGCGGCTCGACCCCGAGTATCTGAGCGTCTACGAGCAGCGGCCACTGAGCGACGAGGACATCCTCGTCGAGCGCGACCAATACCTGCACCGAGTCGTCGCGCGCCTCGATGAGTGGAACCGCTCCCGGCGACGCGGCTCGGTCGCCTTGATTGGCGACGCGGGCATCGGAAAGACAACCCTCCTCAATCGGCTCGTCGTCGGCCTCGACGAAGACGACTCGACCCACGCGATCTCGGCGCGCTTCGACCGGCGAATCGAGACGGCCGCCGAGATCGTCGCCTTTTTCGCCGATCTCTTCGAACTCGACGAGCGCCCCGCGGACAAATCCGAGCTGATCGACGCGCTTTGCGAATCCCCCGGCCGGATCGTCGTCCTCGACGAATGCCACCTGTGCTTTAGCCGTCATATCGAGGGATTCGAGGGCATCGACGCGCTGCTCGACATCGTCCACCTGTGCGACCACCAGCATTTCTTCGTGCTCAGCTTCGCCCGCCACGCCTGGCACTACGTCAACCGGATCGAGGAGCGCGGCCATTACTTCGGCGAGGTCCTCGAGATCGAGGCGTGGAGCCCCGAGGAGCTGCAGACGCTCATCGAGCGGCGCAACGAGGCCAGCGGCTATTCGGTGAGCTTCGCCAAGATGGTCGCCGCCCACGCCGGTCACGAGCGCGATGACGAACTCTTCGACGTCATCGAGACCTCTCGCGGCTACTTTCGGTATCTGCACGAGTTCAGCGGCGGCAACCCGCGCGTTGCCATGGTCTATTGGCTGGCCAGCGTGCACCCATCGGCGCGGCCCGACAAGCTGGACGTCGACCTCTTCGACCGGCCTGACACCGACGTGTTCGACCACTTTGACGACGACCACTGGTTTTTGCTGGCCGCCCTCGTCCAGCACGGCCGGCTCGACGCGACCCAACTGGCCGAGATCGTCCAGGTCGGCCTGGGGTTTTGCAGCCGCGCGCTGGACTACTTCGCCGAGCACGACGTGGTCGATATCGACGCAGACACCGGCCTCGCCGCGCTCAGCGCGTTCTACTGGCGCCCGGTGATGCGCAAGCTGGCCTCCTCGAACTACCTATACGGGGCCTGAGATGCTCGCATCGCTGACATCTGCCGCCTCCCCGATACTGGCTCAGGCCACCCCCAAGGCCACCGAGCTCGCCGAGATCCTGCGCCAGATCGACGGCGGCAAGGTCGTGGTCGCTGTGGCCATCGTGGCGACGGCTTACGTGCTCGACCGACTGATTCGCCGCGCCGCGACCACCCTCGAAGGCGAGCTGATGCGTCGCCGAAATCAGTTGCGCAAAGCTGCGAGTCTCGTGCGACTCGGGCTGTTTTTGGCGGCGACGTATCTGGCGATGAGCACCCTCCTCGAGGGCCAGCAGCAGGCTTTGATGGGTGTAGCCGGCACGCTCGGGCTCGCGGCGGGATTCGCCCTCAAAGACACCGTCGGCTCGCTGGTCGCCGGCGTGCTGATCTTGATCGACCGGCCCTTCAAAGTTGGCGACCGCGTCGAATTCGGTGACCTGTACGGAGTCATCCAAAAGATTGGCCTGCGCGCGGTCGTGCTGCGCACCAACGCCCGAGAGTGGTACTCGATCCCCAACAACCGCTTCCTCAGCGAGGTCGTCGTCTCGGCCAACGCCAGCACCGTCGAGATGATGGCGGCCATCAAATTCTATATCGGGGTGGGCGCCGACTTCGAACTCGCCCGCGAATTGGTCTACCGCGGCTGCGTCACCTCGCGCTACGTATGCCTGGATGAGCCGGTCGAGGTCCTGGTCACCGAAGTCGCCCGTGGTGGAGCCTACGCCACCGTGATCACCTGCAAGGCCTACGTCATCGACACCAGCTTCGAGAACGTCTACCGCACCGAGGTCACCCGCCGGGTCAAGCGCGCCTTTCGCAAGCACCGCATCCCCTCGCCGTATGCCCGGGAGTATATCGTGCAGACCCCTGAATGGGAGGCCGAGCCCGACCAAACTCAGCCCGACCAAACTCAGCCCGACCAAACTCAGCCCGAACAGACCGTCGAGGAGGCCCAATGAGCATCCTCGACGCCCCGTTTGCCGGCCTGCCGGTGATCTTACAGGCCGCCCCCGACGCCGAACGCGTCGCCAGCGCCCTGGAGAGCATCGACCTGGGCAAGGTCTTCGCCGCCATGGTCATCTTGGCGGTGTGCTTTGGCCTCAACAAATTGATCGACATGGGCGTCAATCGCCTCTCGTCGCAGCTTCGCACCCGCCGGCTGACGCTGGGACACATGGCGAGCTTCGTCAAATTGGCCGTCTTCGTCGTCGGGGCCTACCTGGTGGCGAACACGCTGCTGGAGAACCAGCGCGGCGCAGCCGTGGGCGTACTCGGCTCGGTGGCGCTGGCGGTGGGTTTTGCGCTCAAAGATACCGTCTCATCGGTGGTCGCCGGCGTGCTCATCCTATTCGACCAGCCCTTCGAGGTCGGCGACCGTGTGCGATTTGGCGAGGTCTACGGCGACGTGCAGCATATCGGGCTGCGCACCGTGCGCGTGCTCACCCTCGAGGGGCGCATGGTCTCCATCCCCAACAATAAATTCTTGACCGACGAGGTCGCCTCGATGACCCGCGGCGAGCTGCCCATGATGGTCGAGGCGGAGTTCTACGTCGCCGTCAGCAGCGACGCCGACCTGGCCTACGACCTAGTCTACCGCGCCTGCGTGACCTCGCGTTATATCGACCTGGACCAGAAGGTCTCGATGCGCGTCAAAGAAGCCGAGGTCGGCGCCGCCTTCGCCACCGTCGTCAAATGCAAAGCGTGGATCATCGACTCACGCTTCGAGGAGCTCTACCTCAGCGACGTCACCCGCCGCGTCAAACACGCCTTCAACAAGCACCGCATCCAATCGCCCTACGCCCGCCTCGTCGAGGTCCCCGGCCGCGAGGAGCACGACCGGCCTGCGTGAAGTGATGCGAATCGGCGTGCCGCTCGAAGGAAAGATTTGCTCGCCCATCAGCGTTTGACGTATAGTTTCTAGCAGCGAAGACGCGAAAGGGAATGCCAATGGCCGACGACCCTACATACTTCTGCCTCGAACTCTCGGGCGATGATATTTCGCCGGAAAATGTGCGGATGAGCACGCTCTTTGGTGTACTCGGCGGACTGGAGCGTGCAATCGAGGCGATGGCTGGCGAGATGGGCGTGCAGTTGGACGAAAACGAAGCCATCATCATTCCCGGAGAACTCGCAGAGGCGTCGCTCGTCATCCCTGGCTTGCTCAACAGAAAAGCCAAGGAGGCACTGCGGTCCATCGACCATGCATTTTATGCCGACGAGGTTGGGAACTTGCCCGCCACCGTACGAAGTGAGCTGCGAGGGATTCAGTCCACCCTCGAGCGCAGAAGCGTTCGCCTCGAGATGAGCAGTACCGGCCTCGGTCTACACGGCGTCGCACTCACCGCAGACTCTCCACATATCGAAGAGCACAGCGAAGAAAACGACAGGATGATCTCCCACGCCGTCGTCTATGGCGTATGTATGCGGGTGAATCGGTCGCGCAAGGACGCCGCCATTGAACTCCACGACGGTCAGAACTGCACCCTCAAGGGTCTGACCGACCAGCAACTCAAGAAGCTAATGCAAGAAACCGGCGATGACTTCGACCAGGTCTTTCGAATCGAAGGCCAAGCGACGTGGAGCTTGGACGACTACCGTATTGGGGAGATCGACGTCGCCTCGATCGAATCTGTCGAGCGCAATGCCGGCGAACTCTTCGGCGCGCTGCGCAAGGCGACGGGAAATTCCTTCGATGGAGTCGACCCGATAGGTTACGTAAACGAGTTGCGGGGGAAGTAAGACATGCTCGTATGCGTGGACACCTCGCTGCTGATTCTCGCTCAACAGAGCAAGCCGAACCCGGGCCAAGAGAAACTCTTTCAGGCGGCAAAGTCCTACGAGGCATGGCTCGATGAAACCGACTGCGGCGTCTTGATACCGACGCCGGTTGTCTCCGAATTCCTCTCATCGAGAGACGCCGAAATCCGCCGACGTGTCCTCAGTTCTCTTCAATCTTTCGCCGACCTCGCCGACTTCGATTTGCGCGCCGCCGAACTCGCCGCCGGGCTGCGTTTGCGTTACGCTCAGCGCCACGGCTTACCCAGAGGCCTGGACCGCCAGGTCCTCACCGTCGACATGATGATCGCCGCCATTGCGATGGTGAACCGCGCCTCTCATATCATCACCCACGACACAAACGACTTCGAGCGCATCATCGAGGGATTCGAAGGCTTCAACATTGCCATCAGGGGAGTAGAAGATGGCCCGCCCGGCCAAAGCCATCTGTTCGGAAAGTAGCTCTTGAGCGAGAGCGGGCGTTTATGCGGCATGACCGTGCAACGCGCTTTCAAGCGTTGCACGACTAGCCCGATTCCCCAAGCGAGCATAGCGAGCGACGCAACGCCGCCTTTTGGCGTTGCGCCAGTAGCCCTTTATGCGCAGCCGAGCAGAAGCGTAAGTACTTGGGGCACGGCTTGTCGGTTTGGCATCGCTGGTGCCTCGATTCGCGTGCAGTCGTCCTCTTACCGGGAGGACTCAGTCGTGACTACCCTCGGGCAAATGCCGCGGCAGTCGCTCGAGAAACCCCTCGGGAAATCGAAAGCCTCTCGTTCGTAGTTCCTCCGCATTATCCAAGACCCAGCGGATATTCTTCGCGCTATCGGTCCACTTGTAGGATGTCTTGATGTCCGGCAACACCAATACATGAGCATCAACTACCTTGTCGGAGCATTCGAATTGACCCCGATCCACTCGGTACTCACAGGTGCGATGGATGACCGCACGCGGTTCTGAAAGCGCACAGTAGCCCTCATCATGCCTCATCACGAGGCCGTACGAGATTCGAAACTCGAAGGCGAGATGGCCCTTCGGGTTGCGCTTCCTTCGAAGCGGATACGGTTCAATGAGCTGATTCACGATCTTGGGACATTGGCCACCTCGGTCCGTGAGCCCGCGCTGATCGAGAGTCGTCGCCCACTCTGAAACCCCGTAGATTCGGACCCACTGACTTGTAAGTTGGCTCGCACAGCTCCCGCGATTTCTGCGGAGCAACTCGAGAGGCGCCTTTCCATCGACATCCACGAATTCGTAGCGGCTTTCATAAGTGCCACACGCAAAGTTGTCATTGAGCACCACCTCGCCGGTGTCCCTTCTGACGACGACGACCCAATCGTGCTCTACCCCGCTTAGCGGAAGCACAACGATGTCGAGACTCGAGGTCTGGAAGAGCACAACAGGCGTTTTGGCGAAGACCTGCCACGAGCCAATCCCAGCTGAGTCTCCCTTCCACTCGCCCGAGCTATCAAAATACCGCGCGAGGTACTCTCGTGCGTACTCCTCTGTTGTGAGCCCGATTCCACTTCGAGGCTTCCACTTCCAACTCTTGATGATCTTCTCGCGGAAGCTCTTCTGCTTCTCGTCGGAATGAGTGGTCTGCGCAAGGGATGCGACCGGGTGCATACACAGCCCGGCGATTAGTGCGGCCAGACCCAGCACCACGGTGCCGAGTTTGCGAACGGCATGTCTATGAGCGTGCTGCATTTTCACCGGCTTAGGTCGAGTGTTCGAGTAGTTTAGGCGACGCGCCAACAGACACACTTGGAGAGACTTCAACGTCAGCAAGGGGCTCCCTCTCAAAAGCTCCACTGCAGTTGCAGCATCTGCACCTGCGAAGACGCGCTGGATGACTTCAGCGTCGGTTTTCGGGCGAGGAAGACGTAGTCGATTGCAACTGCCGCGACGATCCCCACCGCTGCCGCAGTAATGCCGTCGCCCATGGCTGCTGCGAAACCTGCTTGGGAGTTGCCAGTACTGGGGTTCAAAGCACTCGCGATCAATACGCCAGCCAATGGAAGGCCGAGGCGAAGGCCCAGACTGCCTGCAGACTCCCACCATTGTTCATGTGCCAGATGGACGATTGGCCCACCCAGCGCGTAGCTGGCAAAGCCCACAGCGCCAGCGCTCGTCTCCCACCCATCGTTCGCGTCATACACTGTTAACCCAATCGCTGCTGCGTCGAATGGCATGATTTGCCAGCCGTACTACTCGTGCTCATCCCCGTCACCGGCGTGTGCGGTCGCAGACATCGTCACCAAGGCAGCTACAATGACGATTCCGACGCAATGTCGGTACAGGTAGGAAATCTCTCCTCTAAAAAACTAATCCGCGTCGTCTGCACTCGCGTCCTTCTCTTCTCCCAGGACGGTTCCCGGGAACACAACAGACAGCGTCAACAGTAAGACGCTGCCGAGAATTCGGAACTGCGGGTTGCGCATGAGATGTGGCCCCTGATTTGTGTGAAGGGCTGCGGTTGGCGGCTCGGCGCGCTCTCGAGTTATACGTCGTCTCGAAGTTCAGCCTCCATTTTGAAACGGAACAAGACGTATTTTTATTCAAACGTGGTTGTGCCTTTGAACAACTCTTGAGCTCCGTGCTGAGTTTCAGCGGATCGGCGGCTTAGGCGTGCGGCCCGTCGTGCGGCTCGAAAATCCAAATCGCTCTAAACCACTCCTACTCCGAAACCCGGAGTCTTGGCTTCGTCAGACCAGCGTCTGTCGGTTTGTCCTCAATCCATGTAGCGCTGCTACCTGTCAATCGGCCAAACCGACATCCATCTGGCCTGACTTTGCCAATTTATCCGGTTTCCGAAATAGGAGTGCTTTAGATTCACAGATCACCCGGCGTCCACAGGCGTCGGACTCAGTGTTTTCCATGCTGCTCAATGTGCTCTTCCACGCCTCCACGCAGCAATGCTTCCACACTTCCATGGTTCCACGTCTCCACGCTTCCACGCTTCCACGTCTCCACGCCCCAAGCTCGCCACGCGAGCGCACGCAACGCGCATTTTGCAATGATGACGCCACAGTGTCATCAAAGGAGGGTTGAGCTCAAAAATTAAAGAACGTGGTTCAGGGTGTGCACGCGACCCGGGGGTAAGCACTCTCCCCTGCGGGTCGAGTGCAACCCCCGGCTAGAAAGGCCTCGCGAACAACGCTCGGCGCGGCGCCAAACAACGGCGCCTTGAACGTCAAAAAACGCTCGGACCACGTGCGCCAAGATTTAGAGCAACTCCTCCGGAGCAAACCCACGACGCATCGTATTCTCGGTGACCGCGCGCGGCTCCATGAACTGCAACAGATAATCCGGCCCGCCGGCCTTCGAGCCGACGCCGGACATCTTGAAGCCGCCGAACGGCTGGCGATACACCAACGCGCCGGTGCAGCCGCGGTTGATATAGAGGTTGCCGACCTTGAACTCGCGTCGGGCCTGGTCGATATGGCTCGGGCTACGGCTGTAGACGCCGCCGGTGAGCGCGTAGCGGGTGCCGTTGGCGATCTGGAGGGCCTCGTCGAAGTCCTCGGCGCGCATCAACGCCAGCACCGGGCCGAAGACCTCCTCATGGGCGAGGCGGTCTTCGGGGGTGATATTCTCGAAGATGGCCGGGGCCACAAAATGGCCGCTCTGAGGAGCCTCGGTCTGCACCAGGAGCTCGCCTTCTTGCTTTCCGAGCTCCACGTACGACTCGATTTTACGGCGCGCTTCGGCGTCGATGACCGGTCCGAGGTGGTTGGCCGGGTCGTCGGCCGCGCCCTGGATGAGACTGCGGGTCGCCTCGACGACCCGCTCCTTGAATTCGTCGTAGCATGAGTCCAGGACGATGGCGCGGCTGCACGCCGAGCACTTCTGGCCCTGAAAGCCGAACGCCGACTGCACCACGCCCTGGACGGCCTCGTCGAGGTCGGCGTCGGCGTCGACGATGATGGCGTTTTTGCCGCCCATCTCGCAGACGACCTTCTTGACCCGTTGCTGCTTGGTCGGGTCGGTGTCGCCGGCCTTACGGAGAATATCGAGACCCACCTGCATGCTGCCCGTAAAGGCGAGCACATGGACGTGCGGGCTGGTGACGAGGTGGTCGCCGACTTCCTCGCCGATACCCGGCAGGTAGTTGATCACCCCGGGCGGGAAGCCCGCCTGGCGCACCAGCTCCATGAGCTTGGCGGCGATGACCGGTGATTGCTCGGCCGGCTTCATGATCACGGTGTTGCCGGTGACCGCCGCGGCCATGGTCATGCCGGTGAGGATGGCCAGCGGGAAGTTCCACGGCGCGATGACCGCGGCCACTCCGCGCGGCTGATAGAACATCAGGTTGAGCTCGCCGGGGATCTGACCGAGCCGCTGAGGATCGTCGAGGCGCTTCATCTCGCGGGCGTAATACTCGCAAAAATCGATCGCCTCACAGACGTCGCCGTCGGCCTCTCGCCAATTCTTTCCGACCTCGAAGACCATCCATGCGGATAGCTCGTCGCGTCGCTGGCGCATCAGGTCGGCGAGTCGGAACAGGCATTCGGCGCGCTCGTCGGCGGAGGTGTCCGCCCAGGCGTCTTTGGCTGCCCAGGCCGCGCGAATCGCCTCGTCGGCGTGCTCGACCGTAGCGCAGGCCGAGGTGCCGACGATCTGGTCGGTGCGGCTGGGGTTGACGCTGTCGATGCTGCGGTCGGTGTCGAGCTCCCGGTCGTTGATGACCAGCGGGTGTCGGCCGCCGAGCTGTGCGCGCACGTCCTCGATGGCGCGGGCGAACGCCTCGCGGTTCTCGGCGTGGGCGAAGTCGCGCATCGGCTCATTGCGGAAGCCGTGCTCGGTGATCGGCTGGTGCTGGCGCTCTTGGCCGCCGTCGGCCGCGGTCTTCCCTGCCGGCGGCTCCGGGGCACTGAGCAATTCGTCGACGCTCTTTCCGTCCGCAAAGGACATGCGCAGCCACGACTCGTTGGAGGTATTCTCCAGAAGCCGCCTGACCAGATAGGCCATCCCCGGGATGATCTCGCCAATCGGCACATAGTCACGAAGCCGGTAGCCCATCGAGCTGACCGCAGCCTTCATCGGCTCGGCCATGCCGAAGAGCATCTGGAATTCGACGGCGCTTTTGTCGAGGCGCTTGGCGTCGGCATAGGCCATCGCATGCGCGATGCTACGCACGTTATGCGAGCCGATCGCGGTGTGGATATATTTGTGGTGGTCGAGCAGGATCTCGGTGCAATTTTCGTAGGATTGGTCGGTCTGCCACTTCTGGGTGAAGACGGGGTTATCCCAGCCCTCTTGCTGGCTGTGGATGGTCTCGTAATCCCAATAGGCGCCCTTGACCAGGCGCACGGTCACCGGCGTCTTGCGGCGCTTGGCCCACTTGCACAGCGCCTTGGTGTCGGCCTCGGCGTCCTTGAGATAGGCCTGCATGACGATGCCGGCGTGCTCGAAGTCGGCGAATTCGGGCTCTTCGAGCAGGCTCTTGAAGGTCGCGATCGTCAGGTCTTTGTCCTTATAGGACTCCATATCGATATTGATGAACGCGCCGTGCTCTTTGGCCTTTCTAAACAGCGGGCGCAGGCGATCTTTGACCGCCTCGATGCTGCCGTCGAAGTCGATGGGGTCGAGCTGGCTGTACAGGCTGGAGATCTTGACCGAGACGTTGACCCTGGGCACGCGGCCCCAGGGCGCCTGCTCGAGCGATGGCTTCTCCGGCCAGCCGGCGGTCTCCTCGATGAGGGTGTCGAAGATCTCGTTATAGCGCTCGAGATAGCTCAGCGCCTCTTTTTCACTGACGGTCGCCTCACCCAGCAGGTCCAGCGTGATGCACAGGCCCTGGTCCCACATCTGGCGCAGCAACTCGACGGCCTCGGCGGCGTCTTCGCCGGCAATGAACTTCTCGGCCATGCCGCCGATCTGCTTTTCGATCTGGCCGGCGGCCTTCTTGGCCACCCAGCTATCCGGCTTGACCCGGGACAGCCCCCACTGAAAGCTCGCCGGAAAGTCCTGCTCCGGTCGGCAGAAATACTCCTGGAGGTGCTCGGCGACCTGCACGTGGTCCTTGAGCGTGGGAAAGACGTCGACGAAGCGGAACATCTCGACCTTGAAGGCCTCGTCCTTCATCGACCAATCCATCATCTTGCCGCTCCAAAAATCCTTCTTGAACACGGAGGGTTTCTCACCCTTCATTCGCTCGAAGATCTCTTTGCCGAGCTTGATTATCTGCTTTTCCGAGGCGCGCGCCATGGGATAGCTCCCTGCTGGATAAGGTTATGTCAGCCATATCTGAGAACGACTCGAAGACGGCCTTCGTTCCACAAACGACCGACTGTTACCAGATAGATTTTAGTGACGTAAACCCGTAATATTCATAAGACTTTTGACGCAGAGCGTCATATCGACCGAACGATCGCCCGGCCAAGTAACCAAACCGTACCGCCCGAACGATCGCCCGGCCACGAAACCAAACCGTACCGCCCGAATGATCGCCCCCCACGAAACTAAACCATAGCTGGGGGTAAGGACGGTGCCTTTTGCCGTCCGCACCCCCAGAGAGGGTCGCCGCTCGACGATGTCCGATAGGCGATGGCGGGTGTCCGGGGCTCTCCGTGGGTGCGCCCCTCCGACCGCGCCTACGGCGCACTCGGAGGCGGCTTACCCACGGCTATGGTTTGGATCCCGCACGAAACCACGTCATGGGCGGAATCGGCACGAAACCACGTCATGGGCGGAATCGGCACGAAAACACGTCATGGGCGGAATCGGCACGAAACCACGTCATGGGCGAAATGGGCACGAAACGACGTCATGGACGATCGAGGAAAAGACGTCCCGCCCGAACGATCACCCGGCCTACTCCCCCAATGCGACGGACGTGCCATTTTCGGGAACGTCGACCTGCCCCGAAAACCCTGTCTTTTCGATGGCGCGCTTGAGGGCGTAGAGGTGGGATTTGTGGCCGTGGACGAGCAAGACCCGGCCGGGGTCGACCGCCCCGACGGCCTCGACGAGTTGGCTGCGCGGAGCGTGGTTGGGCAGCGAGAAATGCTCGACGGTGGCCTGGAGAGAGAGCTTACGTCGGCCGAGGCGCACCTTCTGACCCGGTTGGGCCCCCAAAAGCCTGCCCGCGACGCTCTTTTTATGGGCGCGGTTGACGACGACGACCAGCGCATCCTCGCGCCCGACGACGGCCTCGAGCGCTCGGCCGGCGGCGCTCGACGGGGCGAATTGCTCGCCGGGGGCGACCACGACCCGACCGGCCCCGAGTGCGCCGGTGCATTGGGAGTCACCGGCTAGCTCCACCTCGCAGTCGCGATAATCCGGCCAACACACCGCCAGCACCGACTCGAGCGCGCGATGGACGACCACCGACTCTCCGGCGTCGCTCAGCGCCCGGGCCAGCGGCGCCGCCTCGGCCAGGGTCGACACGCCGACGAGCGCGCCGCCTCTTCGCTCGCCGACCGCACCGATCAAGCGCGACAGCTCGGCGGCGTATTCGACCTCGTCGAGTTCCTTGCGAGTCGCGAGCACGCCCTCGATGACGAGCACGTCGATGGGGAAGTCCTCGCCGGTGCGCGGAAAGAGCGCGCCGTCGACCAGAGGCTGGTCGTGGCCGCAGAAATCGCCGGTGTACAAGAGTCGAAACGGCCGCTCGCCTCCCACGTCCACCTCAACCAGCAGCATGGCCGCGCCCGGTATATGCCCGGCGGGAAAGGCCATGGCCTGTAACTTATTGGCCTGTAACTTATTGGCGCGGAACTTTTTCCCTCCGACGCTGTCCCACTCAGAGGAGATGTCGAAATAACGACGCACCGGTACAGCTTCTAGTCTCGACGCCAATGCATCGGCCCGATCGCTGTCCATGCCGTCCTGCTCGAGCGCCACGGCCGCGAGCCGACGGGTGGTCGACGTCGCCAAGCACCGTGCCCGAGGAAAGCGCTCGATGATGGGCACCACGGCGCCGAAGTGATCCCAGTGAACATGGCTCACCCAGCAAGCGTCGGGCCGCTCGAGCCGGTCGACCCACGCCGGCTCGCGGTTGTGCGCCGCGCCGGCGTCGAGTAACAACCGTACACCGCCGGCATCGAGCAAAAAGGCATTGCCCGACAGCTCGCCGGCGCCGCTGAGTGCACAAAAACTAAGTTGATTCATATAAGTCTATTCACGGTCTGGCGCGGTTGGCGCTATTTGGTCGAAGGCGTCGCATCCGGTACACTCGGCTCAACATGGAGGAGGCAGATGGCGAGCGAAAAAAAAGGCGGCATTCAAATCGACTGGCACCGGGGCCTGATCCCCGTGAGCCTGCTGGTGATGTTCATCCTGCACTTTGGATTCGGCGCCCCGATCTGGGCGCTGGCTCTGTTTACGCTGTGGATCCCCATCTACTACATCGCGTACCCGCGATTTGTTCGCAAGCGCTGGACCGCCTTCGAGAAGGAGTTCGCCTACCGTTTCCAGAAGGGAGATTATAAAGGGCTGGTCGAGTTTTACCGCCAGCAGTGGTTCCTGCGAAAATTCGGCCCGCAGGCCGAGATGCTCGGCAAGCTCGGCCTGATCTATGCGGCCATGGAGAAGTATCGCGAGGCCGAGCACGCCCTGGAGCGAGCCATCGACCGGGCGCACTCCTCCCAAAAAGACAAGTTGTTCTTCAACCTGGCCAACGTCAAATACGAGCTGGGCAAATACGAAGACGCCGAGCAAATCTACAAGGCCCTCAAGACAAACTCGCCGTACCGGCACTCGGCGCGCACCCAGATGGCGCTCATCGACCTGCGCCGCGGCAAACGAATCGAGCAAGCGCGCGACTTTCTGAAACAAGAGCGCGATCGCGCCAGCCAGACCCTCAAATCCCGGATCGACCGCGCCCTGGCAGAGTGTTGAGTTCACTCTTGGGTGTTGGCCAATCATGATGTTATACGAACCATGGCCTCATGCCTCAAAGCGAACCGAGAATTCACAACTAACAACTCAAATCCAAGCCACACAGCCCGGAGTTTCTCATGGCATTTCAAGACAAAGAAGATCGACTATTTGACCGTCGCACCGTCGAGCAGAATATCAAGAAGGGCCTGATCTCCCGCGAAGACTATAACGAGTACCTCGAAGGCCTCGAGGACTCCGAGGAGAACGCCGCCACGATGGAGGCCGAATACGAAGAAGGCGTGCTCGGCGACGACGAAGAGCAAGAAGGAGAGGAAGGCGAAGAGGCCTCCGAAGAAGAAGAGCAAGAAGAATAGAGCGCCTGCGCTGATTCGGCGCACCGGCGCCTCGGTTCATTCAGCGAACCCCACAGATTGGAGTGAGAGCGATGAGCGACGACGATTCTAATCAGAAGTCGAACGGTCACTCCAACGGCGGGCCGAAAGGAACGGTCCTCGGCAATAACGCCGGGGTGTTCATCCCGTCGACGGATAGCGATGACGACGTATCAGAAGTCCAGGCTGACTTCGGTAGCTTCATCGTCAGCCTGGGAACCAGCTGTATGATCGATCTCGGGCGCGTCGAACACCCCGAGACCGGCCAAGTCGAGCGCGAACTCGAGTCGGCCAAGCATACGATCGAGATCCTCAAGATGCTCCAGGACAAGACCCGGGGCAATCTGGAGGCCGAGGAAGAGAAATTGCTCGAAAGCCTATTACACGACCTACGCTCGGCTTTCGTCGACGAGAAGAAAAAAGCATAAAGAGTCCAGCGTGGCTGCAGTTTGGGAGTGACGTGATGTTGGCAAAGATTTCGTGGTCGGCGCCGTACGTCTTGGCGGTTGCCTTGTCGGTGCTTCTGGTCGGTTGTGATGCGTTTTCCTCGGCCCCCCCTCCATCGGAGCCCGACGAGGCGGGCGCCGAAGCGCCTCCAGCCCCCCCAAAAGCCCCAGACACGGCCCAGACACCTCCCGGCCCTGGCGCGACCGGGGCCGCCCGCCCGCTGAGCTTCGCCGACGTCGTCGCCAGCGTTCGCCCGGCCGTCGTCAATATCTACACCCGAAAAAGAGTCGCCGCCAACGGGCGTTTCCGCCAATTTTCACGTCACGGCATGGTCCCACGCAAACGCCTGGCCGAGAGCCTCGGTTCGGGCTTTATCATCGACGACGAGGGCCACGTCTTGACCAACCACCACGTCGTCAAAGACGCCACTGAAATCGGCGCGCGCCTCTTCGATGATCGATTCTTCGAGGCCACACTCGTCGGCTCCGACCCCAAGACCGACGTCGCCGTACTTCGCCTCGAGAACGCCGAGGAGCTGCCGGTCATTGATCTGGGGGACTCCCAAAAGCTGCGTGTCGGCGATTGGGTGGTCGCCGTGGGCAATCCGCTCGGGCTCACCAGTACGGTCACCGCGGGGATCACCAGCGCCATCGGCCGGCGGGGCATCCCGGTCAGCGAGGACATGCACTACCAGGACTTCATCCAGACGGACGCCTCCATCAACCCCGGCAACTCCGGCGGGCCGCTGGTCAATACCGACGGTGAGGTGGTGGGCATCAACACCGCCATCAGCGCGCAGGGCCAGGGCATCGGGTTTGCCATTCCCATCAATATGGCCCTCGAGATCCTCCCTCAACTCAAGAAAACCGGCCACGTCGAGCGAAGCTGGCTGGGTGTATACGTCGAGGAAGTCCCCCGCGCGGTGCGCCGTGAGCTCGACCTGCCGGGAGTGGCGGGCAAAGACGGCGGGGCCATCGTCACCCGCGTGGTCCCCGGCGGGCCGGCGGCCGACGCGCAGCTCGAACCCGGCGACATCATCCTCTCCATCGACGGCCAATCCATCAACGACGCCGACCAACTGGCGTGGTTGGCCGCGAATCTGGGCGTTGGCCGGACCATCTCGGTCGAATATTGGCGAGAGAATCAGCAACGCACCACCGATCTGACCATGGGCGCCCTGCCCGACTAACCCCTCTGCATCTTTCACATTGCATCTCCCACGAGCAGCGTTCGAAAACTCACGGAATGGATCTTGCTTCTCTCTTAGGTGCGCCGTTAGATGCTGCACGCTCTAAGATCGTCGCCCAGGCAGAACCCACCTCGGGTTACGGCCGCACTGGATCTAGGCGTGCCGATGATGGCACTATTGGAAGTGAACCGTTTAACGTGAGTTTATAAGCTGGAGGAGATGATGCACATCAACCTGCCCCACTGGATACGGCCATGGCGGCGCAGCATCGCGCTGACGCTCGCCATTGCCATGCTCGGCCTCGGACTTTTCGTCTCGAGCGCCTCGGCCACCGTCATGAAGCACGCCGATCTCGAGACGCTTATCGAGATCTCCGACTTCATCGTCCACGGGCGTGTCGTCGAGCGAGACACTTACTTCGACGAGAAACAACAACGTGTCGTCACCGACACGACCATCTCGGTCGAACGCGACTTCGCCGGCAAGCTCGAAGAGAAAGTCACTATCCAGCAGTGGGGCGGCGAGCACGACGGCCAGTTCCACAGCATCCCCGGCGACGCCCGCTTCGAATCCGGCGAAGAGGTCATCGTCTTTTTGCATAAGGGAGACGACGGTGTCATCGCGCTGTCGGCGCTCGGCCAGGCCAAATACTCGGTCGAGACGACCGACGACGGCAAGCTGGTCAGCCGCGACCTGAGCGACATCACCTTTTATATCCAAGGCCGCGATGGCGGCACCGTCAAGCACCTGCCTGGCGAGACCCGCAACTATGCGTCGTTTGTCGCCGAGCTCGAAGCCCAGGTGGCCGGCATCAAAGGAGGTGCACAATGAATCGACACACCTCACTAAAGACGGCATTCTCTGCACTCATCATCGCCTGCGGCCTGCTATTTGCGGCCAGCAACGCGACAGCTTATGTATTCATCCACGGCTCCCAATGTCCCAACGGGGCCGCCTGGGGAAGCGGCGACCAGCCGCTGGACTATTATATCAACCAGAACGGCTCGAACGACGTCGGATTCAGTCAGGTCGAGTCGATCATGCAGGACTCCTTCGATGAGTGGAGCGAACCGTGCTGCTCGTCGTTCGACACCACTTACCAGGGTACGACCACAGACACCGCCCTGCAGAATAACGGCCGAGTGGTGCTCTCCTTCGAAGAGCAGAGCTGGCCGACCCAGATGGGCAACGTCAATCAGACGATCGCGGTGACCCTCTCGTCGGCCTATAGCAACTGTGAGTTGGCCGAAGGTCCCATCCTCTTCAATGGCGTGGGCTTCTCGTTTTGCACCTCCGGAAACGGTTGTACCGACCTGCAGGCCATCGCCACCCACGAGATGGGCCACAACCTCGGGCTCGGCCATAGCCAGGATCAGAGCGCGACGATGTACGCCGCCTATACCGGCGGCACCAGCGCACGCACGCTCGCTCAAGATGATATCGACGGGGTGTGCGCCCTGTACCGCACCTCGTGTAGCTGCTCGAGCGACGCCGACTGCGGCTCCAACGAGATTTGCGACACCGGCACCGGCCAATGCGAAGAAGCTCCCTGCCAGAGCGACGCCGACTGTGCCACCGGCCAGGAATGCGGCAGCGACGGTGAGTGCGCCGTTCCCACCTGCAACGACGATAGTGATTGCGCCGAAGGCTTCGACTGCGACGGCGGCAAATGCCTGTCGGACTGCGAGGTCTGCCGCGACTGCACGTCGCAGAGTGACTGCGGCTCCAACGGCTTTTGCGCCGATCTGGGCAGCGGCAATAAATGTATCACCAACTGCGGCGAAAACGGCGGGTGTCCAGGCGACTCGCAATGTTTCGGGGTGCCCGCTCCGGCAACCAGCGGAAGCTGCACGTCGTCGGCCGACTGCCCCTCGGGCGACGAATGCTATCAAACCGAGAGCGGCAGCGTCTGCGCCACGCCGTGCTCTTCGGACTCTGGTTGCGACAGTGACCAGACCTGTCAGGACTACGGCCAGGTCCAGATCTGCGCCGACACCCACCACCTCTGCCTGAACCCCGACGCCGGCACCGCCGGGGTTTGTCCCGATGGTTATGTCTGTGACGGCAGCGATACCGATGACGGCGGTAGCGGCGACGGCGGAAGCTGCGACGGCCTGGGCAACTCCTGCGCCGACAATGGCGCCGATTGCACCGCCGACAATGACGTCTGCCTGGGGCTGCAGGATGGCAGCACCATCTGTAGCTGCCAATGCACCAGCGACGCTGACTGCGGCTCCAACGGTGACTGCGTCCAGGTCCAAGATGGCAGCAGCGCATGCGTGCCCGGAACCACCAGCGACCCGTGTGACGGCGTTACCTGTGGCACAGGCGAGGTCTGCGACAACGGCCAATGTGTCGACGATGGTTCCAATGACGGTGACGACAACAATGACGACGGCAATGACGACACCAATAACGACACCAATAACGACACCGGTACCGAAGCCGACGCCGGCGGCAGCGGCAGCGGTGGCGGCACTGGCGGTGGAAGCGAAGGCGACGACGATAGCGCCAGCACCTCCAGTTCCCAGAACCGCAGCGAGGGCTCGACCTGCGCGGTCGTCGCCCCCACAGGCACTGCACCTGGCAGCTTGATGTTGCTCGGTGTGTTTGGGCTGGGCTTTGTTTGGCGCCGTAGGCGGCGCTAGTCAGTCCCTTGCCACCACGCAAAAGGCCCCTCCGCCGCGGCGCAAGCCGAGGCGGAGGGGCCTTTTGCGTGTTACCCTAATCGTCCACTCTTCAATTCGGCGTTCCCTTCCTAAACTCCAACTCCTCGCCACTCTCGGCCACGTCGACCACCACATGGTCGCCCTCGCCGAACCGCCCCTCGAGAATTTCGATGGACAGCGGGTCCTGGATATAGGTGCCGATGGCTCGCTTGAGCGGACGGGCGCCGTATTCGGGCTCGTAGCCGGCCTCGGCCAAGAAGTCGCGGGTAGCGTCGGTCAGCTCGATGGAGAGCTTCTGGTCGGCCAACAGCTTCCTGAGCTCGCGCTCTTGGATGTCGACGATCAGCCGGATGGCCTCGCGGCTGAGCGCCTGGAAGACCACCGGCGCGTCGAGGCGGTTTAGGAATTCGGGCTTGAAATAATCTTTGAGGATCGCCTCGACCTCCTCGGTCATCTCCTCCTGGTCGACCTTGCCGCTCAAGTCCATAATCTGGCGGCTGCCGACGTTGGAGGTCAGGATGACCAGCGTATTGGAGAAGTCGATGACTCGGCCCTGGCTGTCGCTCAGCCGCCCCTCGTCCATAACCTGCAACAAGATATTGAAGACATCCGGGTGGGCCTTCTCGGCCTCGTCGAAGAGCACCACACTATAGGGCTTGCGGCGCACCGCTTCGGTGAGCACGCCGCCCTCCTGGCTGCCGACATATCCGCGCGCCGAGCCGATGAGCGTGTTGACCTTGGATTGCTCCATATACTCGCTCATATCGATGCGCACCAACGCCTCTTCGCTGTCGAAGAGAAATTGGCTCAGCGCCTTGGCAAGCTCGGTCTTACCGACGCCGGTGGGCCCCACGAACATGAAGTTTCCGATGGGACGGCCCGGGTCTTTGAGGCCGGCGCGCGAGCGCCAGATCGCCTTGCAGATGGCCTCGATGGCGTGGTCCTGGCCGACGACGCGCTGGCGCAGTCGGTCGGGCATATTCAGCAGCTTCTCGCGCTCGGACTCGAGCATCTTGGTGGTCGGGATGCCCGTCCAGTCGGCGATGACGTAGGCGATATCCTGCTCGTCGACGTAGTCTTTGAGGAGGCGCTCCTCCTCGTGAATCTCGTCGAGCTTCTCCTCGGCCTTGGCGATCTCCTTTTCGATGCGCGGCACGGCGCTGTACTTGAGCTCGGCGCCGCGGCCAAGGTCCCCTTCGCGCTCGGCGTCGGCGATAGCCTTTTCGGTCGCCTCGAGCTCTTCTTTCCTGGCGGTGAGTTCGTCGAGGGCCTCCTTCTCCAGCTCCCAACGCACTCGCAAGCGCGCGGCCTCCTCCTCGAGGCTCTCGATCTCGTTGTCGAGCCCCTCGCGAGCCTCGACGGTCTCGGGGTTGGTCGCCTCGGCCAGCGACTGGCGCTCGATCTGCAGCTTCTGGATGGTGCGCTCGACGCTGTCCAGCTCGGTCGGCTTGGAGTCGATCTCCAGGCGAAGCCGGCTGCACGCCTCGTCGACCGCGTCGATCGCCTTGTCGGGCAGCGCGCGGTCGGTCACATAGCGGTCGGTCGCCTCGGCGGCTGCCACCAGCGCCTGGTCCTGAATCTGGACGCCGTGGTGGATCTCGTATTGCTGCTTGATGCCGCGCAAAATCGACACACAGCCCTCGATGCCGACTTCCTCGACGAGGATGGACTGGAAACGTCGCTCCAGCGCAGGATCCTCCTCGATGGACTCACGGTACTCGTCGGTGGTGGTCGTGCCGACCACGCTCATCTCACCGCGGGCCAGCGCCGGCTTCAAGAGGTTGGCGGCGTTGGTCGAGCCTTCGCCACCGGCGCCGACGATCTGCTGGATCTCGTCGATGAATAAGATCAAGTCGCCCCTGCTCTGGACGACCTCGTTGATGACCGCTTTGACGCGCTCCTCGAATTGGCCGCGCAGGCTCGTCCCGGCGACCAGCGAGCCCACATCCAGGCTCATGATGCGCTTGCCCTTGAGGCCGTCGGGCACGTCCCCGGCGACCATGCGCTGGGCGAGCCCCTCGACGATGGCAGTCTTGCCCACACCGGGCTCGCCGATGAGCACCGGGTTATTCTTGGTGCGCCGGGTCAACACCTGCATCACCCGACGGATCTCGGAGTCGCGGCCGATGACCGGGTCGAGCTCGCCACGCCGCGCGAGCGCGGTGAGATCTTCGGCGTATTTTTCGAGAATCTCGGAGACCGGAGCCCCCGGCTCCTCGACCTTCTTCCCCGCGCGCCCCTCCTCGAGCGTCTCGCGGATCTTGGATGGATTGGCACCCATATCGCGCAGCTGGCGGCCGGCGTAGCTCTTCTTCTCCTTGGCGAAGGACAAGAGGAGGTGCTCGGTGTTGACGAATTTGTCGCCGAGCTCCTTGGCCTCGTCGCCGGCGTCATCGAGCGCGCTGAGCAGCGGCTTGCCCACGAAGACCTGCTTTTGGCCGCGCCCATAATTCTTGGGCATCAGCTCCAGCTCCTCGATCAGGCTGCGGCCGAGCTTCTTTGTATCCACACCAATGCGCTGCAGCATCGTGTCGACGATGCTGTCATCCTGCTCGAGCATCGCCAATAAGGTGTGCTCGATCTCGACGTGACGGTGCTCCAAGTCGGCGGCGAGCTCTTGAGCGCGAGCCATCGCCTTTCTGGCTTTGCTGGTGAATTTGGAGAGGTCGAATTTTGTGGGCATAGTTTCGCTTGGTTTGCTTGAGTTATGTAGCTTTGCTCGAGTTATGTAGTCTGCTTTGTCTTCGAATTCTTGTTTGTTGCGGTACCCCTCCACCTTCCGCTAGATCGCGCGTGGGTTGCTTTTTGAGCAGAAGCCGACCCGTGCGCGATCACACCGAAAGTTCCTCCCCATGCGGCGTTCAGCCGCCATGGGGAGGTGGCGCGCCGTCAGGCGCGACGGAGGGGTGCCACAACAATCTAAATCACCCCAAACACCACCATCACAACCACCGCCAACACAGCCAACACGCCCGCCCCGACAGCCCACGAAGTGGGCATGCCCGCGTCGTCTGCGACGCCGGCCTCGCCGGCCTCGCCGCCGCCGGCCACGCTGATCAGCGGGCCGGGAGTCAGCTTGCTCTTGAGCGCGCGGTTATTCTCGGGGTCCTCGACACCGGAGAACGGCGCGGGCAACAGCAGCATACCGAAGCCGTCGGTCTTGGCGGTGGGCAGCCCGTCGGGGGTCGTATATGGCAACATGCGCTCGATGCGGCCGAATCGATTCTTGGCCAGCGGTTGAATGCAGCGGGCGACCAGCAAGGCGGCGCCCGGCGGCTCCAGATTGCTCAGTTTCTCGTAGGCCGGCCAACTCAGCGGGTTCTCGACGACCGTGCGAGGCTCCTCGCCGGTCAGCATAAAGCTGAGCAGCACGCCGAGCCCGTACGCATCGGCGCTGGGCCGCAGCATCTTACCGGAGCGCTCCGCACGGGCCTCCGGGGCGACGTAGGGCGCATCGACGTAGTTCATCTTATGCACGTTGGGGCGCTCGCTTTTTTCGGTCGCGTTGCCAAAGCCGACCAGCCCGCGTAGCTGCCCCTCATCGTCGACGATGAGATGGCGCGGGTCGAGATCCCGATAGACATAACCCTTGCGATGCACGGTGATCAGAAACTGCCCTAACTGGCGCAAAATTCCAAGGGCAGGCTCGACCTCCATCCCCTCGGGATGCTGCCCGCGCACCCATTCGAAGAGGGTCTGACCGGGGATATACTCGCAGACGAGCACCGGCTCATCGTCGAAGCCGCCCCGATCGCTCGACGCGCGAAAGAGCGTCACCGGCTCGGGCAGCAAAGGGCTGTCGACCTGCTCTAAGAAACGCCTCTGAGCCTCGAGGGTCTCACGTCGCCCTGCCCTGTAGTCCTCGTCGTCGAGCCGGTCGGTGTCGTAGAGCGTGGCACGCGCGCAAACCAACTGGTCATCGCGTTCCGTGTCGGCGACCAATACGATCTGGTAGCTGCGCCCGGAGGCGAGCATCCGATGGACGCGAAAGCGCTCTTGGCCGGTTTCGGCGTCGATGAGGTAGTTGTCGTCTGCCATATTGGCTTACTTCATGTGGGTAATGGCTCGGTACGTCGGGCAACGTAGTTCACGCGTTTTCAATTGAAAAGCGAGCAAAACGCGTGGTTACGATCAGAACGCACACCGGTGCACTCGCATTTCTGGCATTTCCGCCCGTCATTGTCGGAGTTGGCTGCCGAGGCGCTGCGGAGCCGCGCCAGGACGGCTTGGCTCCGCATTTGAGCTCGAATTCAGTCTCAGGAAGACGGCACCAGCCCGGCCTTTTGGGCCTCGGTGCGCCACTGCTTGTAGACCTTGTCGAGGCGCTGCTTGAGAGGGCTGCGCAATTTCTGCTTACCACGAAGTTGGTCTTGCAACGCGCTGACCATGTCACGGTTATTGGCGTCGCGGTAGATCTCGAGCTTCTGCTCGATCTCGGAAATCTCGCCGTCGAGCGTCTGCATCTTCGCCTCGAGGTCGTCTCGCTCGTTTTCAATCTTCTGAATGTCTGGGCGGGCGCGGAAGGCGCGCACGCCCTCGAGCACCTCGCTGTGTTTCTCGTCGACCGCGGCCAATTTGTCTTTGGCAGCGACCACCTGCTCGTGGTCCTCGCCGAGAGCCTCACCGGCCTGCGACAGTGCGCCGGCGACGCTGGCCCGCTCACGATAGATTCGGAAGGTTCCCTCAGCAGCTTCGTACTCGGCGAGCTCACGCTCGAAGCGTACTAGGTGCTTGGAGCCCTCGTAGAACGCCACCTTCTCGCCGCAGCGTTGCTTATACTTGCCGGTCAGGTCTTTCTCGAGGCCGAGCTCCTCGGCGCGATTGCACATCACTTCACACGACCGGAAGTTGCCCTGAATCTCAGTCAGGGAGACCTCCTCGTCGGACTGCTCCTTTTTGAGTCCGGTCAAATAAGCTCGGAGGCACTGCGTCGATTGGTACTCACCGTCGACGCCTTTCTCGATGTCCAAGAACCGCTCGACGTCGGTGACGAGTTCGTCGCCGCCCATCGCCTCCAGCTTCTTTCGCTGTTCGACCGTCATCTCCTCGGGGGCCTCGGACTTGTTGCTGCCGAGCAAGGCGGCACAGCCCGAAGTCAACATAAGCAATGCACAAAGACCCGTCATCGTCCAACACTTGTCTAACATCTCTGCATCTCCTGAGCTCTGAACCGCGCGCAGCTTTGGCATCGCGGGAGACAATCAAATTTACTTTCGCTACCCTGATCTTGACTAAGGTCACGGATACCACTGCGCGCGCACCTCCCTCAACGGCCCCGACGCCGCGCCGGTGGCTCGAATAGGTATTTTCCCGGGCGACTGGGAATCTGGGCGCTGACGTGATTATCCTCTCTGTCAGTGTGGCCGCCGTTGCGCGCCCGATCTCACAACCGTTTGCCCCGACCAATGTTGCCTCCATGGCCAGAGCTTATTTCTTCTTAATCGGGATCCTCGCTGCGGCACTCAGCGCCGACACCGCCGCTGCCCAGGAATGTGTGGGTTGGGATCAGGCCGAGCGCACCGGCCAGATCGACCACGACGCCGTCACCGAATCCTCCGGTCTGGCGGCCAGCCGGCGCCACGACGGGCTGCTGTGGACGCATAACGACTCCGGAGACTCGCCGCGGCTCTTTTTGATGGAGACCGACGGCTCCCACGTCGCCCAGGTGAGCCTCGAGGGCGCTGCGAAAGCCCGGGATTGGGAAGATATGGCCATCGGACCCTGTGAGCCGGAGTCCAAAGCCGAAGAAGCCTCGAAGGAGACCTGCATCTATATCGCCGACTTCGGTGATAATAAGAAAAACCGCGAGCACGTCGTCATCTATCGATTTCCGGAGCCCGACCTGCCCGAGGCTCGTCCGGCCGAGGTCGAGGTCAAACAAGCAGACGCCATCTGGTTCACCTATCCCGGCGGCGCCCGCAACGCCGAGGCGCTCATGGTCCACCCGAAGACCGCCGAGCTCTACGCGGTCGAGAAGAGCTCGGCTGCGGCGAGCAAGGTCTATAAAATCCCCAACCAACCCGCCGCGGCCGACAACGCTCACCGAGCCACCCAGGTCGGCGAGCTCGAATTCGAGTCGATGGGCGGCTTCGGCAAGATGATTACCGCCGGGGATATCGCACCCGATGGCCGCGAATTCACCGTGCGTACCTACCTCGGCATCTACACCTATTGCGTCGGCGAGGACGAAGATTTCGAGGCGGCCCTCTCGACCAAACCCGCTGCCGGCCAGCCCCCATTTATGGTCCAGAGCGAAGCGATGGCCTACGGTGCGGACGGTCGCTCCGTATGGATGACCAGCGAAGGACAACCGTCCCCGCTATACCGGCTAGAGCGTGCCGACAAAGACACCGAGCCCGACAGTGATTAAAACTGCACCTCCACTGGCCGCTCGCGCGAGCCCTCGGTGCCGTCGCCGAGCTTATAGGATTGATTATTGCCCCAGCAGACCACCTCGCCGGACTCTTTGACCGCACAAGCGTGGCTTGCCCCGACATCGATATCGACCACACCGCTGGTGAGCCCGAACACCGTATTGGGCGTCTCACTGCCGTACCCGTCGTCATTCGACCCCCAGCACTTTACGCCGCCAGAGCCGGTGCGCGCGCAGCTCAAATTATAGCCGACCGAGAGTTCGACGACATCATCGAGGTTTTCGGCGAATACGGGCGTCGCCGTCTGACTGCCGCCGGCATCTCCGAGTTGGTTGTGTGCGTCGTCTCCCCAACAGCTGACCGTCCCATCGCCCAGAAGCACACAGGTATGGTAGCGGCCGGCCTCCACCGCAGTCGCATCGGAAATCCCAATGACCCAGGGGTTGCCCTCGCCTAGCTTGTCGTCCGTACTACTCCCCCAGCACTGCACCTCACCGGCGACGACCGCGCAGCTATGCTCGAAGCCGGCGCTGACTGAGCTTACCCCGTTGATGCTCTCCGGCGGATTGCTGGCGCCACCGCTATAGTCTCCCCAGCAGCTCAGCTCGCCGGAGGCCCCGGCACAGATATGGTCGTAGCCCAATCCAATCTCTTGCACATTGGCCAGGCCCGTGTCGGTGGGCTCGAATTTATAGTCGTCCTCGCCGGGCACGATCTGCTCGCTGGTATTCGAGCCCCAGCACCACAGGCTGGCGTCGTTCTTGATGGCACAGGTATATAGATGGCCGGCCGCGATGGCTCGCACGTCGCTCAGGCCGCCCACTTCCGTGGGCGTCGGATACGGCGAGCGATCGTCACCGGTGCCGCATTGTCCTTCGCTGCAGCGACCCCAGCACCGGACAGTACCATCGTCGAGCAGCGCGCAGGTGTGCAGCCCGCCGACCGCGACCTGCTCGACCTTCACGCCGGCGGGCCCGGCGTCTTCCTCATCGCCCGTATCGTCAGCACCTCCGCCATCTTCCTCGCCGCCCGAATCCCCCGGACCTGCCGTATCGCCCGAGTCTGCAGGGCCTGCGCCGTCTTGCGCGCCGCCGGCGTCGTCGGCCGTGTCCGGCTCCGTGCCCGAATCACCCTCGTCGCTATGCGGCGTGCAGCGCTGCTGATAGCAAACTTCGCCCGCGAAACAGTCCGAACCCTGCTCACAGGCTCCGGGATCGTCATCGCATCCGGCGAGGGCAAATAGGCAGGCGATGGCGCAAAAAAATACGGCTCGTACATTCATATCGGTCAATTCAAAGAGGTTAGATGGTACACATCATTCAAACTTCACCGTCACCGGCTGGTCGCGAGTGGTCTCGGTGCCGTCGCCGAGCTTATAGGCCTGGTTATTACCCCAACATACCAGCCTGCCGGAGTCCTTGACGGCACAGGCGTGGCTGGGGCCGACCGACAGCTCGATCACGCCGCTGGTCAGCCCGAAGACGGTGGTGGCCGTCGCGCTACCGAATGTATAGCCATTTGATCCCCAGCACTCCACGGCGCCGGCGGTGGTGCGCGCGCAGCTTAGATTCTCGGTGACCTCCAACTGCTCGACATCGGCGAGGTCTTCGACCGTGACGGGCGTCTCCGATCTGCCCACCGCCGAATTGCCGAGTTGCTGATACTCGTCATCGCCCCAGCACTCGACCGTCTTGTCGTCGAGCAGCGCACAGGTGTGGTACCGGCCGGCCTCGACGGCGATCGCATTCGTGATGCCGAAGACCCACGGGTTGCCCTCGCCGAGCTGCCCGCTGCGGCTTTTGCCCCAGCACTGCACCTCGCCGGAGACGATCGCGCAGCTATGGCTAAAGCCGGCGCTGACCCAACTGGCGTCTCCCAACCCATCGGGCCGATCGCTGGCGCCGTTATTATAGGCGCCCCAGCACTGCACGCCGACGTTGTCGACCAGCGCGCAGGTATGCTCGTATGCCAAGGAGGCTTGCTGCACGTCGGCGAGCCCCACGTTGGTCGGGCTCAGCTTATAGGTATCGCTGTCCGGGAAGATCTGCTCCTGAGAGTTTGCGCCCCAGCACCACAGCGTGTCGTCGTTCTTGATGGCACAGCTATACCCGTAGCCCGACACGAGCCGGCGTACGTCGCTCAGGCCGGTGACCTCGGTGGGCGTCGGTATCGGAGATCGGTCGTCCCCGTTGCCGCACTGCCCCTCGCTGCAGCGTCCCCAGCACCAGACCGTACCCTCCTCGAGCAGCGCGCAGGTATGCAGATTGCCGGCGGCGACCTGGGCGACCTTCGGCCCGGCATAATCATCGTTCGGCCCGCCCGAGTCATCTGTATGGCCCGAATCGCCCTGCCCTCCGCCGCCGGTGTCGTCGCTCGTGGCCGGGTTATTGTCGTCGAATTGCGGGGTGCAACTCTGCTGATAGCAGATCTCGCCGGAGAAACAGTCCGAGTCCTGCTCACAGGCCTCCGGGTCATCGCACCCTGCGAGAAGGCCCAATCCGACGAGAACATATAGGCAAGCGAGGGTTCCAAAACTAGCTATTTGTAGTTTCATATAGCGCGAATCGATCAGGTAGCTTCTTCGAGCATATGCCCAGCATACCTCTATCGAACGCGAATAACGAGCTAATGGTGTGATTCGGCAATAGAACCCAGCGCCCTCTCGATCTCGTCGAGACTGACCGGCTTGACGAGGAGCGAATCAAAGCCGGCCCGCTCGGCCTGCTCGCGGTCCTGGGTCCGGCCGTAACCGGTCAGGGCGATGATGGCGACCTCCGGCCGACGCCGGCGGGTGCGACGAGCGACCTCGAAGCCGTCGATGTCGGGCAGGCCGATGTCGAGTAAAATGACGTCGTAGTCGCCCCCATCGACCGCTTCGAGCCCTGCTTCACCCGTCGCAGCCTCGTCGACGCTGTGGCCGCGAAGGCGAAGCATCTGACAAAACGGCACGCGCAGATCGTCGACGTCTTCAATGACGAGAATTCGCAGGCCGGACCTGTCGTCAGTGACTTCATCGGCCGGCTCGTCGGCTGCAGTGTCCGACGACGCTGTGTGTTGCAGACCTTGTCGGGGCGTATCGGCTGCAGGCAGGCGAATGGAAAATTGGCTGCCCATACCCTCGCCTTCGCTCTGGGCGATAAGCTCACCACCGTGCTTTTGGACGATGCTGTGAGCGAGGCTCAATCCCAAGCCCAGCCCTCCCTCACGACGGCTAAAGTCACCGTGAGCCTGTGCGAAGAGCTCGAAGATGTTGTCGATCTTGTCGGCGGGAATGCCCATCCCTGTGTCGCGCACCGAGATGACGACCGTGCCTTCCTGGGAATCCGCCTTCACCGCCACACCTTCGCCCGCGGGAGTATAGCGGATTGCGTTGCTGAGCAGATTTCCCAGGGCCTGCTCGAGGCGTACCGGGTCGCCGTGAACCCACAGCGGCGCATCGGGCAGGTCGACGGTCAAACGGAGTCCCTGCTCGCGAGCGAGATTCCAGAACGCGTCGGTCGTCTCCCGTACGAGCTCGACGACGTCGACACGCTCTTCGGCAAACGATATGACCCCGCGGCTGATCCGGCTGACCTCGAGCAGGTCGTCGATGATGCGCTCCAGGTTGCCGCTCTGGCGGCGAATGATCTCCAACGCGGCGTCGCTCTCACGGTCATTGCTCACTTGTTCGAGCGCCAAAATAATCGCGGCAAGCGGGTTTCGCAATTCGTGGCCGAGCATCGCCAGGAAGCTGTCACGATTGGCGATCGAGCGGCGGATATCATATTGGCGGCGCCGGTCGCGCAGCGAGGCAATCGTCACCGAAAGTAGTGACTCCAGGTGGACGGGGCGATCGATGAGCGTGACGTTGGCGATCTGGCTCAGACGCCTCGCCGCTTCACCGACCTCGCCACTGCGCGTGATGACGAGCAACGGCAGGTCCGACCACGCTGGCTGCGCCCCCAGATAGGTTACCAGCCGGTCGAAATCCCTGTGTTCGAGCTTCTCTTCGGCGATAATCAACAAGCCGGCGCCGCGCTCGGCCTCGTCCAAGACGGCTGCCAAGTTGTCGAGCGGGCAGAAATCTAAGTCGGCGGCCTCAAAGACCGCGGCGACCGCTCGGGCATCATGAGGGTTTTGAGCTGCGAATAGAATCCGCTGAGAGTCACTCGCCTCCTCAGTCATCATTTGTCGAGCTTTGGACCCCATTTGCCTCTAACTCCGTAATGATCTTTGCCCGGCGCTCATACAAGACAGCGTCGTCGCTCGCGCCGTCGGAAAACTCGACGGGATCACCGATTCGAATTCCGCCTCGCCCAAGGTCGAGTTCGCGAACGTAGGTTTGGTGATCGCCAACGCGATGCTTGGCGGCAGTGATCGACTTGAGCACCTCGCCGCGTCGCTTGAAGTAGCGCAGCAACAAAATCGTATCCGCCAGATAGCTCAGATTCGCGATCTCGGTGTTCGAAGAGCGAAGCAACCCGGCCAACGTCAGCACCAGCATCGTGACCACGCCCTGGCCGCCCAGGTAGGCCAGCAGGTCGTGTAGATGCGGTACGAGCGCCTGCTCGCCGGGCATCGCATGCACAAAGCCATTGACGCTGTCGAGCGCGACGAACCGCACGCCTCCTTCCTGGACTTGTGCGCGCACCAGATGGGCGAACTCTCCGGGTGACATCTCGGCGGCGTCGATCGACTGAATGCGGATGACGCCGCTTTTCATATGCTCTAAGAGCGGCACTTCCATGCTGACGGCGCGCTGCTTGATGGTCTCGACATCCTCGTCAAAGGCAAAAATCGCCGCCTTCTCTCCGCGTTGGGCGGCAGCGAGGGCGTATTGCATCACGACCGTGGACTTGCCCGTGCCGCTGGCGCCCATGCACAAACTCGAGGTCCCGCGAGCAAGCCCCCCGCCCAGAAGGTCGTCCAACGCAGCCACCCCGCTCGAGACTCGAGCGCCGCTGGCCTGGCGTCGACGCTTCTCCTTGGGCCGGATCTGAGGGAAGACCTCGATACCGCCGGTCACGATCTGGAAGTCGTGCAAACCCGACTCGTAGTCTCGGCCTCGAAGCTTGCTGACCTGGATGCGACGGCGCACGGGCCCGTAGATCGGTGTGTCCATATCGAGCACGATCACGCCGTGGACCAGGCTCTCCGCCTCGGTCTTGACCTGCCCGCCCTTCTCTCCGACGAAGATGCTCGTCACCCCGGCCCTCTCCAGAGAGACCTTGAGCTGAAAGAGTGCTCGGCGATAGTGGCGGCGCGACTCTGCGACGTTGCGAAGCTCGGTCAGTGAGTCGATCACCAGACGGGTCGGCTCGACGCGCTCGACGGCCTCCAAAATCTTGTCGAGCACCTCGGGGAACTCGACATCGGAGGCGTGCAAGATACTCGAGCCCGAAACCGCGCGCCGAGAGATATCATCGGCGAGTTCGCATACGCAGATCTCGTCGAGCGGCCAGCCGTGCGATCGAGCGACGGCCTGCAGCTCGCTGATGCTCTCCGAGAAGCTGACGTAGACCGTCGACTCCCCATTGCGCGCCGCTTCAGCCAAAAACTGCAAGGCCAGCGATGTTTTGCCGGTGCCGGGACTCCCCTTGACCAGATACAGGAAATGCGCAGGAAGCCCGCCATGCAGGATCTCGTCGAGACCGGAGATTCCAGTAGGCAGCAATTGTTGCTCGTCCGATGGCATGAAGTCGTCACCTCTCGAGGAGACCCTTGACGTGACACCAACTTGATCACCGTGCGGCCCAAGTAAATCTGACCGTCAGCCAATCAACCCATCAGCGACCTGTACTATGCCCCAACGGCTCGGCGTTCTTCCGCGACCATTCGCTGAGCTTGTACTGACCGGCTTAACTCCCCGTCGACACCAGATCACTGGCTTCGTCTTCGAGGTCGGCCAGCTTGGCCGTCTCGTGAGGAGTCACCCGCCAGAAGTGACCACTGCTCTCGTCCCATTGCTCTAGAATGTCGAGCGCCGCCGGGCTGTCGGTGGTCTCGGCGTGGCGCTCGATGAGCAAGCGAAGCTCATCGGCGTGCTGCTTGTCGACGCGAGCGATGTCGACGAACTCGGAGTTATATTTGCCGATAAATTCGGCCTTCGGATCGAAGACATACGCGAGTCCGCCGGTCATGCCGGCGCCAAAGTTCTTGCCGGTCTGGCCGAGCACGACCACGGTACCCTGGGTCATATATTCGCAGCAGTGGTCGCCCACGCCCTCGACGACCGCGTCGCAGCCGCTATTTCGGACCGCAAAACGCTCACCGGCCGTGCCGCGCAGCAACGCCCGCCCGCCGGTGGCTCCATAGAGCACGGTATTGCCGAGGATGACGTCGATGGAGCGGCCCGGCGCGCCGTCGACCGGCCGCACGATGAGCTCGCCGCCGCCTATACCCTTGCCGACATAGTCGTTGGCCTCTCCGACGAGCCGCAGGCGCATCCCGTCGATGCAAAAGGCCCCGAAGCTCTGGCCTGCGCTTCCCTCGAAGGTCAGGTCGATGGTGCCTTCGGGCAGACCGTCGTTGCCGTGATAGCGCGCGATCTGGCCGGCCAACCTCGCACCGACGGTGCGGTCGACGTTTTGGATGGCGTAGGTCTTCTCGACCTTCTCGCCGTTTTTGGCCGCCTCGTCGAGTTCCTCGACCAGTCGGTCATTGAGCGAATGGGCGGGACGGGCGTTTCGCTCCCAGAGCCTGCGCCGGGGCGCATCGGGCGCCGGATCGGCCATCAGCCGCGACAGGTCGACCAGGTTCGCCTTGGGGTGGTCGTCGATGGTGCGCTGGGCGAAGAGGTCGGCGCGGCCGACGAGCTCGTCGATACTCCGAAAGCCGAGCGCCGCCAGCACCTGACGGACGTCCTCGGCCACACCGTTGAAGTAGTCGATGACCTGCTCGGGGCTGCCCTTGAAGCGGTCGCGCAGCTCCTCTCGCTGAGTGGCGATGCCCACCGGACATGTATCCAGGTGGCATTGGCGCACATATTTGCACCCGATCGCAATCAGCGCCGCGGTGCCGAAGTTGAACTCCTCGGCGCCGAGCATCGCCGCCTTGACGATATCCTTGCCGGTCTTCAAGCCGCCGTCGGTGCGCAGCTTGACCCGGTCGCGAAGCCCGTTGATGCGAAGCACCTGCTGGGCCTCGGCCAGGCCGAGCTCCCAGGGACCGCCGGCATTCTTGATCGACGACAGCGGCGAGGCGCCGGTGCCGCCGTCGTGGCCCGAGATCTGGATGACGTCGGCGAACGCCTTGGCCACGCCGGCAGCGATGGTGCCCACGCCCGACTCGGCGACCAGCTTGACGACGACCTCGGCTTCGGGGTTGACCTGCTTGAGGTCGTAGATGAGCTGAGCCAGGTCCTCGATGCTGTAGATGTCGTGGTGCGGCGGCGGCGAAATCAGCGTCACACCGGGCGTCGAGTGGCGAAGCGAGGCGATATATTTGGTGACCTTATGGCCCGGAAGCTGGCCGCCCTCGCCGGGCTTGGAGCCCTGGGCCATCTTGATCTCGAGCTCGCGTGCGTGGACCAGATACTCCGGGGTGACCCCGAAGCGGCCCGACGCGACCTGCTTGATATACGCGTCGGCCGAGTCGCCGTCGTCGCGCGGCTCGTAGCGCTTGGGATCTTCGCCGCCCTCGCCGGTGTTGCTCTTCCCACCGATGCGATTCATCGCGATGGCGATCGCCTCGTGGACCTCCGGTGACAGAGAGCCCAGCGACATCGCCGCGGTGGTAAACCGGGCGCGAATCGCCTCGATGGGCTCGACCTCGTCGAGCGGAACGGGCTTTCGGTCGCTCGCAAAATCGAGCAGGTCGCGCAGCGCGATCGGCGGGCGGCTGTCGGCCTGCTCGGCGAATTTCTGATAGTTGTCCCAGGTCGCCTCGCGCTGGAAGCCGGCCATGGCCCGAAGCATCTTCGGAGACCAACCGTGCTCCTCGCCGCTTCGTCGAAACCGGAAGTAGCCCAGATCCTTGACGCTCGCCTCGCCCTCGTCGGGGAAGGCCTCGCCGTGTCGAACCAGCGCTTCCTTGGCGATCTCCTCGAAGCCGATGCCCCCGATCTGGGACGACGTATTCGTAAAGCAATGCTCGATGACCTGCTTGTTGAGGCCGATGGCCTCGAAGATCTGGGCGCCGCGGTAGCTCCCCAGCACCGAGATGCCCATCTTGGACATGATCTTGAGCAGCCCTTTGTGGATGGCCTCTCGGTAGTTCTCGAGCATGCCGCCGAGAGTCTCCTCGTCGTCTTCGTCGTCGGCGATCTGATGGACGATCGTCTCGAAGGCGACATAGGGATGCACGGCGCTGGCGCCGTAGCCGATGAGGGTGGCGAAGTGATGGACCTCGCGCGGCTCACCGGACTCGGCGATGATGCTCGTATGCAGGCGTTTCCTGCGGCGAAATAGATGGTTGTTGACCGCGCCGACGGCCAGGAGCATCGGGATCGGCACGCGCTCGGCGCTCACCCCGCGATCGCTGAGGATCAGCGTCTCTGCGCCGTCGTCGACGGCTGCCTCGGCCTTCTGGCACACCTCGTTGAGCGCCGGGAACAGCCCCTCCGAGCCGGCCGCGACGTCGAAGAGCGTCTCGATGACCGCCGCCTTCGACTTTCTTTGGATCTCGTCGAGGTCGGCCTGGGTGACCACCGGCCCGCCCAGCACGATCTGATCGGCGTGCTCCGGTCCCTCGGCGAGCCAATTTTTGCGCCCCCCGAGGTTGACCTCGAGCGACATCACCAGCTTCTCGCGGATCGGATCGATCGGCGGGTTGGTGACCTGCGCGAAGCGCTGCTTGAAATAGGTGCTCAGGAGTCGGGGCAGCCGTGACAACACCGCCAGCGGCGTGTCGTCGCCCATCGAATGGGTCGGATCCTTGCCCTCTCGGGCCATCGGCTCGAAGAGAAATTTGGCCTCCTCGGCGCTATAGCCAAAGCACAGCTGGTTATCGACCAGATCATCGGGCTTGGAGCGACGGATGATCCGCGCGGCGTCGAAGGGCGCGTAGTCGACGCGCTCGAGGTGCTCGTCGACCCAATCGCCATAGGGCGCCCCGGAGGCGAGTTCGCGCTCGATCTCGTCGTTTCGCAAGAGCTCGCCGCGCTGTAGGTCGACGGCGATGGTGTCGCCGGGGCCGAGTCGGCCCTGCTCGACCACGTCGGCGCCGTCGATGTCGAGCACGCCGACCTCCGAGCTCAAAATGAGGCGGCCGTCAGCGGTGACCTTATAGCGCGCCGGGCGCAGCCCGTTTCGGTCGAGCTTGGCGCCCACCAGATCGCCGTCGGAGAAGACCAGCGCCGCCGGCCCGTCCCAGGGCTCGTTGATACAGGCGTGATATTTATAAAAAGCCTTCAGCGCCGGATCCACGTCGGGCATCGCCTCCCAGGCGGCCGGCACGAGCATCTCGATGGCGTGCAGGATCGAGCGTCCGGACAACGTCAACAACTCGAGCACGCTGTCCAACTGCGCCGAATCACTGGTCCCCGGCTGCACGATCGGCGCCAGATACTCGATATCCTCGCCCCACACCGGACTGGACAGGTCGTTCTCGCGAAGCCTCGTGCCGTTGGCGTTGCCGAGGATCGTGTTGATCTCGCCGTTATGCCCGAGCATGTCGAAGGGCTGGGCGAGCGCCCAGGAGGGAAAGGTATTGGTGCTGTAGCGTTGGTGGAAGATGCAATAGGCCGACTCGAACTCCTCGCGGCGCAGATCCGGGTAGAAATCGGCGAGCGCATCGGCCAACATCAACCCCTTGTAGACGAGCCTGCGGCACGAAAACGAGGCGAAATACGCGTCGTCGAGCTCCGCGACCTGCGTCCTGCGCTCGGCCTCCTTGCGGATCGTATAGAGGCTGCGATCGAAGATAAGAGGGTCGGTTCGCTCGCCGCCGGCGACGATGATCTGTGCGATATCGGGCAGCGTCGAGCGCGCCTTATCCCCGAGGATGTCCTCCTCCATGGGCACCGAGCGCCACACGAACGAGAACCCGCGGCGTCGGAGCACGTGCTCGATGATGCGTCTGGCTTGAGCCGTGCCCTCTTGTGGCAAGAAAACCGTGCCCACTCCGATCAACTCCCCCTCGTCGAGCGGCGCGCCCCCCAGTCTCTGGTACTCGTCGACGAAGAAGTCCACAGGCAGTTGGAATTGCACTCCGGCGCCGTCGCCGGTCTTCTCGTCGGCGTCGATCGCGCCGCGGTGCTTGAGTCGAGCCAGCGCCCGAAGCGCAGCAGAAATCGTGGCGTGGTCTTTGCCCCCGTCGAGATTGGCGACAAAACCAACGCCGCAAGCGTCGTGCTCGAAGCTCGGGTCGTAGAGTGACTGCATATGGCTCGACTTTGTCATATTCAACTCCGTATTCTGCAAAACGACTCCGGTTCGGCGGCGATCCAAACCGGTCGGCTTCGGCGATGGCTTACTGTCTTTCTGGACGGGTATCTTCCAACGAATACTTCGGGGACGACAGCATCGGCCAGGAACCACTATTTGACGCGCCGCGTCATGATAGCGTTTCTGCGCCTTACCAACAAGGAGTTGGTGGGCACGCCGCCCAAACTTGTGTGCTCAGCGTGACGAGAACTCTCGCCTGTCCCGGTTTGATGTCCTAACAATCCGACGCGAGACAAAGGTTAATCTTGGTGACGCAACGATTGATGGCCAACGCTGATTCCACCGCGCGACCAAAAACATCACCTCTCTCAGCAGCGGGCGTCCAAATGAGCGGAGAATCGACGAGCAAAATCCTGGCCGAAGGAGCTCGCCTGTGCCGGCGAGAAGGAAGGGATATGAACGAAGAGGGCTTCGGCGGCCGTGGAGGCCCGGCGCGCCCGTTCGACACCAGCCAGCGCGTGGTAATACAGGGTGTTGCACACATATTCGCCCACATCGCGGCTGACCCGCACGTCGACGTCGACGTCCCCGAAACGCCCGGCGAGTTCATCGACGCCCACCAGCGTCTGGCGAGCCAACGGGCCATGTGGGTCCAGAGCGCGGTCCAGATGGTCACTCGGATCTCCGGCCGACTCGTCGGGCGTCGAGCCGCGACGGTTATGGGCGTAGCGCTCGAGCGAGACGTGGCTCCGTTCGGCGGCCAGGCCAAAGTGCAGCCCGAAGATCTGGCTGCCGCCCCAGTCCAGCGCCTTGGCGAATTGCTCCGCGCGTTGGTGGATGACCGGAATCTCGACGGCGCGCACCGAAAAATGCGCCTCGAGTTCGGCTGCGCATGCACGAGCGACACCCCAGGAGGGATTATATTCGTGCTCCAGAAACGGGCCAAACCCGGTGACCACGATCTGCAGGCGGTCGCGCGCGAATTTCGAGATTTCGGAGGAGTGTTCGGGCATCGTCGACCGTTATCGCAAAAGGAGTCTCGGCGGCGTTATTCACCACCATACACCAAACGCGGTCGATACAGCACCCATTGCAGGTATCCGACAGAGATTATATGGACGACGAAGCACAATAAGGTTGCTCGCTACAGGTCTGACCATGGCTCCACGAACAGATAATATCCTCGCGTTCACCTGGTACCTCGAGGCCGACTACGAAAAGTTACTCGAGGTGACCGACGACGACGACCTCCCGGACGACTACCACCAGTGGCTGGTGGCGGCGCGGCGCGCGTTGGTCAAATATAAGAACAGGGGCTTCGATCCCAGGCGTGTCTATATCGACGTCGACGAGTACGTCGAATGGTGCCACAGCCGCGAGCGGCCCGTCGACGCAAAATCACGCGAGATGTTCAAGGAGATCCAAAGGCAGGCATTCTACCGCGAGATCGATCGGAACGCCTAGGACCGGCCCCCAAGCCCGCCGTTCGCTTTTGCCTTTCCCCCAAGCCCCCAGCCCGCCTTTATACGTCCATCTTCTGGTCGCCGGTCAGGCCCAGCAGCTCGCGTCCTTCCTTATGCCACTTCTGGCCCTTTTCGACCCACTTTTCGATGGGTTCGATCTCGTCTTCCGAGACGCCCATCGCCTCGGCGACTTCGCGCACGGCGGCCTTCTCTTCGGCGAAATATTCGCCGTCGACCATCCCCAAATCGATAAGCTCGACCAGCGCGACGCGCTTGGCGGAGTCGCGCTCGAAGCGGGCGGCGATTTTGGCGATCGAGTCCTCGTCGAGGCCCTGGAAGACCCCCTCGGCGGATACGTTGAGGTCGTGGGCCAAGTCGCGCACGAATTTGCGCTCTTCGTCCTGGATTTCCTGGTCGCTGGTGGCCAGGTAACCGACCAACCTCAATAGGGCTTCCTTCTCTTCGTAATTCAAATAAAATTCGAACATGGGTCAAACCTCCGTAATAAAATGAGCCGGCCGAGTTTCGACGAGATGACGTCGCCAAACGTGCGCACACTCCACCGAGCTTCAACTTCGGGTCGTCTCTGATCCGGCCCAACAGTTGACGTGAGCCCGGCGGTGAGTTTCTTGTTGCGGCACAAGCGGCGCAATCCGAGGCATCTTTAGCACTCCTGCAGGAATCTGCCCATGATACCGATTAAAGGAAGCGCACCGAGCCCCAAGGTGGCCGGCGTGACGATCTCGCTGATCGCCGCCAACTCGCTGGTCTTCATCTATATGGTGTCTCTGGGGCCCGAGGCCATGGAGCCGTTCGTGCGCGAATTCGGCTTCGTACCCGCCGAGTTTTGGCCCGCCCTGACCCAGAACCCCGGCGCGCTGTCGTTGTGGCTGGTGCCGCTTCTGACCTCGATCTTCCTGCACGGCGGCTGGGGCCACCTGATCGGCAATATGCTTTTCTTGTGGGTCTTCGGCGACGGCATCGAGAACCGTATCGGTCACGGCCGGTTTTTGCTCTTTTACTTGCTCGCCGGCCTGGCCGCCTCGGTGGTTCACGCAAGCTTTGCCCCGGGCAGCGCCGTGCCCACCGTGGGCGCCTCGGGCGCCATCGCCGGGGTGCTCGGCGCCTACCTGGTGACCTACCCGCGGGCACGCATCGTGCTGATCATCCCGATCTTCTTCTGGCCGTTCTTCTTCGAGTTGCCCGCGATATTCTTCCTGGCCATCTGGTTTATCGAGCAGCTCTTCTTCGGAGCACTGATGACCGCCGGCGACTTCGGCGGCGGCGTCGGCGGCGTCGCCTGGTGGGCCCACGTGGGCGGCTTCGTCGCCGGCGCGATCCTGGTCAAGCTGATGTGCATCGGCAAAGAGGAGCCCGAGGAGCACGAGACGCGCTTCTTTGAAGAGCTGCGCTATTAAGTAATAAGTAACATCTGGGAAGTGATGAACGGTTCGTGTCGTTTGCACCCAAGCGGGCAATAGTTGCCAATCGGCTCGAGGCTTGTGGCGTGGGGCTCGAGGTTGCCTTTCCCCAAGTCCCAAGCCCCAACCCCGAACCAGCAGTGCCGAACGATTTTTCGCAAGATCTTCGGGGTTGTACTTGAATCTCCAACGTCATGGTCTCTCTTGCTGCTCGCGCTGGATTTCGGCGTCGACGACCGCCGAGAGCTTGGCGAGTTGATCGGACAGGCTGCGCACGAGGTCATCGTAGGTGACGATCCCTACCAAATCGTCGTCGCGGTCGACCACCGGGATGCGCCGCACGCCGTTGCTGCGCATATTATTGAGCACCTCGACCATGTCGTCGTCATCGCGGGCCAGGATGACCACCTCGGTCATGGCATCGCCGACGGTGGTGGTGGCAAAGTCGTCTTCGCCCTCGGCGACCATGGCGGTCACGAAATCACGATCGGTCAAAATCCCCACCGGGATATGTACGCCGTCCTTCTCGCGCGTCACCACCAGGTCTCCCACGTGGCGATTTCGCATCGTCCAGGCCGCCTTAAATAGCGACTGTTCTTCGGTGACGGTGATGACATCTTTGCTGCACAAGTCGATGATCTTCATGGTCTTGCCTCCTTGGAGAAGCTTGTGTCGGTTGGGTTATCGTCGCCACCAAAATAAACACCGCAGCGGATCTTCAACCAGATGGCTGTCGACCACCGCCATCTTGCTCAATTTCGCCTCGCCCGGTATAGATCAAGGGTGGCAAGAAAGATGCGTGTTCACGTGTCAGCGGTACCAGCAGTATCTCTGTAGGAGCGGGTTGTGATGTCCGACAAGAGCGAGCGAAACCAGTGCGTGCTGATCGTCGACGACGAACGCCGCGTTCGGCGCAGCCTCGACCGCATCCTTCGCTCCGCCGGGTATCGATGCGTGCAGGCCGGTGACGTCGACGAAGCCGTCGAGATCCTCGAGCGCGAGCCCGTCGCGCTGGTGCTCACCGACATCCGTATGCCCGGCCGAAGCGGCCTGGAGTTGGTCAACCACGTCAAATCACTCGAGCCGCAAACCGTCTGCATCACGGTGACCGCCCTGGACAACACCGAGATCGCCGTCGACGCGCTTTCCCGGGGCGCCTACGCCTACGTCATCAAACCCTTCGACATGAATGAAATCCTCATTCAGGTCGAGTCCGCGCTGCGCCGACGCGAGCTGGAGTTGGCTCAGAAGAAGCTCCAGCACGAGCTCGAGCGTCAGGTGCGAAAGCAGACCGAGATGCTGCGCAGCTCGCGCGAGGAGATCGCGCTTCGGCTCATCTCCGCCTCTCAATACCGCGACACCGAAACCGGCGCGCATATCCGACGCATCGGGCTTTATACCGCGAAGATGGCCGAGTTGATGGGACGGGATCAGTCGTATATCGACACCATGCGCGTGGCCGCCCCGATGCATGATATCGGCAAGATCGGCATCCCCGATTCGATTCTGCTCAAGCCTGGGGCGCTGACGGCCGAAGAATTCGAGGAGATGAAAAAACACACCGTCATCGGCGCCTCCATCCTACGCGGCTCCTCGACGCCGCTTCTGGAGTTGGCCGAGGTCATCGCCCTCGAGCACCACGAATGGTGGGACGGCAGCGGCTACCCCAACGGCCTCTCCGGTGAGGACATCAGCCTCGAAGCGCGCATGGTGGCGGTGGCCGACGTCTTCGACGCGCTGACCCACGACCGCGTGTACAAAGAAGCCTGGCCGGTCGAAAAGGCGCTCTCGCTCATCGAGGACGAGCGCGGAACCCACTTCGATCCGGAGATCGCCACGCTCTTTTTGGAGAATGCCGACATCATGGAGAGCATCCGAAAGGGCCACCCCGAGCCCAGCGATGCCTGGGATGGCGGCTGGCAGCGACCCAGCAGCCAGCCGGCGCTGAAGTGGTATACGAACTCCGTCGAAAAGACCCACCAAACCGCAGACGCCCCGACGACCCAAAAGGCCGCCGAGGCGTCTGACTAATCTCTTTTTGGTGCCAGGGTATCCTGCCCTGCCTCCAGACCTGGAAGGTCTGGCACCGAGTTTTAAGTTCTTCCAGTCACGGGGATCAACGCGCCGTTAATCGGCTCGCCGAACTCCTGGGTCAGCGAGAAGATGATCTCGGCGAGTTGCTCGCGCTTGACCCATCTGTCGTGGTCGGCGTCGGGCATCTCTTCGCGGTTGTTGGGCGTGTCGATGATCGACGGCAAGATGGCGTTGATGGTCACGTCGAGCTCTGTGACCTCGGCGGCGACCGACTTGGTCAGCGCATTGAGCGCCGCCTTGGTCGCCGCGTAGGGAGCCTCGCCTTTGCCGGGATTGAGCGTCGACTTCGAGCTCATCAAGACGATCCGTCCGAACTCGCGCTCTTTCATCGCGGGCAGTACCTCGCGCACCATCAGCAGCGCCGAGCGCAGGTTGGCCCCGAGCAGAAAGTCGATATCCTCGTCGGAGGCGTCGCCCATCAAGGTCCAGCGAAAGCCGCCGGCGCAGTTGACGACCACATCGATCGGGCCGATCTCACTATGGATGCGCCCCACACCGCTGCGCACCGCGTCGGCGTCGGTCAGATCGATCTCGGTCCAATGCAGCCGCTCTCGCTCGGCATCGGCGACCAGCTCGGTGCCCTGCTCCAATCCGATATCCACGCCGACCACCGTGCAGCCCTCGGCCAGAAAACGCTCGCTCACGGTCGAGCCCAACGCGCCGGCGGCGCCGGTGACAACCACGGTCTGAATAGGTGACTTTTCGTCTTTCATTTAGGACTCCTCGGACAAAGTTATGTATTGGAAGTAGGTCTTGGGCCACACACGCTGCGTGGTGCAGATTCGGGCTTGGGACTTGGGCCTTGGGGAAAGGCAACCTCGAGCCCCACGCCTCAAACCTATCAGCGGTGGTGATGCGCGGGCATCTTACACGACCAGAGGAGCTTGACCAGCCAACTCAGGGACGCAAAACCTGCTCGGGCACCGACACGTCGTTCGCGTCGGTGCCGTCGCCGATTTGGCCATATTCGTTGTCACCCCAGCAATAGGCGTCCGGCGATCCGGCCACCACACCGCAGGAGTGTTGAAAGGCAAAATTCGCCATATCCCACGAATAGCTCCCCGACAGTCGCACCGGGTTGGGCTCGCTGGCATTGAACGAGCCGTTGCCCAGGTTGCCTTGGCCGTTGAAGCCCCAACAATAGACCTCGCGTGCGGAAGTAATCCCGCAGCTGACCGAGCCGCCGACGCTGAGCTCGTCGTAGGTGTTGCCCGAGGCGGCGCGCACCGGCGTGGGCCGATTGGTCGTCGTCGTGTCGCCGAGCTGGCTGTAGTTGTTGAGCCCCCAGCAATACACCTCTCCGGAGGCGTTGATGCCGCAGGAATGCCCCGCTCCGACGTCCACCGCCACGAAGGTTTCGGTGGTGCTGACCAAGACCGGAGCGTCGGCATCGTCGGTCGTACCGTCTCCTAATTGTCCGGTGCTATTGCTCCCCCAACAATAGGTGTCGCCCGATTGCTCGATGCCACAACTATGATTGGCCCCGACGTCGAGGTCGACAAATTGATGGGCGGTGATCTTCTGAGGCGCGGAAAAGGCGCCGGAGCCGCTGCCCACACCGACCTGACCCATTGAATTCGCCCCCCAGCAATACACCTCGTCGGCGGCTGTGCGCGCGCATGTGTGATTGGCGCCGACCCCGATCTCGGCGAAGGTATGTCCGCCACTGACCGCCACTGGGACCGCGCTGCTGCTTCCGCCGCCGTGGCCGAGCGCGCCGGCCCCGCCATGCCCCCAACAATAGGCTTCCCCGACGGTCGTCAGGCCGCAGGTATGATAGTAGCCCGGACGAATCGTGGCGAAGCTGTGATCGCCGTCGACTAGCGTCGGCGAGGTCTTGTCGGCGTCATGGTTCAACGCGTCCTCGTCGCTGCTCGAATCCGAGGTCCCGTCACCGATGGCGCCCGATGCGGTATTCGAGCCCCAGCAATAGCCCTGGTTATTGCTGAGCACCCCGCAGCTATAATTGCGGCCGACGTCAGCGTGGATCCACTCGACGACGTCGATAGTTGCCGTATCAGTGACGCCCTCGCTCTCGGCGGTGATCGTCGTCGTACCGACGCTCACCGCCGTGACCAAGCCCGCGCTGTCGACGGTGGCCACGTTGGTGTCCTGGCTGGACCAAGTGACCGTGCGGCCGGTCAACTCGTTGCCGTTGGCATCCTCGACGCTGGCATCGAGCTGGGCTTGCTCGGTGGGAAAAATAAACGCTTCCTGGGGGGTGACGGCGACCGAAGCGACCGTCGCGCCGACTGTCAGCGCGGCGCTGCCGGTGATGGTATTTCCCGAGCCGTCATCGACCGCGGCGCTGATCGTCGCCGAGCCCTCCGCGACGCCGGAGACCACGCCCGACGAGTCGACCGTGGCGATGTCGGTATCGTCGCTCGACCACGTGACGGTATAACCGCTCAACGCGTTGCCGCCCAGGTCGCGCGGGGTCGCCGTCAGCGTGGTGGTCTGGGAGACCTCCACACTCGCCGGATCGGGCGTGACGTCGACGCTGCGCACGGGATTCTCGACGGTGACGTCGGCGGTGCCGGTCACTCCTTCGCTCTCGGCGGTGATGGTGACCGTGCCTCCGGCGACCGTGTTGACCAATCCATTCGCGTCAACGGTGGCGATGTCGGTGTCCGCGCTCGACCAGTTGACCGTGCGCCCGCTCAACGAGTTGCCGGCCTGATCGGCGAGCTCGGCAGATAATTGGACGGTGTTGGTCACCTCGACGCTGGAGGTCGCCGGCGTCACGGTGACGCTGCGCACCGGGTCCTCGACGGTGACGTCGGCGGTGCCGGTGACATTGGCCACCTGTGCAGTAATCGTCGCGCTGTCTCCCTCGAGGCCCTCGATGAGCCCGTCGGAGTCGACCGAGACTACCTGAGGGTCCTGGCTGGTCCAGAAGACGGTCTGCACGCTCACGATACTGCCGCTGCCATCTTTGGCGATGGCGGTCAGCTGCAGGGTTTCGCCGACCTCGATGGTCGGTGCGCTCGGAGAGATCTCGACGCTCGCCACCGGATTATCCACGGCGACTTGGGCGGTGCCGACGACGCCCTCGGCGGTCGCCGTGATCTCGACGACGCCCTGGCTGCGAGCCGTGACGAGGCCGTCCGAATCGACCCGCGCGATATCCCGGTCCTCGCTACGCCAGCTCACCGCACGATCGGTCAGCACGTTACCGGCGGCATCTTCGAGCGTAGCCGTCAGCTGGCCGGTCTCCTGAGCTTCCAGCGTCAGCGAGCCGGGCGAAACGGTGACCTTGGCCACCGGATCCTCGACGCTGACACGAGCGGTGTCACTCTGACCCTCACTGGTCGCCGTGACGGCGACTTCACCACCGATGATGCCGGCGACGAGGCCGTCATCGTCGACCGTGGCGATCGTGTCGTCGTCGACCTCCCAGGTGACTTCGGCCCCGGAGAGTTCGTTGCCGGCGGCGTCGAATACGGTGGCGGTCATCTGCAAGGTATCGTCGACCTCCACGGAGGCGGGGTTGGGCGTGACCTCCACGTCGGCCACCGGGGCCTCGACGGTGATGGTGGCCTCGGCGCTCTCACCGCCGCTCTCGGCGGTGATGGTTGCCTGACCGCCGCTGAGACCCTCGACCAAACCGTCGGCGTCGACCGCGGCGACTTCGGGGCGGTTGCTCGACCATTGCACATCGCGATCGTCGCGCTGCTGCTCGTTGACGTCGAAGACGACCGCGTCCAATTGGAGCGTGTCGGTGACTTCAATGGTGGACTCGGAGGGAGTCAGTTCGATCCGATCGACCGGCTCGAAGACGGTGATCGTCGCCGTTCCGGTCACCCCTGTGATCGCCGCGCGGATGGTCGCCTGTCCTTCGGCCACACCGGAGACTCGTCCGTCGGCGTCGACCGTGGCGATATCCTCATCAGCGCTGCTCCACTCGGCGGTGCGGGCGGCCAATTCACTGTCGTCCTCGCCATAGGCGCTCGCCGATAGCTCCAGGCGACCGCCGATATCGACCTCGGCCTCGGCGGGCTCGACCTCGACGCGTTTCACCGGCGTATAGACCACCACCGTCGCGCTCGCCTCTTGTTGGCCGACCCTGGCCGTGATGGTGGTGTCTCCAGTGGACTGTCCCTCGACGACCCCGTCGGCATCGATCGTAGCGATCGACTCATTCGAGCTGCTCCACTCCACGTCGAGCCCCTCGATCTCGTTCTCGCCGCGGTCGTAGAGCGTCGCGGTGACCTGCGTGGTCTGGAACAACTCCAGGCGTACCGGGTCCGGGCTGATCTCGAGATCGTCGACCGCCAGCGTTTGATCGAGCGCCTCAGCATCCTCGTACAGCGCGCACGAAGGCATGCCGAGCGCGACGATCAACAGGGCTACAGTGGCGAACGAATAGAATTTCGCGCGGGATTCCAACTGGACCATGGTCTGCCCTTGCTCGAGGCGCTGGGTCAGCGCCGGTTTACGAGATCAATGCCACTCGTCGTGATCTGTGTACTAATACTCCAGGCGAAACTGCACGCTGGCTCCGTCGGCGTCGACCGTGCTGAAGATCGCCGTCTTCGCATCGTCGTCGGTGTCCGGAGCGGATTCTTGGCCGCCGAAATAGTCCCAGGCAAACATCGCTCCGCCGGCCGCCACGAGCCCGGCGCCCGAGTACAGCATCAGCCGCCCCATCTCTTGGCGATCGCCGATATCGCTGTGAAGTCCGCGCGCGCGCTCATAATCACCGTCGGCGCGGGCGGTGTCGTATTCGTCGAGGTTTCCGCTGACGATAAAGGTCATCGCACCGGCGCCCAGCAGGCTGGCTGCTCCGGCTGAGGCGAGTCCAACCCCCGTCCAGCCGACTACGCCTAACCCTTCCTTGGAGCTATCCGGGGTATCCTCGTCGAGTTCGCCGACCGGCGGGTTGAGCGCCTCACAGACATCCTCAGCCGCCGCTGCGCGCCCGTAGGCGACGATGCGGTGGCGGTTCTTCTGAGCGGTATCCTCGGGCAAGCCCCCCTTCGCATCCGCCTCGAGCGCCACCTCGAGGGCGTCGCCGGGGTTGCCTAATTTGGCGTGCGCCCGAGAGATGTTGTAGAGGAACACCGCGTCCGGATCGAGTTCGTTGGCGCGCTGGAAGTAGCTGATGGCGAGCGAGTACTTTTTGTTGAAAAACGCGTCGACGCCCTTCTCGTAGTAGGCCTCGGCCTTCCTCTCGTCGCTCTGATCGGTACTTTCGACAGAATCGACCTTCTGTTGGGCGCTCGCCGACGACACGGCCCCGCCGAGCACCGCAGCGGCCACGATGAAGCTCACCGCGAAGTGATTGAGTCTGGCTAGCTGCCTGCGAAACAAGTCCATTCGCGTCACCATTGAGTGGGTGGATGATGGCCGCGTCGATTAATCGAGCGGCAAATACTTTCGGGTGTCGACGTCTTCTTCTTCTTCTTCTTCGTTAGAAGACTCCGCCTTCGAAGTCGCCGGAGGCTTGGTCTCTGGCTTCTCCTCCTTGGCAGCCGGCTCGGGCTTTTTTGCGCTGCTGGGCTTTTTCGTCCGGGTCGGCTGCGGGGCCTTGTCGGCGGGCTTGTCGGCCGGCTTGTCGACGCGATCAGAACTCCCGGCGTTGGCCGGTTCGTCGCCGGCTCCGTCCTCCCGCTCGGCTAGCTCGTCGAGCTCGGCCACGTCGAGCCATACTTCGCTGCCCGGCGCCTCGAGTCGCTTCTGGTCGCTTCTCTCTCCCATCGTCGCGCGCACCGTGAGCGGAAATTCGTAATCCGCCGAATCCAGTTGAACCGGCGCCATGCCCAGCAGTCGCTCCCCAATCCACACGCTCGCTCCCTTCGGGCGGGTGCGGATGAGCGTGATGATACGCTCCGGCTCTTCGTCGGCGGCGGCCTCGTCGTCCTCGTCGTCCTCGCCGGCCTCGTCGTCCTCGTCGGCCTCCACGACAACGGGCTGCGCCTCATCGCCCCCTGTGTCGGCTCCCCAATCACCCAGCAACCATACGCCCACCGCTGCGCTCGCCAGCACCGCACCGATCAGTGCCCCGAGGACGATGGTCTTCTTCTTACCGGCACCGCCGGTGCTAGATTCGCCGGTGGTGGATGCGCCGGCGCCCCCGCCGAGGTCTGCCGCCACGCCGTCGTCACCGTCGCCGGGCGCATCTTGGCCTGGCCCGGGCAGTGGCGGCGGAGCCGGGACCGCCTCCAGGGTCAGATCGCCCTCGATTTGCTCGATCTCGGCGAGGTCCTCGAGGACTTCGGCTGTGTTGGCATAACGGCCGTCGGTTTGCTTGACGACCATCTTATTGACCAGCCGCCGCAGGTCGGGGTGAACGGCGTGAGTGCGTGGGATTTCGAAAGTATCCGAGGAGAGATGCCGCCCGAGGATCTCGATGCTATCCGAGTTCGTAATAGCCTTCTCGCCGACGAGCAGCTCGTAGATGACCAGCCCCAAGCTATAAATATCGGAGGCCGGGCCGACGTCGTGGCCGCGAATCTGCTCGGGCGACATATATCGCGGGGTACCGATGAGCGTATCGGCGGCGGTCAGATCCTCTTCGTTATTTTGCGAGGCCTGGCCGACCGCTTTGGCGATGCCGAAATCGAGCAGCTTGACCTGGTCTTTTTCGCCCAGGTGCTCGTAGAGCATGATATTGGCCGGCTTCAGATCTCGGTGCAGCAGGCCGTGAGCGTGAGCCTCGTGCAGGCTTTGGAGCATCTGCTTGAGGATCTTGACCACCCGCCGGGGCGCGATGGGCACCTCGAGTTCGTCGAGCTCGATCCCGTCGACGTACTCCATGACCATATAAAGCAGGCCGGACTCGGTCCGCCCGTAATCGTACATGGTGATCGTCTGAGGGCTCTTGAGCTGCGAAATCACCCGGGCCTCACGCTCGAAGCGAATCGCGACCGCCTCGACCTTCGGGTCGGTCGTCTCGCCACCGATCGCCTGGGCCACCTTGGGGCTGAGCACCTTGATGGCCACCGGCCGGCCCAGATCGGTCTGCTCGGCCAGATACACCCGTGCGAAACCGCCGCTTCCTAGAAGCTTGTCGACGCGGTACTTTCCTTCGAAAGTCTTTCCTGGTTCGGGGAAGCGACCACTCATATTGGCGTTTACCAGCTCCTGGCGTGATTCACTGCAAGGATATCCTGCAGCTCGACGGGCGTAACGTTGGCAGATGGATAAGTTGGATTATAAATCCACACAGATCTGATTGTTTGTATCGCTACTTCTTGCAAAACTATCACGCTCACCACCTGCTCGCAATTGAGCTAATGGTCAGATAGCCACTGCGAACCATCTCGAGCCTCTCAGAAACCAAGCCCTCGCCCGCATGAATCAAGACGCTGTCATTCAAAGAGATTTGGTGCTCGTAGGCGGCGGGCACAGCCATGTGGCGGTGCTCAAAATGTTCGGCATGGATCCGGTGCCGGGGCTTCGGCTAACCCTGATCACGCGCGACGTACACACGCCGTATTCGGGCATGCTTCCGGGGCTCATCGCCGGCCACTACGAGTTCGACGAGGCTCACATCGACCTGAGACCGCTTTGCAGGTTCGCCGGCGCCCGCCTCTTTCACGCCACCGTCGACGGGGTCGATCTCGATCGCCAGGTGCTGAACTGCAAGGGACGCCCGCCGGTCGCCTTCGATCTGCTCTCCGTCGACATCGGCTCGACGCCCGACACCCGCAGCGTGCCGGGCGCCGCCGAGCACACCACCCCGGTCAAGCCCATCGATGGCTTCCTGGAGCGCTTCGACCGCCTCATAGACGAGCTACGAGAGGGCCGTCGCGACCGGCTTCGGCTGGCGGTGGTCGGAGGTGGGGCCGGCGGCGTCGAGTTGATCTTATCGATCGAATACCGGCTGCGGCGCCTTCTAGCTCGGACAAGCCGGCCCGAGTTGCCCCTCGAGTTCGCGCTGTACTCGGCCTCCGAGCACCTCATTCCCGACAAGAGCCGACGGGTGAGCGATAAATTCGAGCGCATCCTCGCCGAGCGCGGCATCGACCTCTTCACCGATTGCGCGATCACACGCGTCGAGGCCGACGGGGTTATCGACGAGACCGGAGAGCACCACGGCTTCGACGAGGTCATCTGGGTCACCCAGGCATCGGCGCCCCGGTGGATCGAGCAGACCGGCCTGGCGACCGACGAACGCGGCTTCATCCAGGTCGACGAGTATCTCCGCTCGACCTCACATCCGGAGGTCTTCGCCGCCGGCGACATCGCCTCGATGCAGGACCGCAATCTCGCCAAGTCCGGCGTCTACGCGGTGCGCCAGGGAAAGCCGCTCGCCAAAAACCTTCGCCGCGCCGCCAAGGGGCAACCGCTGAGCACCTATCGGCCGCAAAAGAGCTTTTTGAGCCTCATCGGCACCGGCGACGACTACGCGGTGGGCGCGCGAGGCTGGCTGTCCTTCGAAGGCGAGTGGGTCTGGCGGCTCAAAGAATGGATCGACCGGCGCTGGATGCGCCAGTGGGAGGAGCTGCCTCAGATGGATGAACAGGTGGCGCCGGACCAAAACTTATTGGCGCAAGAAGATAGTGGCACCGACAAGACACCGGCGCGCTACGAACCCCTGGGTGCGATCTCGCAGGTGGCGATGCGCTGCGGAGGCTGCGGCTCGAAGCTCGGCACCGACGTACTCTCGCGGGTGCTCTCCCGCCTCGACCCGGGCCACCGAGACGATATCTTATTGGGGCTCGACGCCCCCGACGACGCCGCGATGGTCGAGGTGCCCGAAGGCAAGCGTCTGGTGCAGACGGTCGACTTCTTCCGCACCTTCATCGACGACCCGTACACCTTCGGGCGGGTGGCGGCCGTCCACAGCCTGGGCGACGTGTGGGCGATGGGAGCTGCGGCCCAGGCGGCGCTGGCGGTCGCCGTGGTGCCCTTTGCGGCCGAGGAAAAGATCGAAGAGGATTTGTACCAGTTGATGAGCGGCGCCATCGAGGTCCTGCGCGAAAGCGGCGCGGTGCTCACCGGCGGCCACAGCGCCGAAGGCGCCGAGATGGCCTTCGGCCTGCAGGTCAACGGGCTGGTCGACCCCGAGCACATTCTGCGAAAATCGGGCATGCAGCCCGGCCAAGTACTCGTGCTCACCAAGCCACTGGGCACCGGCACGCTCTTCGCCGCCGACATGCGCCAGAAGGCCAAGGGCCGCTGGATTTCGGCCGCGCTTGCCTCGATGACCACCTCCAGCCAGCGGGCCGCCGAATGCCTCGTGGCCCACGGCGCCACCGCCTGCACCGACGTCACCGGCTTCGGCCTGCTCGGCCACCTCGTCGAGATGACCCGCGCCTCCGGCGTCGACGCGACCATCGACATCGACCGACTGCCCATCCTCGAAGGCGCCCTCCAGACGGTCGGCGGAGGCATCCTCAGCTCGCTGTACCCGGACAACGTGCGCCTGCGCCGCGCCATCCGAAACCAATCGGAAGCTCGCCACCACGCCAGCTACCCGCTGCTCTTCGACCCCCAGACCGCCGGCGGCCTCTTCGCCTCAATCCCCGC
>CAYLTX010000008.1:0-10777 GCA_964386725.1 uncultured Bradymonadales bacterium | reverse complement strand
CGCCGACCAGGCCGAAGCGTGCGTGGCAAAACTCCGCGAACTCGGCTACCCCGACGCGTGCGTCATCGGCCACGTCGATCCGAAGAGCGACGAATTGGCGCCGATTGTGGTGCGATAGCGCAATCCCCAGCGGAGCCGGGGCGTGCCCCGAGCGGAGCCAGCGCCTTTATGCGACTCGACCGTGCGTCCAGCCCTTTATGCGGCCTGACCGTGCATGGCTTGCCTTGGGGTTGGGCGTGCGATTCCTGAACGCAGCGCTCTATGGAAGATCACCCCCGATTCGCCATCAACCTCACAATCTCATCCAACCCCTGCCCCCGCGCATGGTCCACCGCCGTCTGCCCATTCGTGTCGGCCGCCTCCGGGTCCGCCCCGGCGTCGACCAACGCTTCGACCAGCGCCTTTTGTCTGAACATCGCAGCCATGATCAACGGTGTCGCCCCGGCGTGATTGGTGGCCCGGGGGTCTGCGCCGCAGGCGAGCAGGTGCTCGCCGAGCGACGCGTAGCCTTTGAAGCAGACGCCCATCAGCGGGGTATTGCCCGCCGGGTCACGGCCGTCGACGTCGGCGCCGGCCTCGACCAGCAACTCGACCATCTCGGGCTGGTCGTTATACGCGGCGATCATCAGCAGCGTGTAGCCGCGCCTGTCGCGTAAATCGGGCTCGAGGCCGGCCTTCAAGAAGACCGTCATGACCTCGGTGTCACCACGGCGGGCGATCTCGTGATAGTCGATATTTTCCAGGTCGATCTTGGTCACAATTCCCTCGCATGCGCACTGGATTGACGTCCTCTGGGCGTCAAAGCGCTATCAAACGTGGGGCTGGACGCTCTCGTGCAAGTCCAGCTCGCCGCGGTCGAAGGCATCCAGCGCCTCGCGCACAAGCCGCTTATAATCGGGATCGGCGGCCTCGAAATGCCCGAGCTGCCGCTCGATGATCTCGTGCCTGCAACCGCCCAGCGATTCGGCGATATTGACGGCCAGGCGCACCTTCTCGTCGTCGCTCATCAGCCGGAAGAGGTTTCCGGCCTGCGTGTAGTCGTCGTGGTCGACCCGCGAGTCCCATCGGTCGACGGTCACCTCGCCCAGATCCCATGCAGGCTCGGCATACGCAGGATCCGGCTGCGGCGCGCCCTCGATGCTATTTGGATAATAATTCGGAAAGCCGCTGCCCTGGTCGCGAATCCCTCCGAATTGTCCGTCGCGCATATAGTTATTGACTGGCACTTTGGGCTGGTTGACCTCGAGCTCCCGATAATTCGCGCCAATCCGGTACAGGTGAGCGTCCTGATAACTCAGCAAACGGCCCTGGAGCATTTTGTCCGGGCTCGGCCCGATCCCGGGCACGAACGAGCTTGGATTGAAGGCCGATTGCTCGACCTCGTGGTGGTAATTGGTCGGATTGCGATTGAGCTCGAACTCTCCGAATTCGATCAGCGGGAAGTCTCCGTGGGGCCAGACCTTGGTCAGGTCGAAGGGATTCCAGCGAAACTCCTCGGCCTCCTCCTGGGTCATCACCTGGAGCTTGGCCGTCCACTTCGGATAGTTGCCCTCGTTGATCGCCGCGATCATGTCGCGCTGGTGGCTCTCGCGGTCGTGGGCGATGACCTCTGCGGCCTGGTCATTGGTCAGGTTCTCGATGCCCTGCTGGGTCTTGAAGTGGAATTTGCACCACACCCGCTCACCGTCATCGTTGACCAGCGAGTAGGTGTGGCTGCTATAGCCGTTCATGTGGCGATAGCTCTTGGGGATGCCCCGGTCGCCGAATAGCCAGGTCACCTGGTGCAGACTCTCCGGACACATGCTCCAGAAGTCCCACTGCATATTCGGGTCGCGCAGGTTGGTCTCCGGGTGGCGCTTTTGGGAGTGGATAAACATCTGGAATTTATAGGGGTCCCGGACAAAGAAGATCGGGGTGTTGTTGCACACCAGATCCCAATTGCCCTCCTCGGTATAAAACTTCATCGCAAAGCCGCGCGGATCGCGCTCGGCGTCGGCTGCCCCGCGCTCGCCGGCGACCGTCGAAAACCGCATAAAGCACTCGGTCTCCTTGCCGACCTCCGAGAAGATCGACGCCCGGGTATACTCGGTGATGTCTTCGGTGACGGTAAAGGTGCCGTAGGCGCCGGTGCCCTTGGCGTGGACGACCCGCTCGGGGACGCGCTCTCGGTTAAAGCGCTGGATCTGCTCGATGAGATTGACGTCCTGCATCAGCAACGGGCCGCGCGGCCCGGCGCTCAGCGCGTTCTCATTATCGGCGATGGGGCGCCCGTCGGCGGTCGTCAGGCGGGTGTTCTTGCGTTCGTCTGCCATAGCGCGGCTCCTCGGTGATCAATTTTCGGTGGGACTGCGGTCTGGGACACACAGAAAAACTGCCCACCGACCCCACCGAGTAAAGCGATACGGCGACCATGCAACAGGAATCGCGGCATGGTCCACCGGCGTGGGAGCCGGCCTATTAACACATCTAAGATTATGGTCCGCACGTTTGGCGATGGTCGCGGGTTCGGGAATCGACCATGCAGCCGATCCACGAACGTCAATCTTAATTGCCTTAATAGGCGGGGTCACGCCCCCGTGGGCCATGTGGATGACCTGCACCAATGGTCGCTTCGCAGCCTACGCCAGATACCGCTCGCGCAGATGCGCCTTGAAGAAGTCCGCTTCGAGCGACTTTCCAGTCGCCTCGGCGACCAACTCATCGGTCTCCAACAGCGAGCCTTTCGAATGCACGTTCTCGCGCAGCCAGCCTAGCAGCGGCTCGAAGTCGCCTTGGCCCACCGACGCCAAGATGTCGGGGTTCTGGTCGCGCGCGGCGCGGAACAGTTGCGCTGCCGTCATCGCGCCGAGAGTATAGGTCGGGAAATAGCCGAAGCCGCCGCTGGGCCAATGGATATCCTGCATGCAGCCGTCCTTGTCGTCCGGCGGCGTGATGCCCACCAACTCCTCCATCTGGGCGCTCCACGCCTCCGGGAGTTCCTCGACGGCGAGGTCTCCGGCGATCATCTGGCGCTCGAGTCGATAGCGTAAGATGACGTGCGCCGGATAGGTGACCTCGTCGGCATCGATGCGGATCAAGCCTCGCTCGACGCGCGTAGACAGCCGGTAGAGGTTGTCTACGCTGAACGCCTCGCCGTCCGCACCAAAAGCCTCACGCATCATCGGGGCGGCAAATTCGAGAAATTCGCGGCTTCGGCAGACCTGCATCTCGACCAACAGCGACTGGCTCTCGTGGGTGCTCATCCCGCGGGCTCGGCCCACCGGCTGGTGGCGCCACTCTTTGGGCAGCCCCATACTATACAGCGCGTGGCCGGTCTCATGGAGCGTGCCCATGATCGAGCGAGTAAAGTCCGACTCGTCGTAATTGGTCGTCAGCCGCACATCGTCGGGCGTGCCGCCGCAGAACGCATGGGCGCTGGTGTCGAGGCGGCCGTGCTCGAAGTCAAAGCCCAGCGCCTCCATAAATTGGTGTGATAGCGACTTCTGCTTGGCGGCCGGAAACGGCCCCTCCGGTTGAATCGGCGCAGGCGCGTCGGACTGGTGAGCCAGCACTTCTTCGATAAATCCAGGCAAGAACTCGGCGAGGTCATCGAAGATTGGATCGATGGTCGCCGCGCGCATCCCCGGGTCGAAATTATCGAGCAACGCGTCGTACGGCGCACATCCCAGCGCCTCCCCTTTGGCCTGGGCGACCTGACGGGTCAGATTGACGACCTCTTTGAGATAAGGCGCGAATTTATCGAAGTCGTCCTCTCCGCGCGCCTGCCGCCAGACCATCTCACAGCCCGAGGAGGCTTTGCTCATCGCCTCGACCAGATGGGAAGGCACCGCGGCGGCGTGCTTATATTCACGGCGCATCTCGCGCACGTTGGCCCGCTGCCACTCGTCGAGCTCGCCGTCCTCCACGCGCGCCAGGAGTTCGCCGACCTCGGGGTCGACCAGCATTTCGTGCGAGATCACCTGCAACGTCGACATCTGCTCGCCGCGCGCCCGGGCGCCTCCGTCGGGCATCATCGTCGCATAATCCCAGCGCAAAACGCCCAGGGCTTCGTCGATCTTGTTGATGCGGGCAAATCGCTTCTCGAGTTCGCGGTAGGCTTCCATAAAAGTTCCTGCGGGCACGGTGGTCGAGTCCATACAGACACTTCTTTACCACAGAAGCGTTGTGCGGTTGAATGGGGATGTGGTGCCCGGAGTTGGTAGCCGCTCTGGTTGTCTTGCTATGTCTGAAGGTTTCCGCCCCTTTGGAGATGTTCTTGGTTCTTGGTTCTTGGTTCTTGGTTCTTGGTTCTTGGTTCTTGGTTCTTGGTAAAGCAACGACGCACAGCGAGACGAGCCGTCAAGAACTAATAACCAAGAACCAAGAACCTTCACGAGACAGCGAGACCTACTTCAAGCTCGGTCGCTTCGAGATACCCAACAACCACGGCAACCCAACAATGCAATTTACAAGCTGGCAGCCGCTGACCCGCGAGGACGTCGATCGCCACGCGCCCGAGGCCCCCGCCGCCGTACAGGTGCGCGTCGAAGACGGCCTCGTCGACTACGCCACCGGTCGCAGAAGCGCGATGGTCTGCTACTTCCACGCCGGCGACAACGCCCGTGAGACCATCGAGGAGCTCTTCGCCGACGAGCTCGACGAGCCGGGCGTGCGCGGCCACGGGCAGCTGTTATTTCGGTATATTGAGGGAGAGGAGCGAGTCCTGCAGCATTTGAGCAAGTTGCTGCATAAGTTCTACACCCATTTTGGCGAGATGCCGTTGTTCAATCAGAAGGAGTGAGGGGTTTCGGGACGGGGAGTGGCTGCTATTTGTTGCCCCCTTTATGCGGCCTGACCGTGCTCCGCCTCGCGCTGGACGGCGCGCTTCGGCACCTCCCCGCGAGCGGTGGAGGGGTGGCGAGGCGCGCGACTTCGATTACTGAGGCATGACTTCCAGCGGCTCTCCAACCCCCGCCTCATCCAACTCGCCGGCGGGAAGCTCGAGGGCGTATAGCGCCGGCGCGCCGGAGACGACCGACTCCTCGGAGCGCGCCTGAACATCGCGGTGGACCGAGACGACGCGGCCGTCGGCGTCGGCGAAGATAATGTCGAGGTCGAGGCGCATGTCCTCGACCGTATAGCTGAGCTCTTCTTCGTCGGGGTGGATAAAGAGCATCGCCCAGTCCGACTGCATACACGGCCTGTGGGCGAGCCCGCGGCTGCGGGCGACGTCGCTCTCGGCGAGCTCGGCGGGCACGGTGAGGCTGGACTTGTCGCCGGTGATCTCGACGGTGGTCGTGCCCGAATCCGTCTCGCCGGTCATCGCCTGCGGCCAGGCGCAGCTTTGCTCGCGACACCTCAGATAATCGCCGCACTCGCCGTCCCCGGCGCACTCTTCACCGAAGCTCATCGGTGGTGCGCCCATCGGGGGGCACGGAGAGCCGAATTCATCGACCTCGTCGACCAAGTCGACGACCGCCGAGTCCGAGCCGTGTCCGAGCCCGCCCTCGACGTCGACCTCGACGTCGATGCGCACCTGGCGTCCGGCCGCCTCACCGGGATCGACGACGTCGAGAACGACGCGCTCGAAGCGCGGCACCAAGGCACCGTCCTGGGACCGCCAGCCGCTCGAATCGATGCGGTATCCCGACGGCTCCATACTGAGCACTTCGCCTGTGTCGACGTCGGTCACCGAATATCTGACCACCGTGATAAAAGTACTCGCATCCGGCGGCTCGAGTTGAATGGCGGGCTCGATATGAAAGCCGCCCTGGAACCCGGAGATGATCTCGAAGGCCGGCTCGGCGCTGTCGAACGCCTCGAATCGCTCCCCCGCGCGCTTGCCGAGGGTGACCTCGAGCGTCGGCTCGCCGCCGTCGGTGCCGGCGTCACTCCCCCCGCCGGAACCTCCAGAACAACCGGCAAACAGAGCACAGCACAGGACAAATAGGCCGCAGCGAATGGTGAAGCGTCGGAGGGTTGGCATGATTAAAGTGTCTCTAGAAAATCGATCAGCGCCCGTCGCTCGAATGCCTCGAGCGCCTCATAGCGCTCGGTGACGCCGCTGGCTTCGGCCTCGTGGCGGCGAATAGCGTCGTCCAACGTGGAGCTCAAACCGTCGTGCATATACGGGCCGCTGTCGGCGATGCCCCACAGCGGCGGGGTACGAAATTCGCGCGTGCCGGCGGCGGCCTCCGCGACGCCGCGGTAGTCCTCTGGAGCGACGTCGTGCAGCAGCAAGTCGCTATACAGCGGCACCTCGGTGCCGTCGGGCGTCGCCAGCGTCGGCACATGACAGCCGTCGCAGCCGATATCCCTAAACGTGCGCTCGCCCATCTGCTCGGCCGTGTCGAGCTCGTCGGTCGTCGGAGGCGGCCCGAGCATTTTGCTAAAGAATACCAGCGAGGCATAGTCCTCGCCGCCAAATTCGGGGTCGGCGATGCCGTCGTCGTCTTCGGTATTGCCGGCCACGAAGCCCTCGCCGGCGGGGACCGTCAGGCCGGTCTCGTTGGAGAGCGCGTCGCGCACGAAGTCCTCGAGCGTCGGGAAACTCGCCTTCCAGCCGAACCGGCCGACGCGCCCGTCCTCGAGGCGCGCGACCGTCCCGGAGATGCCGTCGCCATCGGCGTCGTCGGGGTCGGCGTTCTGCTCGATGGAGGACTCGGCGATCTGGTCGACCAGGCCCAGCCCGAATAAGGGCGGCGTCTGGCGAAGCTCGATGACGTTCGCGTCGGCATGCTGCGCCGGACGCTCGTTCACGTCGACGGAGAGCCTGTGCACCATCGTGCCGCCATGGGGCTGATAAAACTCGCCAGTTTCCTCGTCGATGACGCCCTGGCGGGTCACGTTGACCCCGACCGGTCCCGCCCCACCGAGGGTGGGCTCGAAGTGACACGCCCGGCAGCTATCGCCGTTGAAGCCGGGGCCGAGGCCGGCGGCGAGGGTGGCGTCTCGGTCGAAGGCCGCCCTGCCCCGCTCGTAGCGCTCGGCCGCCTCGCCGGAGAGTTCCTCGGCGGGACCTCCGTAGGCGCCCACCGGCGGCACCGGCTCGTCGGGTGCCAGGAGCCCCTCGGAGCGCTGGTCGCGCCCGCCGAGCGACTCCAAAAATTCAATGAGCGCCCGGCGCTTATCGTCGGAGAGCTCGACGTAGCGGTCGCGCGACGGGCGCGCCTCGCCGCCGTGCCAGAGAATCGCCTCGTCGATGGTGTCCGCGCGCCCGTCGTGCAGATACGGCCCGGTGGCCGCCAGGCCCCACAAGGGTTGGGTGCGAAACTCGGAGCCGGTCGCCACGCCCTGCTCGATGCCGTCGGCCAGATCGGGGCCCATATCGTGGAGCAATAGGTCGGTATAGGCCATGACCAGCCCGCGCGGGCCCTCGAGCCCGGGCACGTGGCAGGCCGCGCAACCGATATCAGAAAAGACTTCCTCGCCAATACGGCCTTCCTCGGAGAGTTCCTCGGGCTCGGGTGCGCCCAGCAGCATCGCGAAGCTGACCAGGTCGAAGAGCTCGTCCTCGCTCAGCTCGGGATCGGGGGCGTCGTCGCCGTCGACGAGCGGCTCGTCGGGCGCGGCGGCCTGACAATGCGGGCAGAAGTCGGTGCCGAAGGACGCAGCGCCCGATCGCGGCTGCGACGGTGAAATCTGGCCGCCGCCGTCACTCGGCACGGGGAGCTCGGCCTTCCTGGCCTCCGGCAGCGGGTTGGAGGTCACGCCCAGATGGTTGAAGAGCGGCCCGCGCAGAAAGCCCTCGATGGAGACCGTCTGCGCCTTGCGGCCGAAGCGGCCGATAAAGCCGCGATCCCAATTCGGCCGGCCGCTGATGCCGTCGCCGTCGGCGTCGTGCGGGTCGGCGTTGGCCTGGATGGACGACTCGTTGATCTCGGCCAGCGGCCCGACCCCAAAAAACGGCACGGCGTTTCTGGTCACCATAAACGTCGCCCGCTCGTCGGTGGGCACGCGGTGTGGCGTACCGGTGCTGAAGTGAGTCTGTACGCCGTCTTTTCCGAGCATGACGGTCGACCCGTCGCTCAACTGCCTGCCGGTTAGCTGGAAGTTTCGATAGCGCGGCGCCGACCCGCCGACGGTGGGCTGCTCGTGGCAGCCGGCGCAAAAGGACACGTTAAACTCCGGCCCCAGGCCGCTTTCGACGTCGAAACGTCGCAGCGCAACCTCTCGGCCGCGCTCGAAGCTGGCCCGCTGGGCGTCGGTCGCCGCCGGCATCGGCTCTCCCATCGCTGAAAAGATATCGTCTGCGACCTCGGGTGGCTCCTCCTCGGGCCCGCAACCGTCGCACGCCGAGAATAAGACGGCCACGGCGACCAGCGCGATGCAGATGGTACTGCGCATCACTGGCCCCCACGCTCTAACGCCACGCCTCGATACGGCGGCTGCGGCGAGGCCAGGCTCCCGCCGGCCGCGAAGACGCGCCCGTCGACGCCGAATACCGCGTGGATGGTCAACGGCGTGTCGGCCTGCTCGACGGTCACCTCGAAGCTGTCCAGGTCGAGCGTACCGACGACGCCGGAGTTGCCGGCGACGTACGCTTCTCCGGACTCACCCAACCACACGCCGTTCAGGCCCACGATGGGCGCCTGAGGATGGGCCGTCCAATCGGCCCCGTCGAAGTGGACGACCACGCCGTTGGAGCGCCCGCCGACCATCACGATATTGTCCGGGCCGGTGCCCCATAATGAGATCAAATCGTCGCTCGTTCCGACGTGGAGCTCCTCGAGTTCCTCCCCGTCGAAGCGCAGCACCGCGCCGCGTTGGCCGACGATATAGAAATTATCCGCGTCGGTACCCCAGATTTTGAAAAAAGCCCGTACGTTCGGCCGCTCGAGTTCGGGAAGCTCGACCTCGTGCCACTCGCCATCCTGAAAACGCACAACCGTCGCGGCGCCTTCGGTGCGCCCGTCTCCGCCGACCGCCCAGATATCGTCTTGGCTGGCGCCCCACACGCCCCAAAGGTCCTGGTCGGTCGGCGTCTGCTCGGCGCGCCAACCGTCGCCGGCGGAATCGTCGGGGCGCAAGATGACGCCCCCGTTTCCGGCGACGATGGGCGTACCGTCGTCGAAGACGTGCACCCAATTGAGCAGCTCGACACTCTCGGGCACCTGCTGGGGCTGCCACTGTTCACCGTCGAAGTGGACAATATGCCCGCGCTGCGGCGTGCCGCCGACCATATAGACGTCGTCGGAGGCGGCCGCAGCTACGCTCATCAGCCAGCCCTCCTCACTTGCGTCGAAGGCGGGCTGCCAGCTCACCTGCGGCTCGTTATTACCATTATTCTCTTCATCGTCGCTGCTCGGCCCACAACCGGCCACGCAAAAAATGAGGCATACCGCCCCGATAAAAATCGCTCCGAATCTCATCATATCTCGCCGAATCAAACGCAGCTTGCACTTCGAAGTCTAGCAGAAGCATCTCGCAGTCTAGCAGAGGCGTTGGGGCCGACCAAATCGCTGCGTCGCGCTCTTTGGGATCAGGCCATTTAAGGTCATTGTTTGGTAAGGTCATTGGGTGAGGTCGTCGAGGGCGTAGACGATCGCCAGCGACAGGGATTGAACGCGCGAGACGTTATTGCCCCATACGAGCTGTCCGTAAGAGGCGCGCATCTCGACCTCCGGCAGCTGCAAGATCACGCCGGCCTCGACATTTAGATAATCCTTGTCGAGGCGGATCTCGATGGTCTCGATATCCTCCATGCTCAGCTCCGAGGCGCTCTTCTCCGGCGTGCGGGTGATGAACGACTGGCCGACCGGCTCTCCTTCGAAGACCGTATAGACGCCGTTGGCTCCAACAAAAGCGACCACCTTGTCGCCGAGATATTTACCCACGCTAAACGAGCCGACGGCCTGGTCACCTGGGGAGCCGAATCGGTGTCGATAGCCCGCGTCCAGACGCATAAATGTGCGCAACGAGGGCAGATAGGTGCCCACGAGCACGCTCTGCGTCAGGTCGGTCTGCCCGTCGCCCAGGGTCACGTCGTCCTCGACGGTCGTCGGGGTCGGCGCAGTGGGATCCGCGAAGGTCCCGCTGGGCTGGTCGTAGCCGGTGGGAAATTTCAGGGAAGTGTCGGTGGTCATCATCACCGACCCGCGCATGAAGTTATATCGCCCGTGAAAAAAGACATCGCCGGCGCCGGCGCTCGACCTGCTGAAGTCGAGGATCGCGTTATTGAGCGCCGCCGTATCGCCGCCGTCTTCGGGTGGTGCGAGCAGGACGGGGTTGGCCTCGTAGTTGACCTGCTTGAAGTTGACCTTGAAGGCGCCTTCGAAGCGGTCGGTGAACCCGTAGCGGCCTCCCAGCCCCAGCGTATACGCCGAAAACCGCCCACTCAGCGGAAAACTCTGCAGCTCGCCGTCGGGCAAAAACTCCTCGTCCGCGCTCTGGTAATTGGAGGCGAGCGTCAAGACGAATTGATCCTCCTGCACGGTCCACGGCGACGCTTCTGCAGACGCCGGCGCCAAGGCTGAGACAATCAGCGAGGCCGCGAGAGCCACGAGAAAAGTACAAAGGGCAGTATGGGCATGGGCCAAACGGTACATCTTGTGGCTCCTGCAATCAGTCATCAAATGCGGGGGATTGCGTCCTCACTAAAAACTGACCGGTGCGCGCGGGGGGTCTTCTTCCTCCTCGGGCTCCGGCTCCGGTTCCGGCTCCGGTTCCGGTTCCTGTTCGGGCTCCGGCTCCCGGTCGACGGGTTCCGGCTCCGGCTCCGGCTCCCGGTCGACGGGTTCCGGTTCCGGCTCCGGCTCCCGGTCGACGGGTTCCGGCTCCGGCTCCCGGTCGACGGGCT
>CAYLTX010000007.1:0-81903 GCA_964386725.1 uncultured Bradymonadales bacterium | reverse complement strand
TGCTGCGCGAAGAGCTCGGGCTCAAGGGCACGAAGTACGGCTGCGGCAAGGCCCTGTGCGGCGCGTGTACGGTCCACCTCGACGGCGAGCCCAAGCGCTCCTGCGTAATCGGCGTGGGGGACGTCGCCGGCCGCTCGGTCCACACCATCGAATCGCTGGCCGACGGCGACGAACTCCACGCCGTTCAAAAAGCCTGGGTGGAGGGCAACGTCCCCCAATGCGGCTACTGTCAATCCGGCCAAATCATGCAGGCGGTCGCCCTGCTTCGGCACAACCCCTCGCCCGACGATGACGATATCGACGCGGCCATGTCGGCCAATCTATGCCGCTGTGGGACCTATCCGCGGATTCGAAAGGCTATCCACCGCGCTGCTCAAATGCTGGGAGGCTCGGAATGAATCGTCGTGATTTCTTGCGCGTCTCGCTGCTCGGCAGCGGCGCTTTTTTGATGGGCATATCGCTGCCCGGCTGTCTCGGGGCGGATCAGCAGCGAATGCGCGACGTGGCCGCCTCGAGCGGGGCCTTCCAGCCCAACGCCGTCGTGGCGGTGACGCCCGACGACCGAGTGCTGGTCGCGGTCGGCAAATCCGAGATGGGCCAAGGCGTCTTCACCCACCACGCGATGCTGGTGGCCGAGGAGCTCGGGGTCGACCTCGACCAGGTCGAGCCCTTCCACGCCGAGGCCGGCCCGGAGTTCCAGATCTTCGGCGTTCAGCAGACCGGCGGTTCCTCCTCGACGGCCCAGACCTATAAGCCGGTGCGCCAGGCCGCGGCGCGCGCGCGCGAGATGTTCATCTCGGCGGCGGCCGCCACCTGGGGCTGCGCGCGCGGCGACTGCGAGGCGCACGGCGGCGCCATCCATCGGAGATCGACCGGTGATTTCATGCGATACGGCGCGTTGACCCAAGTGGCCGCCGGGCAGGCGATTCCCGGTGATGTGCCGCTCAAAAAGCCCGCGCAATTCGAGGTCCTGGGCAAGTCAAAGCCGCGCGTCGACCTCGATCCCAAGGTCGACGGCACCGCAGAATACGGCCTCGACATCCACATCGAAGGCATGGTCGAGGCCCTGGTCATCCGCCCACCGGTGCTCGGGGCACGAGTCGCCTCCTTCGACGCCGGCGAGGCCGCCCAAATGCGCGGTGTCGTCGACATCTTCGCCTTCGAACGCGGCGTCGCGGTGGTCGCCGACAAATATTGGCAGGCGCGCCGCGCAGCCCCGCACGTCGAGGTCGAGTGGACGGAGAGTTCCCTCGACGGATTCAACACCTCCGAGATGCGCGATGCGGCGCGCCGACGCGACGACGAGCCAGCCGTCACCCTGCGCGATGACGGCGAGGTCGAGCGCCGCCTCGACGACGCCGATCTGAACGTCGTCGACGCCACCTACGAGGCGCCCTACCTGGCGCACGCCCCCCTCGAGCCCCAAAACGGCACGGCGTATGTCCAAGCCGACCGTGTCGATATCTGGGCGCCGGTGCAGTGGCAGTCTGCAGCTCAGGGCGACGTCGCCACGCTGCTGGGCCTGCCCCGCGAGGACGTCCACGTCCACACGACCATGTTGGGCGGCGGATTCGGGCGGCGCCTGCTCATCGACTATATCATCGAGGCGGTGCTCGTCTCGCGCGAGATCGGCCGACCCGTGCGCGTGATCTGGACGCGCGAGGACGACACCCGCGGCGGCTATTATCGGCCGTTCTCCCACACCCGGGTGCGCGGAGCCGTCGACGCCGACGGCCGCCCCGTAGCCATCGACTATCACACGATGTCTCAGTCGCTGCTCCAATTGGACGCGTGGCTGCCGTCGATCCTCCCGGAGTGGATGCCGCGGCTGACCCGCACGATGATGGGCAAGACCGCCGGCAATATCGTCGACAGCGACTCTTTGCCCAATATGCTGGCCACCGAGGGAGCCTCGGACCTGACCTACGCAGTCCCCAACGTACGCGTGGGATATACTCAGATTCGCGTCGACGTCCCGGTCAGCTTTTGGCGCTCGGTCGGCCATTCGTTCAACGCCTTCGCGGTGGAGAGCTTCATCGACGAGCTGGCCGTGGCCGCGGACCGAGACCCGTATGAAGTACGCCGCGAATTACTCACCGACGACCCTCGTAAGTTGGGCGTGCTCGACCGCGCCGCCGAGTTGGGGGGCTGGGGCTCGCCGGTCGAGGAGGGCTTCGGCCGAGGCATCGCCGTCCACAAGTCATTCGGCACCTATTGCGCCCAGGTCATCGAGGCCGGCGTCTTCGACGACGAGCTCGTCGTGCGCCGTGTCTCCTGCGCGGTCGATTGCGGCCTCGCGCTCAACCCGGACATCGTCGTCTCCCAGATGGAGAGTTGCATCGCACAGGGGCTGTCAGCGGCGATCATGCAAAAGATCGATTTCGTCGACGGGCGCGTCGTGCAGGGAAATTTCGATACATTTGGATTCATCCGCATGCGCGAGTCACCACAGATCGACGTCGACATCATCGACAGCGACGCCCCGCCGACCGGCGTCGGCGAGCCCGGCCTGCCGCCGGTGGCCCCGGCGTTGGCCGGCGCTATCTACAACGCGACCGGCAGGAGGCTCAGAACGATGCCGTTTCAAGACGCCTGGAAGGAGGCATAGCCCATGGGTATTCGACCAAGACACCTCGCGGCTCTCATTGCCATCGTCATGCTCGTCGGTGCCGGGCTCGCCAGCGCGGCCGGCGGTGGATCTGCGGCTGACGGATCAGACCAGATGCCGATCGAGCCCACCCGCGGCGCCATCATGGCCAGCGTGACCCTCGCCGATGCCGCGGCCAACCCGCCCTCGGAGCCGGCCGTCGAGCGCGGCAAAGAAGCCTGGTCAGACGTCTACGCGGTATTGATGTCGCCGCGCTGTATGAATTGCCATCCCGCCGGCGACCGACCTCTGCAGACCGACGACAGCAAGCCCCACGCGATGAACGTCTCGCGCAAGAGCGTCGAAAACGGCCTCGACTGCTCGACCTGCCACGCCGAGAAGAACGCCGACGAACTCGGCGTGGACGGCGGCCCTCCCGGAGCTCCTCATTGGGGGCTTCCGGACGAAGATATGCCGCTGGTCTTCGAAGGACGCTCCGAAATCGAGCTTTGTGAGCAGCTCAAACGGCCGGGCGACAACGGCTACAAAACCCTCGACCAACTCCGGCACCACGTCGCCGAGGACGCGCTGGTGCTGTGGGGCTGGGAGCCCGGCGGGGACCGGACCAAGCCCCCGCTGAGCCACGACGAATTCGTCGCCGCCTTCGACGCGTGGGTCGCCTCCGGTGGGGCGTGTCCTTGATACTTCGGGACCGCCTGACCGCGAGCGCCTTGCCCATCGGCAGCGCCGATCATAAGACTACCGACGATGAAAAAAGCCACCGACAGACGATTTATGGACCGCGCCATCATGCTCGCCCTCGACTCCGAGAGGGAGGGCAACCTGCCCGTGGGGGCAGTGATCACCCTCGACGGCGAGGTCATCGCCGAGGGCCACAGCGCCGTGGTCGAGCCGACCTACAACCCCGGCCGCCACGCCGAGGTCGTCGCCCTCCAAAACGTCGACGCAAGCCTGTGGGCCAGAGCCGGCGAGATGACCTGCTACACCACGCTCGAGCCGTGCGTGATGTGCGCCGGCACGCTGCTATTGCACGGCGTCGGCCGCGTCGTCTTCGGCGCCCGGGACACGCTCGGCGGCGCCGGCTGCATCCTCGACCACCTGCCGCCGTATTACGACGAGGGCGGCGTCTACGACTGGGATGGCCCGCTGATGCAGGCGGCCTGCGAGCCGCTATATAAGCGCGCCGACGCCGCCTTCGCCAAGCTGCCGGTCGGCCGCGAGCAGTGGCGCAAATCCGACCCGGACGCCTCGCCGAGTTCGGCCGACCACTACCAGGAGGTGCTCGACCGCTGGCTCGACGACCCGACCAAGGTCAAGCTGCGCGACGCACGCGAGGCCGCCGCCGAATTTGTCGACCGCGTCGACGACGCCCGACTCCCGGAGGTCCTGCCCTATCTGCGCGCCATCTTCGAGCGCACCGGCTACCTCAAAGACTTTCGGCTGTTCAAACGCCACGCGCGCCGCTGCGGCCACGTCGACTACTTCGACGACGTCCAAGACGCGGTGCGCGAGCATCTGCCCGATATTTGGATCAAAGAGGCTCTTCGCCGCGGTGAGCTCGACGCGGCCATCGAATGTTGGTTCGAGCACGAGGAGCACCGCCGCATTCGACACTGCGCCGACCCACTCCTGCGCGCGGCCGGCGACGACCAGGTCGAGCTGATCATCTCGTGCCGAATGAGCGCCATCAACTACCGCATCGGCCGCGGCCAGCGCCGCCACTACCGCCGCGCCTGCACCATCCTGAGGCGACTGCGCGACGAGCTCGAAGCCGCCGGCGAGCCCAGCTACTGGGGCTTCGTCATCGAGGACATCACCACCCAATACGACAGGCGCCCCGCCCTGCTCGACGAGCTGGTCAAGGCCGGATTTATCGAAGAATAAATGTTCGGGGAGCGCTTCGAACCGCCCTACTTGGTATCGGGAGCCCGTTCGTCGCGCAGAATTCGGGCGAGCACGGCCACGCCGAGCAGCCCGAAGGCCAGCAGCGGGAAATGGGGGACGTCGAGCCCGAATAGGCCCAGGGCGAGGGTCGCCAACGCCAGGACTGCGAAGAAATAGCTGGCCACCGACAGACTCATCCGCTGACGGTGGCTCAGCCCGGTCGTCTGGGAGTCGCTCTTCTCCATCGTTCCTCCTTGGGGCGAGCTTGAGGCGAGCCGCCACGTCCAACCTAAGAACGTCACCTCAGACTACAACGTCACCTCGGGGCGCACCTCGCCCTGGCCGGCGAGCCGTCCACTTGAAAAGTGTCGGCCTGCATCTAGGTTCAGCAGCAATCAAGCAGCAGTACGACCAAGGGAGGGTCAATGACGTTCGTATATCTATTGATATGGGGCACGTGGATTGCCTTCGGCATCAGCACCGTCTGGGCGCTGAGCTGGGCGGTGCGCCAGGGCCACCTGAGCAATTTTGACGACGCGGCCCGCTCGATCTTCGACGAGGAGGAACCGATCGGCCAGATGACTGACTTTTTCCCCGGCGATGGGCCGGATGGCAATGTATTGCCGGTGGAGACGGGTGATGAGTGACGCGGAGGAACCACGCGCGCAAACCGATCCGCCCTCGGAGCCCACCCCAGAGGACGAGGCGACCAAGGAAGCGGTCCTGGAGAGGGCCGCCATCGACGCCTCCTGCCGGGGGCCGGTGCTGTTTTATTTTCTCACTGCCATCTTCTGGCTGTTGTTTGGCAGCACCCTGGCGCTGGTGGCCTCCATCAAACTGCACACGCCGGATTTCGTGGCGGACTGGGAATGGCTGACGTTCGGCCGGGTCCGGCCCGCTCACCTGAACACGGTCATCTACGGGTGGTCGTCGCTGGCCGGCATGGGGGTCCTATTCTGGCTTCAAGCTCGGCTGTCGCGGGCGAGGCTGCGCTTCCAGAAGGTGTTATATGCCGTCGGCATCGTCTGGAACCTGGCGGTCGCCGGAGGCACGGTGACGCTGCTGACCGGCCATTTCAGCAGCGTAGAGTGGCTCGAATTTCCGGTGTGGACCGCCGCGTTGCTCGGCCTCGGATTCCTGGCGGTGATGCTCACCTCGCTCGATGTCTTTCGCCGACGCACCCAACATCACGTCTACGTCTCCCAATGGTACCTATTCGGGGCGGTGATCTGGTTTCCGATCCTCTATGTATTGGCCAACCTCATGATCCACCTGGGCGGGGCCACCGGGGTCGCCCAGGCGACGGCCAATTGGTGGTTCGCCCACAACGTGCTGGGCATCTGGTTTACCCCCATCGGATTGGCGGCGGCCTATTACTTCATCCCCAAGGTCATCGGACGCCCGATCCATAGCTACTATCTGTCGCTTCTGGGCTTCTGGACGCTGGCGCTCTTTTATAATTGGGCGGGCACCCACCACCTCATCGGCGGCCCGCTGCCGGTGTGGCTGACCTCGGTGGGCACGGTGGCCAGCATGATGATGTTCATCCCGGTGATCACCGTGGCCATCAACCATCACATGACCATGCTCGGTCACTTCCACAAGCTCAAATTCAGCCCCACGCTGCGGTTCATCGTCTTCGGAGCGATGAGCTATACGGTGGTCAGCTTTCAGGGCTCGCTGTTGGCGCTGCGATCGGTCAACGAGACTACGCACTTCACCCATTATACGGTCGCCCACGCCCATCTGGGGATGTACGCCTTCTTTACGATGATCCTCTTCGGGGCCATCTACTATATCGTGCCCCGGCTGACCGGCCGAGAGTGGCCGTCGGCGAGGCTCATCAAGGTGCACTTCTGGACGACCGCAGTGGGCATGTTTTTGTACTTCACCGGCCTCAGCTGGGGAGGTTGGGTCCAGGGCGAGCAGATGAACCTGTCCACGACGCCCTTTTTGGAGATCGTCGCCGATACCATCCCCTACCTGTGGTCGCGTAGCGTGGCCGGCACTCTGATGACGATCGGTCACATCGCCTTTGCGATCTTGGTGTGGAAGATGTGGCGCGGCGACGGCGAGCAGCGGCCGCGCGCTCGCCAATTGGAGGAGGAGCAAGAACCGTCGAACGAGGCCCGGAGGGAATCGTGAATCGCTCATTGAGCCTATTGATCGGCGTCATCTTGACGGTGAGCGCCTCTTTTGTGGGTCTGGTGATTATCCCGGATTGGCAGTTCGAGCCCCTCGAGCCGGTCCAACTCGACGATGGCACCACCATGCCCCAGGAGCCCACCGGAGACGTCGCCGAAGGGCGGATGACCTACAGCGAGCTGGGATGCCTCTACTGCCACTCCCAGCAGGTTCGTCCCGACGACTACGGCGCCGACCAAGAGCGCGGCTGGGGCCCGCGGCAGACCGAACCGGTGGACCATATCTATGATAGCCCTCCCCTATTGGGGACCATGCGCACCGGCCCCGACCTGGCCAATATCGGGGCTCGCCAGCCTTCACGCGCCTGGCACCACCTCCATCTATATAACCCCGTCATCACCTCGCCGGGCTCGATTATGCCTCCGCACCGGTTCTTATACGAATCCATCCCGCGACGAGACGGCCAGCGCCCCGAAAACGCTCTAAATTTCCCCGAGCAATACGACGACCCCGACCGTTGGGTTGTCCCCACCGACCGGGCTGAGGCACTGGTCGATTACCTGTTGAGCCTGGACCACACCTATCCGACCGGCAGGGGGCAATGAGCATGGCCGACGAACCGAACTCAGACAATGGTAGGGGCCGGCGCCGATCGATGGGCGCGGAGGCCGAAGAGGGTGAGTGGGACGACGTCCACGCCCTCCACGACCCGGTCATGCGCGAACACGAGCGCCCTCGCGACGGCTTCGAACCCGTATCGGTGTGGCTCATCCTATTCTTCATTGGCTTCGCCGGTTGGGGCGGCTGGTATATCGGCGCCTATAGTGCGGGCTTTCGTCCCGATGTCATCGATATCATCCCACTCGAGGAGCAGGCTGTCGCCCCGGAGGCCGAAGAAGCCGACGAGGTCGACCCGATGGCGATGGGCGAGGAGGTCTTCTCCAATTGTGTCCCCTGTCACCAGGCCGACGGGCAGGGATTGGAAGGGAGTTTCCCACCTCTGGTAGGCAGCGAGCGGGTCCTCGGCGATCCTCGCCCCTTCGCCGCGCTCCTCCTGCGCGGCCTCGAAGGCCCCCTGGAGGTCCAAGGGGTCACCTACAACAACGCGATGCCCGGATGGGCTCAACTGGACGACCAGGAAATCGCCGCGGTCATGACCTACGTGCGCCAGTCCTGGGGAAACGACGCCGAGCCCGTCGAAGCCGAGCTCGTCGGCCAGGTGCGGCAGGCTACCGCCGAGCGCGAGGAGGCCTGGACCAACGAGGAGCTCGAGCAATTCGACTGGCAGGCCATCGAGGCGCCGTCACCGGAGACAGACGCTGGCCAACCCGACGCCGAGCAACCCGACGCCGACCAACCCGACGCCGACCAACCCGACGCCGAGCAACCCGACGCCGGCCCATCTAATTGAGCGACCGGACTGAGAGATAATGGGAGCCTGCTGCGAAAATAAGCCGCCGTCGACGAGCGAGTCTTCACGGCTCCAACAGGGCTCGACGAGCGATACGGAATCCTCGATATGGCAGCTCGGCCTGAGCCTTCTGCTCACCGGCAATATCATGGTTGTCAGCTTGGCGATCAGCAGCGCCGAGGCGGCGGCCAATATCACCCTCTTTATCCACATCGCGCTGCTGGGTAGCATGGTCATCGTCTTCGAGCTTATCGGCCGACCCCTGGCCGACGGCGCCTGGCAGGCCTTGCGAGAGCGGCGTATCACCTTCGATCTCTTCTTCATGATCGGTATCGGGGCCGCGGTGGGGGCATCGCTGGTGTCCATGATCAGCCAGCATGGACCGGTGTACTTCGAGGTCGCCGCCGTGCTCCTGGTCATTCACGCCGTGGGGCGTAAGGTCGGCGCTTTTCGCCGCCGCCAGGGCCTGGCCGCCGCCCGGGCGTGGGCTCCGGACGCCAAGACCGTGCGCCGGCGCGACGACGACGGCCAACTCCGAGACGTGGCGTTGGCCGAGGTAGCCGTCGGTGACACAATCGTCGTGGGCCCCGGGGAGATGATCTGCGTGGACGGCATCGTCGAATCGGGCACCGCTCTGGTTCGCGAGGCCGAGATTACCGGGGAGTCCTTCGCCACTGCCCGTCGGCCCGGCGACACCGTTTACGCCGGCACCCACAGCGTCGACGGTGTCCTGCAGATCCGAGCCACGGCGTGCGCGGGGCAGCGACTCATCGATGACGTCGTCGCCTCAGTCGAGCGGGCATGGCAGCGGCCCTCGAAGTGGCAAGAGGACGCCGAGCGAGCCATCGAATGGTTCGTTCCGCTGGTGCTGGTCGCCACCACGGTGACTTTCGCCGGCTGGACGATCGCCGACGACTGGACCGTCGGGCTGTTCAATGCTCTGGCCGTCCTCCTGGTGGCCTGCCCTTGCGCGCTGGGTTTTGCCGTACCGCTGGCGGTGTGGGCGACCATGGGCAAGTGGGCTCGCCGGGGGCTCGTGCCCAATCACGGACAGTGCGTCGAGACGCTGTCCCGGGTCGACACGGTAGTCTTTGACAAGACCGGCACGCTGACCGAACCGGCCCCGCTGCTCGTCGACTTCGTCGTCGCCGATGGGTCTCCCGTCGACGCCGCCGATCTGCGCCACCTGATCGTCGAAGTCGAAAAAGCAATCGACCACCCGGTCGCCCGCGCGCTGGGGCGCCTCGAAGGCACGCTCGCCTCCCCCTGCTGCCGATCCACCGTGGAGGTCGACTCCGTCAAAATCCTCCCCGGCCGGGGCATCGCCGCCCGGATCCGCCTCGACGGCGCTGCTCACTGCCTCGAGCTGACGGGCAGTGATCGGGTGGAGTTGGAAGACGAATCCGGACGACACGCCGCGGGCCTCGAGGCTCTTCGAGCGCGCGTCCACGGTGGCCCCCGAGCCCGTCACATCGTCGCCGTGGTCGACGGCCAGCCGGCGGGCGTGGCCGCCATCGACGAACAGGTCCGCGACACCGTCGACGAGGGGCTCTCGCTGCTGCGCTCGATGGGCGTCGAGATCGGTCTGATGACCGGCGACCACGAAAGTCGCACACGCCGGCTCGACCTGGACTGGATCGAGGCCGGCATGAAGCCGGATCAGAAGCACCGAGCCGTACAGGGTCTACAAGAACAGGGAAAGACCGTGTTATTCGTCGGCGACGGCGTCAACGACGCGGCCGCCATGGCCCAAAGTGATGTCGCCATCGATGTTCGTGGCGGCGCCGAATTGGCCAGTGAGGTCGGTGATTTACGATGGTCGGGCGAGGATCTTCGGGCCATCGGCCGGGTCATTGCGACGGCGCGCGACGCCTTCGACACCGTGCGATTCAATCTGCGCTTTGCCACCGCCTACAACACCGTCGGCATCGCTATCGCCGCCGCCGGCCTGCTCCACCCCGTCGTCGCAGCCGTCTTGATGCTCAGCTCCAGTCTCTTCGTCACCTACAAGACCACCATCGCCGTAGAGTCCGCCGCCCAGCGGGCCTGGCCCTCACCCGACTCCTTCGACCAGCCGGAATAGGCGCCCCAAATGTGCCATGGGATGGCGACTCAGGGCGACGGACTCATCGTCGGCCACGCACATCCACACGTCATCTTCGCTCACTCCGATGGCCCTTGTGAGCGGCTCGTCGGCGTCCGGCGTCATCGCACTGGTTCGCAGCATCGTGACCGCCCGAGCGGAGATCTCCTGCAACCTGTCGATGCTATTGCGCAGCGGCTGCATGCTGCAGATGAGGCGATCGCCTTCGGCCTCCCCGCGCGAGAACAGCCATGCCTCCTCGGGCTCGATATTGAGGCGCTCGAGCTCCTCGACGAGCCCGTCGATCGGGCACATCTGCTGGCCAATGGCGACCATCACCTCGGAGGGATCGAAGGATAGATACTCGTGATCTTCGAAGCGTGCGGAGTCGAGCCGCCAGCGCTTGCCCTTGCCCTTCGTCCCAGGCGAGAGCATCCGAGCGAGGTGCTCGATCAAAGCCTGGCGCTGTCGTCCATCGACGGGAAGCTCGTCGAGGTCGACGAGCAAGTCGAACATCGAGACCGCCACCGGGTGCGCACGCCGGCGTTCTCGATACTCGCGATAGGCGTCGATGAACGCGGGGGACCTGCGAGCGAGGACGTCGTCGGTCCACGGCAGACATTGTCGAGCGACGCCGTAGAAGACGCGCCCCTCACCGACAACCAACTGAATGGGAAATTCGTCGCCGGCGCGCACCCACTCGACCAACCAATACCCCTCGTAGTCCCCGAGGGTGTGCAGCCAGGAGGCGGCTTCGGCAGGCATCATCAGCTCCTCGGAGTGCGCATCGCTGTGCATCTCCAGAGGGCCACACGCACAATCCGCACACGTGCCGGCGGTCCTGCACGTAGAGAATGCTGCGTGCGTGTCGGTGGTCTCATCGCCGATACCGACGCTGACGGGAATGGCCGCAGTATCCGCGGCGACGCTCCCGGTCAGCGTCGGAAAGTTCCGCTCACGACCGGAGTCGTAGTCTCGCTCGGACAGGTTCACTTGCTGGGGCGACTTCTCTGTGGAGTCCGGCTTCGAGGAATCCGAAGCGCGAGAACTTTTTGAATCGAGGGGTGACAGATAGGGCACTCGAAATTTCATGATTGTCTACGATAAAAGGGGTGGTTCATGTAGATGCAGCGATATCGCTTGCCTTCCCCTCGTTTCACAGCAATCTGCGTGCCAACCTAACACAAATAGATTCGCTAGGAAACCGCGCCCCCTCGCCGAATTCGACGGATTGGGAGGCTCGCGAAAATCTTGCGCCCGTGCCGCAGCGGTCGCAATTTCTGCACCTCAGCTCGCAAATTTTGCAGCTCAATTGAGGCCGTGCTCTTCGCCGCGATTATCGGCGGCGGCCAGCGGGGCCATATACTCCTCGTGGGCGACCTCCTCGACGACATTTTCGTAGGACGGATTCCACTGCGGATCGCGCATATTCAGCTCGACATCCAGCGTCTGGCCTCCCCGCATCACACGCGCGCTCAATCTGTCGTTCGTGAGCCTTTTTGCGGCGACATACTCTTCGAAACAAGACACCTCTTCGCCGTTGATGCGCAACAGAATATCGCCGTACTGAATGCCCGCCTTATGGGCGGGGCTGCCCGGCATACAGCCCCACACGGGCATTCCTCCGACGGCCTCAGCCAGCTTCTTGATCTCCTGATACCCTTTCATCTCGCCTCCCGGTCTCGGTCTTGATTATATGGTGTGAGAAGAACATGCGGCTGAAGAGCGAAAAGTCACGCCGCACCCTGTCAGTAATAACCCACCTCGCGCATCTCGGCGCACTCTGATAGACTGGAGGTACGATACTCAAATATTCAAAGCCGGGGCATTCGATGCCACTCGAACCCGAGGAAGTCTTGATCAACTGCGAGGAGGGGCACCGATTGGGCTGTGCGACCTTTTGCTGCCGATTACTCGTCCGACTCGGCCCGGACGAACGCGAGGTTGGGCCCGACGGGGTCGAGCGCCGGTTCATCGAGAAGCGGCCCGAAGACGGTCTGTGTGTGTACTGTGACCCAAAGACTCAACGCTGCACACGCTGGGAGACGCGGCCGAGCGTGTGCCGCGAATACGACTGCAACACCGACCCATTGCTCCAGGTCGTCTTACGCGACGGATTTACCTCTCTGGTCGATCTGGTCCGCTCCGACACGAACTTCCGTGGCCGGCCTGCGACCCATGTCGAGAGGCTCGACATAGACGGCGATGAATGAGCCGGCTCACACGTTGTCTCGGATCCGTGCATGACAAACCACACCCAACAACCGCCCCCTATCGACCTGCGAAGTGACACGGTCACCCGTCCTACGCCCGAGATGCGCCGCGCCATGGCCGAGGCCACCGTCGGCGACGATGTCTTCGGCGACGACCCCACAGTCCACCGACTCGAGGCGCTCGCCGCGGAGACCGTCGGCAAAGAGGCGGCGCTATTCGTGGCCAGCGGCACGATGAGCAACCTGTGCGCGATCATGGCCCATTGTGAGCGTGGCGACGAATATATCGTCGGCCAGAATGCGCATACCTACCGCCACGAGGGCGGCGGCGCGGCGGTGCTGGGCAGCGTGCAGCCTCAGCCGGTCGAGCACGCCCCCGACGGCACGATGCCGGTCGACAGGATCGAGGCTGCCATCAAGCCCGACGGGTTGGTCTTCGCTAAGACACGGCTCATCTGCCTGGAGAATACCATCGGCGGGAAGGCCATCGAGCCGTCCTACGTCGACGACGTCGCCGCCCTCGCCCGCCACCACGGGCTCGGCTTCCACTTGGACGGCGCGCGTTTGTTCAACGCCGCGGTCGCTTTGGGCGTCGAGCCCGGCGTGCTCTCCCGCCCCTTCGATACGGTGTCCATCTGCCTGTCGAAAGGCCTCGGCGCACCGGTCGGCTCAGTCTTATGCGGGCCCTCGGAGTTCATCGAGCGCGCCCGCCGCTGGCGCAAGGTCCTCGGCGGCGGCTGGCGCCAAGCCGGCGTGCTCGCTGCGGCAGGTCTACTCGCCCTCTCCGGCTTTGAGGACCGGCTCGCCGCGGACCACGAAAACGCCCGACGCCTCGCCGAGGGCCTGCGCGGGCACGGCTTCGACGTCGATGGGCCGCATACCAATATGCTCTTCGTCGCGCTCGACGACGCCGCCATGGAGACCATCGGCGAGTTTATGCAGTCGCGTGGCATCAACGTATTCGTGCGAGAGGCGAGCCTGCGGCTCGTGGCCCATTCGGATCTATCGGGAGATGACGTGGAGACGGTCGTCGAGGCGTTTGGGGTGTTTGCCGGTGGGTTGCGGAGATGACTCGGAGCGCCCGGAAACGAACAGAAAATCAGCGAAGCTCCCCGATGAGCGGAACGAAGTGGAGCGTCGCCCTGCGGAGCGTAGCAGGGCACTTGTAGCCGCGCGGTGACCGACGGTCCGTTGTTCGGACCGGAGGGAGCCCGCGGATCACGGGCGCCCCCTTTTCGCCTTTCAGGGCGCAAAGCGCCCTCAATCAGCGTTCTCAGCGTCCTCAGCACGGCCTGTAGGGAGCCTGGCACCTCTTGGATTCGCCGCGGGCCTCGAGGCTCTTCGAGCGCGCGTCCACGGTGGCCCCCGAGCCCGTCACATCGTCGCCGTGGTCGACGGCCAGCCGGCGGGCGTGGCCGCCATCGACGAACAGGTCCGCGACACCGTCGACGAGGGGCTCTCGCTGCTGCGCTCGATGGGCGTCGAGATCGGTCTGATGACCGGCGACCACGAAAGCCGCACACGCCGGCTCGACCTGGACTGGATCGAGGCCGGGATGAAGCCGGATCAAAAACACCGAGCCGTGCAGCGTCTACAAGAACGGGGAAAGACCGTGTTATTCGTCGGCGACGGCGTCAACGACGCAGCCGCCATGGCCCAAAGCGATGTCGCCATCGACGTCCATGGCGGGGCTGAATTGGCCGGCGAGGTCGGCGACTTGCGCTGGTCGGGCGAGGATCTTCGAGCTATCGGCCGGGTCATCGAGACGGCGCGCGACGCCTTCGCCACCGTGCGGTTCAACCTGCGCTTTGCCACCGCCTACAACGCCATCGGAATCGCTATCGCCGCCGCCGGCCTGCTCCACCCCGTCGTCGCGGCCGTCTTGATGCTCAGCTCCAGTCTCTTCGTGACCTATAAGACCACCATCGCCGTAGAGTCCGCCGCCCAGCGGGCTTGGCCCACGAGTGTTCCCTCACGCCACTCCTTCGACCAGCCGGAATAGGCGTCCCAAATGGGCCATGGGATGGCGAGTCAGGGCGACGGATTCATCGTCGGCCACGCACATCCACACCTGATCTCCGCTCACTCCGATGGCTCTCGTGAGCGGCTCGTCGGCGGCCGGCGTCATCGCACTGGTTCGCAGCATCGTGACCGCCCGAGCGGAGAGCTCCGGCAACCTCTCGGTGCTGTGGCGAAGCGGCTGGCTGCTGTAGATGAGGCGATCGCCTTCGGCCTCCCCGCGCGAGAACAGCCATCCCTCCTCGGGCTCGATATTGAGGCGATCGAACTCCTCGATGAGGTCGTCGATCGGGCACATCTGCCGGCCAATGGCCGCCAGCACCTTGGAGGGCTCGAAGGACAGATACTCGTGACCCTCGAAGAGTGCGGGGTCGAGCCGCCAGCGCTTGCCCTTGCCCTGCGTCCCGGGCGAGAGCATCCGAGCGAGGTGGTCGAGCAAAGCCTGGCGCTGTCGTTCATCGACGGGAAGCTCGTCGAGGTCGACGAGCAAGTCGAACATCGAGATCGCCACCGGGTGCGCACGCCGGCGTTCTCGATACTCGCGATAGGCGTCGAGGAACCCCGGGCAACTACGAGCGAGGACGTCGTCGGTCCACGACAGACATTGTCGAGCGACGCCGTAGAAGATGCGCCCATCACCGACAACCAACTGAATGGGAAATTCATCGCCGGCGCGCGCCCACTCGACCAACCAATACCCCTCGTAGTCCCCGAGGGTGTGCAGCCAGGAGGCGGCTTCGGCAGGCATCATTAGCTCCTCGGAGTGCGCATCGCTCTGCATCTCCAGAGGGCGACACGCACAATCCTCACACGTGCCGGCGGTCTTGCATGTCGAGAACGCTGCGTGCGTATCGGTGGTCTCGTCGCCAATCCCGACGCTGACAGGAATGGCCGCGGTCTCCGCGGCGACGCTCTCGGTCAGCGTCGGAAAGTTCCGCTCACGACCGGAGTCGTAATCTCGCTCGGCCAGGTTCGCTTGCTGGGGCGACGTCTCCGCCGAGTCCGACTCCGAGGAATCCGAATCGCGAGAGCTTTTTGAATCGAGGGGTGACAGATAAGGAACTCGAAACTTCATGATTATCTACGATAAAAAGGGTGGTTCATGTCCATGTAGCAACGCCTCTTGCCTTCCCCCTATTCCAAAGCAATCTGCGTGCCAACGTGACACAAATAGATTCGCCCGGTAACTACGTCCCCTTGCCGAAACCGACAGATGGAGAGCCCCGCGAAAAAATTGCGCCCGCGCCGAAAGGCTCGCAGTTCTTGCACCGTAGAGCGCAAATCTTGCAGCTTAGAATTTTGCAGCATATTAGAATTTTGCAGCTTAATTGGGGCCGTGCTCTGGGTCGCAATCGTCGGCGGCGGCCAGCGCGGCCATATACTCCTCGTCGGCGACCTCTTCGACGACCTTTTCGTAGGATGGATTCCACTGCGGGTCGCCCATATTCAGCTCGACGTCCAGTGTCTGGCCTCCCCGCATCACACGCGCGCTCAATCTGTCGTCAGTGAGCCTTTTGGCGGCGACATACTCCTCGAAACAAGACACCTCTTCGCCGTTGATGCGCAGCAGAATATCGCCATATTGAATGCCCGCCTTATGGGCGGGACTGCCCGGCATACAGCCCCACACGGGCATTCCTCCGACGGCCTCAGCCAGGTCTTTGATCTCCTGATACCCTTTCATCTCGCCTCCCGGTCTCGGTCTTGATTATATGGTGTGAGAAGAACATGCGGCTGAAGAGCGAAAAGTCACGCCCAAAGGCGCCGAGACGCCCCCAGCTACGGCTTGGTTTCGTGGTCGGGCGAACATTCGGATGGTTCGTTGCTCTACCCGATCCACCTATGACGTGGTTTCGTGCGGGATCCAAACCGTAGCTGTGGGTAAGCCGACGCCGGGCGCGCCGTAGGCGCTCCCGGGGCGGCGCACCCACAGAGAGCCTCGGATACCCGCCATGCTCGTCTTGTTGAACCTCGAACCCCGCTACGATCGTCTTGTAGAATACCGGACACCCGCTATCGTCTATTGGGCATCGTGGAGCGGCGACCCTCTCTGGGGGGGCGTCTCGCCGAGTCGCCGGGTGGCGACTCGGCTGGACTTACCCCCAGCTACGGTTTGGTTTCGTGGTCGGACGACCATTCGGGCGGTTCGTTTTCTCGTGGGGAGGTGTGTGAGCGGCGACCCTCTCCGGGTCGAGGCGCCAAAGCCTCAATGGTGCGCCCACAAAAAATCGAGCACGCGATCGGTGAAGTCGCCGGCGAGCGCCGGGATGTGGCCGCCGCCTTGGATGGTCCACAGCTCGACGCTCGTGGCCGGGTCGCAACTCGACCACCGCTCGATGTCGGTCTCCGCCCCGTCGATGCTGGAGACCGCGTCGATGGAATCGCCGGTCTCGGGGTCCGCCTCGCAGCCGTTGCGCCCCGCCCAGCGCTGGGCGACCTCGCGTGCGCCGGGGTAGGCCTCGCCGAAGAATTCGCCGCCTTCGTATGAAACGGTCTCGTCGCTATCCCCGTGAATCTGGAGGACGCCGACCTGGCCGTCCTCGGCGCAGTCTTGGGCGTCGTCGAACGACGAGCCGGCCAAGCTGGCGATGGCCGCGATCTGCGAGCCGAACTCGCAGGCCAGCCGGTAGCTCATAAATCCGCCGTTGGAGTGGCCCATGAAGTAGACGCGCTCGGTGTCGACGGCCAAGCGCTGCTTGGCCTCGGAGACGAGACCGCTGAGATAGACGACGTCATCGACGTCGCTGCCGGCGAAGTTGCAGCAGGCGTTCGTCGCGTTCCAAAACCGCTTACCACTGGCGTCTCGGGTGCCGTTTGGCAGCACGGTGATGAAGCCGCGATCGTGGCGACGGTCGCTGAGGCGAAAATAACCGTCTTGGACCGCCGCCGAGGCAGAGTAGCCGTGCAGCAAGATGACCAGCGGCCAGCTGCGCGAGGTGCTATAGTCGTCGGGCAGCAGGACCTCGGCAGGCCGATCGCCACCGAGTGAGTCGTCCGGGTCCCACGGCGGCGCCAGCTCGGCGTCGCTGCTCGGCCCGCCGTCGCCAGCGTCGTCCGCCTCGTCCGTATCGGCGTTCCCGGCCCCGTCGTGGTGCTCCGCGTCCATCGGCGGGTTCGAATCCCCCTCCGATCCCGCGTCCGAGCTGCATCCGGCGAAAAGTGCTGTGGCGACGATCGTTATCAATACCAGTGATTTCATAGCAGACATCTTACGACATCTCTGCGCCACGCGTCGAGTCGCTCGAGGCCAGACCGCATATTGTCAGCTCACGCCGACACCGGCGCCACGGCCGTGGGGGAAGCCTTGCGTCGGGCGTTGGCCTCGTAGGCGATGAACACCAAGAAGCTGAGGCAAAACAGGGGGAGTAGAGCCCACCACACCGTATCGAAGGCCAGGTGGGTGTAGATGGCGCCGACCATGATCACCGACAGGTAGACCGCCGCGTATAGCGCGGTCTGCGGGATCAGTAAGAAGATGCCTGCGACAACCTCCGAGGCGCCGATGAACGTCAAAAATTCCTCCGAGTAGCCCCACCCGGAGAACTGGTGGAGCACCTCATTGAATTCGCTCAGCTTGGGGAGGCCGGCCAAGATGTAGACGACCGACAGGATGGTCGCCGAGGACCAGTAGCCAACTAAGCGCGGCCGCTTCCGGAGAGGAAGTTTCTGGCGGACCTCCGCGGGCGGCTCGTTGCTCACAGCGCTCGACCGGATGAAATAAACGGAGAGGATGGCCAAAACCGCGATTGGAATGGCCACAAAGAATGCGATGATATCGATGCCCATCGTGCTGCTCCTAGGTTGTTGTCCGAGAGGCTAAGCCGCTGTGTCGACCCATTCTCTACAAACCTAAGGATGCGCCGAAAACAGCACAGGATACATATTTTCGACCGGAAGCGACCGCACGCCTACACCACCAACTTGGTACAGCGAGGTCAGCCGTGATAGCAACGTTGCGACTCACCCACCGCATGACATCGACCCAAACCCATCGACCCAAACCCATCAACCAGGAGTAAAGCATGCCCGAATTAGACTGGTCATCGACAGAAGCCTTACAGACGTGGCTGACCACCCGAGGCCTCGAGCTCGGAGGCCGCCTGCTCGTCTTTTTCGCGATCGTGCTGGTGGGCTGGCTGCTCGCGCGTCTATTCGGGCGCATGGTCGAGGGAGCGCTCGATCGCTCGCGGACGGAGCCGTCGGGGTTGCTCAAAAATTTTCTCGTCAACGTGACCCGAAAGGCGACGGTCATCGTGGCGCTCATCGTCGGCCTGGACACCCTCGGAATCGACACCGCGGCGCTCATCGCCGGGCTGGGAGCCTCGGGTCTGATCCTCGGGTTTGCGCTCAAAGATACGCTGTCGAATTTCGCGGCGGGCTTCTTGCTGCTCTTTTATCGCCCCTTCGACGTCGGCCATTACGTGCAGATCAGCGGCATCGAGGGCACCGTCGAGGATCTGACCCTCGTGTCCACGATGCTGTCCACCGGCGACAATAAGGTGATCACGGTGCCCAACTCCGAGGTGTGGGGCAAGGCGATCACCAACTTCGACGCCGCGGTGACTCGGCGCATCGATCTGGTGGTGGGAATCGGCTACGAAGATGATATCGGGCGAACCAAGCAGCTCTTCGCCGAGATCCTCGACGACCACCCGAAGGTCCTGGCCGACCCCGCGCCGGTCATTCGCATGAAGGAGCTTGCCGACAGCTCGGTGAACTTCGACGTGCGCCCGTGGGTCGCCACTTCCGACTACTGGACGGTGCGCGCCGATCTGCTCGAGCAAATCAAGCTGCGCTTCGATTCCGAAGGTGTCTCCTTTCCGTTTCCGCAGCGAGACATATGGTTGCACGAGGTCGAGCCGGAGAATGCGGCATAATATATGCATGGATAATATATGCATAAAAAGGATGGGCAGGGCGCCCGCTGGCTGGGCTGCATCCCCGCGGTTGGGCTTTACTCAGCTGCTTGCGTAAATATATTGGCACGCGTTGTGGAACCAAGAAGTGGGTTCGCAGATGAGTCAAAATAACGCCAAACTCGACGGAGACGTAGAGTCGCAGGGGAGCGATCAGCAAGAGGGTCGAGACGCAAAAGACCACCTCGCCGTGGTCGGCATCGGCGCGTCAGCCGGCGGGGTCGGGGCGCTGCAGCGGTTCTTCAAAAATGTGCCGGCCGACACTCGGATCGCCTACGTCGTGGTCATGCACCTGTCGCCGGAGCACGAAAGCCACCTCCAAGACGTGCTCCAACACGTCAGCCCCGTGCCGGTGACCCAGGTCAGCGAGCGCACCTCGATGCAATCTGGCCACGTCTACGTCATCCCCCCCGACAAAAACCTCGAAATCACCGACGGCCATCTGATCGTCACCGACTTCGACGAGCCGCGCGGCCAGCGCGCGCCCATCGACGTGTTCTTTCGCACCCTGGCCCACACACATCCCGACGGCATCGGCATCGTGTTGTCGGGCGGTGGCACCGACGGCACCATGGGCATGAAGGCCATCAAGGAGCACGGCGGCGTGCTGATGGTCCAGCTACCCGACGAGGCCGAATACGACGCGATGCCCAAGAGCGCCATCGCCACCGGCCTCATCGACTTCGTGCTGTCTGCCGACCAGCTCGCCGCGAAGGTCGAGGAGCTTGCCGCCAATGCCGATGTGGGGCCGCTGCCATCGGAAGATGAGATTGGGGCGGACGAAGAAGCCACGCTCCGAAAGATCCTCGTCCAACTGCAGGCCAGGACCGGCCACGACTTTTCGGGGTATAAGCGCAACACCCTTTTTCGACGCATCGCCCGGCGCATGCGCGTCTGCCAGGTCGACTCGCTGGAGGACTACTTGGAGTATCTGCGGCGCAACCAGAGTGAAGCCGCCGCGCTCCAAAAAGACTTTCTGATCAGCGTGACCGACTTCTTTCGGGACCCGAATGCGTTCGCAACCCTTGGCGAAACGGCCATCGAAGATCTCGTCGAACGCTGCCCCAACGACGAGGAGATGCGCATTTGGGTGCCCGGCTGCGCTACCGGTGAGGAGGTCTACTCATTGGCCATCCTCTTGCTAGAGGCCGCTGATCGCTACGAGAAGGCGCCTTCCTTCCAGATCTTCGCCACCGACCTCGACGAAGAAGCGCTCGCCTATGCCCGGGAAGGCCGTTATCCGAGCGCGATCGTGACCGACATCAGCGAAGAGAGGTTGCGCCGGTTCTTCGTCACCGAGGGCCCCAATTATCGCGTCAAACGCGAGCTGCGCGATATGGTCCTCTTCGCCACACACGACCTGCTCAAAGACCCGCCCTTCTCCCAGATCGCGCTGATCTCGTGTCGCAATTTACTCATCTATCTGCAGCGCGACCTCCAGAGCAAGGTCTTCGAGTTATTCCACTATGCGCTCGAGTCCGACGGCTACCTGTTCTTGGGGGGCTCCGAGAGCGCCGAGAGCGCCCCGGAGCTATTTCGCAGCATCGACAAGCACCACCGCATCTATCAGGCCAAGCCGGCCCCGGCGCGTATGCACCACCGGCTGCCTGCTCTGCCGCTGAGCGCGAACCCGCGAACCACCCGCCAGGTGCACCGGCGCGCACCGACCGTCGAGATACCTCGGCCTGCCTCCGACTTCGAGACGCACGAGCAGTCTCTGGAGGCACACGCCCCTCCGAGCCTGCTCGTCGACTCGAATTTCGACATCGTCCACCTATCCGAAAACGCCGGGCGTTATCTCCAGATGCCCGGAGGAAGCCCGACCTCCAACGCCATCAAGCTGGTCTCCACTCCACTGGGCCTCGATCTTCGAAGCGGGCTACACGAAGCCTTCGAAAGCCAGATGCCGACGCTCTCCCCGGCCGTCACCACCGAGCTGGACGGCCAGCGCCGAGCGGTGCGCGTCTACGTCAGCCCGGTGCCAGGCGAAGAGGAAGATTCTGAGCTGGCGCTGGTGCTCTTTGTCGAGACCGACCCCGCCCAGGCCGGCGGCAGCGTCATCGATGGGGAAGAGACCGACGACGCGCGCGCCGAGCATTTGGCCCGCGAGGTCACCCGACTGCGCGAGCGGCTCCAGATCACCTCCGAGAAGGCCGAGACCCAGCAAGAGGAGCTCAAGGCGACCAATGAGGAGCTGCAGTCGATCAACGAGGAGTATAAATCGACCCTCGAGGAGCTCGAGACCAGCAAAGAGGAGCTGCAGTCGGTCAACGAAGAGCTCAAGACGGTGAACACGGAGCTCAAAGAAAAAGTCGAGGAGCTCAGCCGGGCCAACGACGATCTCCAGAATTTAATGGCGGCCACCGACGTGGCCACGCTCTTCGTCGACCGTCAGTTGCAGATTCAGCTCTATACCCCGGCGCTCGAGCAGATCTTCAATATTCGGCCGCTCGACGAGGGCCGTCCGCTCTCGCACCTCACCCACCGGCTCGATACCGACGACATGGAGGCCAAGGCCTCCGAGGTGCTGCGCACCCTCGTCCCCCATGAGGAGACCCTCGAACACGCCGACGGCCGCACTTATTTGATGCGTATTCTGCCCTATCGGACCATCGAGGATCGCATCGAGGGTGTCATCCTGACCTTCGTGGACATCACGGCGGTCAAAGAGACCCGCGAGGACCTCCGACGAACCCGCCAGCACTACGAGTTGCTCATCGACAGCGTCGACGAATACGCCATCTTCACCACCGACGAAGAAGGCCGCGTGGTCAGTTGGAACCCGGGCGCCGTCAGGCTCTTTGGCTACAAGCCAGACGAGATCCTCGGCGAGCCATCGTCGCTGGTCTTCACGCCCGAGGACCGCAGCGAAGGCATCCCGCAGGCCGAGATGGGCCAGGCTCGCGACAGTGGACAGGCCTCCAACGAGCGCTGGCACGTCCGCAAAGACGGCGCCCGCTTCTGGGGCAGCGGCACCCTGTCCGCACTTTATGACGATGAGCACAACCTGCGCGGCTTCGCCAAGGTATTGCGCGACAATACCCAGCGACGCGAGGCCGAGCAGCAACTACGCCGGATGAACGAGACCCTCGAGCAACAAGTCGAAGAGCGAACCCGGCAGGTGCGCAAGCTCGCCTCTGATCTGACCATGGCCCAGCAAAAAGAGCGCCGGCGGCTGTCTCAGATACTGCACGACAGTTTGCAACAGCGCTTGTATGGCATCCAGATGAAGATGACCTTTGTGACCAAGCACGCCAAATCCGGCGACACCGAGGCGCTGATCGACTACGCCCAGCAGGCCTACGATTGGCTCGACGAGGCGATTAATACCACCCGGCAGTTGTCGGTCGACCTGAGCCCGCCGGTACTCGGCGCCGACGGCCTCACCGACGCCATCGACTGGCTCAAAAGCCACATGGCCGAGTTGCACGGCTTGGAGGTCGTGGTCGAGGCTGACCATCCCTTCTACGTCGAAGACCGGGATATGCTCGTGCTCCTCTTTCACATGGTTCGTGAGTTGCTTTTTAACGTCGTCAAGCACGGCGATACGGACCGCGCGACGGTGGGACTCGACGAAGAGGACGACGGGATAGTGATTCGCGTGCACGACGAAGGTCGCGGCTTCGAGCGTGACCCGACGCTCGATGACGGGGCGTCGGACGGCTTCGGCCTATCGAGCATCAGAGAACGACTGGAACTCTTTGGAGGTCGATTCGACATCGATACATCACCCGGCGAGGGCACAACCGCGGTGATACACGCCCCCACTCATGTCCAGCCCAAGCCGGCTAGTTAAGGCTGATAAGAAGCACGACGACCGAATCGATAACCGCTATTTATTGGTTCTCCGCTGTGGAGTCGAGCTATGGCAGTTAGCGTATATATCGTCGAAGACAACCCTCTGGTGCGCGAGTCGACCGCCGAGTTTGTCTCGGCGATCGGCGACTATAATGTGTGCGGCTGGGCGCCCTCGGCCGAGGAGGCGCTCGAGCAAATGGACGCCATCGACGTCGATCTGGCGTTGATCGACCTGTCGCTTCCCGGAATGGACGGCATCGAGCTCATCGAAGACATCCGCCAGCGCTGGCCGGACACCTGTTGTCTGATTTTTTCGGGCCACGGTGAGTCGACCTACGTCGAACGCGCCCTCGACGCGGGCTCGTGCGGCTACGTGCTCAAGGGCAACCCCACCGAACTCATCGAAGCCCTCCCGGCGGTCCTCAACGGTGAAGAATTTGTGAGCGACAAGATCAAACGCGCGCCCTGAATACCCAGAAACCAAACGGACATTCGGTAGTCACTGAGCTCCACTGCAGGAGTGGGCTTTCCCGGACCACTGCAACTCCGGCACGTCGTGCACGAGTTCGCGCCCCTCATCCCACCATTGGCAATCCTGTGAACGCGCCCTCACCGCAGCGTCGAGCGCCGCCTGAGCCAAGTGAACTTCCTGGCGAGCGGCAAAGTGAGCCGCGGTGGCGACCAACCATCGGGCGGAGCGCATCTTCGGAGCATCTTCAATTCCCCGGGCCAGCACTTCGCGGATGACTTGTTTCCTGCCATCATCGCCGGCGATCGGCAGCTTATGAGTGACCATAAGACGAAGTAGTTCCGCCTCCGCAAAAGGTGGCTTGCGACCGCGGTACCGACTCATCAACATCAGGATATTAGCTGCGTGCGCCGGCTTTCCCACCGCTTCGTACAATCGTGGCATTTCGAGCGGGAGCGTTCCATACTCGTACATGGTGTCGACCCCCTCCTCAAATACAGCGAGAGCCCGCTCGGGTTCCTGTGCGCGAGCATAGGCATTACCGAGGATACTGTAGCCCATTGGCCACTCGGGATAGGCTTCCAAGGTCGGCACCATCAAGGCCACCACATTTCGCCAACGACGTGCTTGCACAACCGACAATGCCGCTTCACCTAACAACCCTGCAGCGAGCACAACGACTATGACCAAGCTGAAACGGCCTTGCAGCTGCTCGATGAGCCCATTGGCCGCCATCACTACAGCCACCACGATTCCGAATAGCGGCAGGTACATATATGGATCGGCGGTCAACCGCGGCAGGAAGTCAATACCCGACACCGGCACGTAAAACATCCAACCAAAGACGAGCGGCCAAGCCGTGCAATGGCGCTTCCAGACCGCTACCGCTGTCACCATTAGCGCGAACAACATCACGGCCAATCCGGACGTGCCGATGACTGCCAACTCAGATTTGGGAGGGAAATATGCCGGCTGGAGCCCCACCGGCCACACGACATGCTCCGCCTGCAGTGAAAAGGCCGCGCCCACACGCAGCGCTGTATCGGCCAACGGCATCTCGTAGACGTTCTCGATATTGGCAGAGTGCAACAGCTCATGCTGCCCACCGAGAGCTGTCGGCAGGTATACGGCAGAGATGACCGCCATCAGCGCAATAGGTCCCCACATGCGCCACGATGTCCACCGCGCTTGCCCAGAGTGGAAGAAAGCCTGAGCGACCAGGGCCGGACCCAACGCGAGAGCCTGAGGTTGGCAACTCAGTGCTGCGATGACACAGCCGACCGCCGCACCGGCCCAGCGCAAGTCGCCGTCGGGCTGCTTTTTGAGGTAGTGGTCCCAAGAGTAGACCCCTGCCAGACAAAACGTGCCCATGCTCACAAACTTGAGGTTCGTGATCCAAGAAACTGGCTCGGCCATCAATGGGTGAACCGACCAGATGATCGCGACGAGCCAAGCCGGCCAAAACCGTTTGATCCATCGCCTAGCGAGAGCAAAGACCAGCAGCGTATTGGCGAGGTGAAAGATTAAGTTGAGTCCGTGGGCGGCTGGCACCACGAGCGACGCAGGCGCTTGGCGCACCAGGTGATATAATAGGGTTGGAAGAGGCACTGGATAACCCAGCTCAGGCGTCAACAATCGCTGGCTCCAGCTTGCAGCGAACCAATCTGTGACTTCAGGACGGGAGAGAAAATATAACGAATCATCCCACGTATCGATCAATCCGAAAGAAAGAACCTGCCCGTACACTCCCAAGACGATGATCGCCAAGGAACCCGTTCCCCATAGCCAACGAAGTGTCTCGTCTCGCTCTACTGCTCCCGATGTCTCTGCCGGGGAATTGTCCACCATCGCTTAACCTCATGTACCTATCGACGCAGTTCCACCTCCATTAGTTATCTCATCGAGACCTAGTCTGCCACGTTTCTCTCCCCCCCGCGACCGCTTTGCACCTGTTTACCCCAACCAAAAACCACATACTACTCAACCATTTACACGTTGAGCTAAACGCGTTCGGCGCTATCTTTCGAGGGTACGACAGACCCGCGTAGGCGTTAGTCCGCACACGCTCACCCTTTCTCTCCAGGGAGAAGTACCATGCGCTTTATCTCAACGCGTGCACACGGCATCATCGACTATATCGTCGGCGCAGTTCTCATTCTGGCGCCGTTCATCTTCGGCTTCGCCACCGGCGGGGCGGCGATGTGGGTGCCGATCCTCATCGGCGCCGCCATCATCGTCTACAGCCTGATGACCAACTACGAGATGGGCGTCTCCAGCACCATCGACATGCGCACTCATCTATGGCTCGATGTGGCCGCAGGCATCATCTTGGCAGTCTCGCCATGGCTATTTGGCTTCAGTGAGCTGGTCTGGGCACCTCACCTGGTCGTCGGACTCTTTGTAATCGGCGCCTCGCTGACCACCCACACCGAGCCCGCCGCGCCCGCACGAAGTGAGCGACGAACCACCAAGCGTGCGGCCTGACGGCTCGCTCCTAACTGCAGTCCAACAAAAAAGCCCGCCAGCCCTTGATTGAAGAAAGGGCCGGCGGGCTCTTTGTATTCTCGTGGAAACATGTCCCGTTTCAGGTACTCCGACGTCACCTAAGCGACGCTTTCGCCTCTGACCGCGCGCACCACAAATGAGATGACCAGTAGGGCCAAAAAGACGAAGAAGAGCACCTGGGCGATGCCCGCCGCGCCCGACGCAATGCCTCCCCAACCGAAGAGAGCCGCGACGAGGGCGAGGACTAAGAAGATGACGATCCAACTCAGCATAATGCACCTCCTGGGTAGAAGACTTACCGCTGTGCACAATCCCAACTTAACCGCCCCTCTCGCGCTGACGAGGGGGTGGGTTGGAGCCAGCCAAACACACGTCAATTTCCGCTAGCGCCGGAGTCTGGTAGGCTGCAGACACCTGCAGCCAATCAAGGCGCCTACAGCCCGAGTCAGGGAAAATGAGCTTTTTCGACAACTTTCTCACCGACACCCACCGGATGTTTCGCCAGACGGCGAAGCGCTTTGCGCTCGATGAGATTCGCCCGCACGTCTTCGATTGGGAAGAAGCCGGCGAGTTCCCTCGTCAACTATATAATAAAGCCGCCGAGGCTGGTCTGTTGGGCGTGGGCTTTCCCGAAGAGCTGGGCGGCAGCGGCGGCGGGCCGATGGCCGCGGTGATGGTCATCGAGGGCTTGATGCACGGCGGCTCGACCGGGGTCGCCGCGGGGCTGGGTTCGTTGGGCATTGGCTTGCCTCCGCTGGTCCAGAGCCAAGACGAGCGGCTCATCGACGAGTTTGTGCGCCCTGCCCTGGCCGGCGAGGTCATTTGCGGGCTGGCGATCACCGAACCGGGCACCGGAAGCGACGTCTCCGCGGTCAGAACGCGCGCCCAAAAAGATGGCGACGAGTACGTGGTCAACGGCGCCAAGATGTTCATCACCTCCGGGGTGCGCGCCGACTTCTTGACCACGCTGGTGCGCACGGGTGACGACCGCCACGGCGGGCTTAGTTTTATCGTTGTCGAGACCGATCGCGACGGTGTCACGCGCTCCAAGCCGCTCAAAAAGCACGGCTGGTGGGCCAGCGACACCGCCGAGATCGGCTTCGAGGATGTGCGCGTGCCGGCCCAAAACCTGGTCGGCGCACAGGGAGGAGGGTTCATGACCCTGATGCAGAACTTCCAAAACGAGCGGCTAGCCCTGGCCGCCTATGGTGTGGCCACCGCCGAGCTGGCCTACCAGGAGGCCGTCGACTACGCCAAAGAGCGCGAGGTCTTCGGCCGGCCGGTCTCCGGCTTTCAGGTCTCGCGCCACAAACTCGTCGACATGCACACTCGGATCACGGCGGCCAAGACATTCGTCTATCAGGTCGCCTCGCGCATGGAAGCCGGCGAGTACCTGGTCCAGGAGGTTTCGATGGCTAAAAATATTAGCGCAGAGTTGGCCGTCGAGGTGTGCTATGATGCTGTCCAACTGCACGGCGGCATGGGTTATATGCGCGAATCACTCGTCGAGCGGCTCAGCCGCGACGCGCGCCTGCTGCCGATTGGCGGAGGAACCCAGGAGATCATGAAAGAAATCATCTCCAAGCAGATGGGCCTATGAGCCCCCGCCCGCTTGACTCGGCTTCCCGGCTGTTGTTAGCCGAGCCATTTTATCCACGAAGCCGATGATGAGTCAGACCCACTAGTCAGTCCACTGGAGCATTTCCCCAGCCGAGCACCGACATATCATGGAAAGTCTGGAAGAGATCGAAGCCATTCTCGACGAAGATCCCGTCGACATCGAGGTCTTCAAAGAAGGGGCCGTCCTGCTGACACGAGACAAGGATTGGAAAGGACTCGAGGGCTATTATATCCGCGAGCTTCGCCGCATCGACGACCTCGATGAAGATATGATCAAACACCACCTGTGGCGCCAGCTCGGCCAGATCTACGAGCTGAGGCTCGACAACCTCGAGAACGCCGAGCAGGCCTACCAGGTCGCGCTCGCCCTGGACCCCGACAACGAGGAGCTCGAAGATCAGCTCGCCGACATCCAGGACCAACTCGAGGACTGAGCGGGATTAGGGGGCCGCGCTTGACTGTTCGTAGGTTGTACGTACATGCCTGTATGTATATGTCAGTGACTGGCAGCCACAGCGACGAACTTCATTTTCCCACGGCAGGCCCCCTTATTTTGATGGACACTACCTGGATCGACACGCCCGAAGCACTCCAACAATTTTGCTCGACGCTCGACGACGTCATCGCCGTCGACACCGAGAGCGACCATTTTCACGCCTATCAAGCCCAGGTCTGCCTGATTCAGGTGGCCACCGGCGAGGCCGCCGCCCTCATCGACCCGCTGGCGCTCGACGCCGACCAGCTCGCCCCGCTATTCGCCCGCCTCGAGGCCCCCGATGTCGTCACGATCATGCACGCTGGGCGAAATGACATCATCGAGCTCGATCGCGACTACGGCGTGGAGGTCGCCAACCTCTTCGACACTCAGATCGCCGCGCGCTTCTTGGGGTATGAGCGCAATAGCCTGAGCTGGCTGCAAGAGGAGCTGTTGGGCGTCAAACCCGGCGGCCAATATCAGCGCTTCGACTGGACCACGCGGCCCATCCCCGACAAGGCAGCCCACTATGCGGCCGAGGATGTGCGCCATCTGTTGGCGCTACGCGAGCGCTTTGTCGGAGAGCTGGAAGCCGACCAATGGCTAGCTCCCTTCGACCAGCAATGCCGCTTTGTCGCCACCTCGGTCGAGCACGAGCCCAAGGCCTTCGATCCGGAGGGATGGCGCACGATCAGAGGCGCCGACGACCTGGACGGGCGCGGCCGTGCGGCGCTTCGGGCGCTTTACCTGTGGCGCCACGAGCTGTGCACCGAGCTGAACCGCTCGGCGGTGACACTCTTTAAGAACTCCGCGGTCATGAAACTGGCTCGCGAGCGGCCCACTCGGGCCTCCGACATCACCCATATCTCCGGGCTCCCCGCGCAAATCGCACAAAATCGCGGCGAGGCGATCGTCGAGGTTATCGCGCGCTCGCTCGACGACGATATCCCCGCCGCCGAGCTGCCGCGCACGCCCTACGAGCCGCCGCCCGCCCAAGAAAAAGCGGTCTATAACGCACTGCGCCGGTGGCGAAATAAAAAGTCCGACCAGCTCGACGTGCCCGGCCCGTTCATCGCCACCAACGCCACGTGCACCGAGATCTCCCAGAACCCTCCACGCACGCTGGCCGAACTCGCCGAATTCGCGCCCATCCTGGACTGGCATATCGAGCTGCTCGGCGACGAGATGCTTCGCGTGATCGCAGATGCCCTCTGAGTGTTCAGACGCGGTCGCGCATCTCGTTGTGGCCGGCCCGTGAGGCGCAGTGGGCACAGCAGTACATCTCGTCACCAGCCTCCAACCCGTGGCCGATGATGCGGGTGCCGCAATTCTTACATCGCGGCGCCAACTCGTTGATCGCACATTCGAAGCAGTCGAAGGAGTGATCGCTCCCCTTGTATTGGATCATCAACGGCTTATCGTAGTCGTTTCCGCAGTTCTCGCATTCCATGGCATGCTCCGGTCGAGAGGATCGGTTTGAGTGGGGTACGTCGCCACTTCTGACAAAGCTCTGCGCGAGTTCATATCGCGCAACCCCAAATCCCTCGGTTGCTCCGATCCGTGACCGTCTTAGGTTACGCTTGTTCGCCTCTCATCCAACCCAGGCAAAGCCATGGACCGCTTCGACCAACTCGACGAACTCCGAGCGCATATCTTTGATTATCTCGAGGCCGCCGTGCGCGATCGCGACAACGCGATGACCACGCCGGTCTTCGCCACCGACGGCCCCGGGGTGCGCACGGTGGCCCTGCGCCAATTCAACCTCGAGGAGCGCGCCCTGCTCTTCCACACCGACCTGCGCTCGAAAAAGGTCGAACAGATCGAGGACAACCCGCGGGCGATCTGGCTGGCTTGGGACAAGAGCCTGAGCCAGCAATTTCGCCTCGCCGGCCACACCACCGTCCACGCCGACGACGAGGTCGCCGATGCACTGTGGGAGTCAGAGCCGGACGAGGATCTCGAGTTCTACTACAAGACTTCCCCTCCGGGAGCGCGCGCCGAAAAGCCCACCTCGGGCATCAACACCAAGGCGATGAGCGAGGAGGTCGCCCGCACCAACTTCGCCGCGGTGCGCACGGTCGTCGACGAGATCGTCTGGCTGCATATCCCTCCCACTGGCGAATACCAGGCGAGATTCGAGTGGGACGGCGAGGAGTTTGAAGGCCATTGGGTTGTGCCGTGATCCTTGCCACGAAAGGCCGATTGCCCTTTCGTGACAACGGCAGTTGGTTACGCTGTAGCCAACGCTCTATCACCCACATTCGGCTACCGATTTTCGCGACGCTTCGATAGGATGCCCGCGACCAGTCACGCCCATCACACGAGCTGCGCCCGAACCATGAAAGAAAAGCACGTAAGCATCCGCATCGAACAATGTCTGGCCTTGGCCAAGGCCTCGAATTGCCCGCGACGAAAATTCGGGGCGCTGCTGCTCGATCCGACCCGAAACGTGGTCCTGATGGACGGCTATAACGGGGGCCCACGCGGCGGCGGGCACCTATGCGGCGGGGAGACGTGCCTGCGCGACGACCTCAACGTCGAATCGGGCACGCGCATGGAGATCGGCTGCCACCACGCCGAGATGAACGTTATCTGCAACTGCGCAGCCTCGGGGGTGTCCACCGACGGCGCCTGGCTGCTGGTCACCGGCGAGCCGTGCATGATGTGCGCCAAGCTCATCCACCACGCCGGCATCCTGAAGGTCATCGTCGTCGGGGGAGGCTACGCCGGAGCCAACGGCGTCCAATACCTGACCTCCCACGGCGTCGACGTCCAGCCCGTCGACGGCCCCCAGGACCCCCGAGTCACCGAGATGACTTGAGGGACGGCGGGCTTGGGGCTTGGGGCTTGGGGAAAGGCATCTCCGCCCACAGCAATGGGCGCTAGTCCTTACGCTTCCACTCGCCGTTTTTCTTCTCGTACTTCTTTTTGACCGCATTCCAGGCGACCCGGTGGGCGCTCTCCTCTTTGGAGGCTCCACCGCGGCGCTTCTCGGGATCTTTGTAGGTCTCCTCGGCGCTGTTATACGCCTCCTTGTAGATGGTCTGGGCCCCTTGAGGCAGGTTGTTTTTGACGTTGTCGGGCAATTCGGCCTTGGAATGATAGGGCATGGTCGTCCTTCGGTCGCTTGAGGATTTCTTTTGGCGAAGTCATCACTTCAAAAATACCCGCCATTTGCAGCCCGCAAAGGGAATAGTCGTCGTCCGAGCCGCGTCTTTTCTCGGTGACAATTCCCGGAGCGAACGACCATGCGACAACCCCCCTGGAAGAGCCTCGTCAAGAGGCTCCAACAACAAGACGACTTCCACAGCCCCTACCTCGACCGGCTCTCCCGCCAACTGGGCGTATGTGTGGAGAGTTACTCCATCGAACGAGAGATCGCCGAGGAAATGGCCAATGCGCTGACTCGATCGGGCAACAAACTCACCGCCGCGCTGCTCGAGCTCGACCTGGCGCGCCACGAAGCCGCGAAGGCGACCGGCCCCGCGCTGCGACGGGCCAAAATCGACGAGCACAACGAGCTTCGCGCCAAGGCCAAGCAGGCGCGCTGGGAGCTCATCGTCCACCGCGAGTCGCTCGGGCTATTCCGCCACGGCGTCATCGACGATGACTTCCCGGTGCCTCCGGTGCTGCGCGAGGAGCACCTGCCGCCCATCGGGGCTCGGCCAAGACGCGCCGCCGAGTAGCCGCGCGCGCATCGAGCTGCTTTTCTAAGGGCGAGTCGTGTCTAGGATTGCCCATCACGCGACGACCCACCTGTTTCTTGACTTTTTCTTGACTTTCCCGGGCATTTTCTGCGCCTTCCGTTGGTTTAGTTCCAGCGCTTATGACGCAGTGCGTCAGAGAGCTTGTGACGCGGTGCGTCATACGCTATAGATAGAGTTGTATCGTGGTCGAACCGCTGAGGTTCGGCGGTACGTTTTTTCCGAGCACAGGAGTACAAAGATGGCACAGTCACTCTTCAACAAGTTCAATCTCTCCAAAGAAAGCCTCACCGAATTGCAGCAGGATCTGCTCCACAAAGGAGCCGACGTGCGCGAGCGAAGCGTGCGCCTTCGGGATGAACTCGAGGAGCGCTCCACCGAGGTCACCGGACGGCTGCGCGATGCGTCGCTGACCAAACTGTACGGAGTCGGCGCGACGACCCTGTCTCGGGCCGCCGAGTTGGCCGACAAGGTCCCGTCGTTGCGCGATAGCGCCAAAGAACTGCGCCAAAAGGCCGAGGCCGCACAGGAGGCCAGCGAGGCCGTCCAGCGCCCGCCCGTCGCCAACTACGACGAGCTCAATGTTGGAGAGGTCAGCGAGGCCCTCGACGGACTCTCCGCCTACGATCTGGAGAAGGTGCGCCGCTACGAAGAGGCTCACAAGAACCGCGTGACCGTCCTTCGCGACGTCGAGCAGCGGCTCAACTGAGCAGAATACCTCAGTAGTACACCGTCTTGGTCAGGTGCATCGGCTCGGCCTGGTACCGCGGCTGTTCGCCGCGGTGCCATAGGTAGTTGTCGACCTCCAGCGCGCTGACCGCATAGCCCTTCTCTGCGAGCTTCTCGACGAGCCGTTCGACGGTGTGCAGTGCGCAGGCGCGAAGCTCGACCTCCTCGGGCGAGCCGGCCGGGATGGGGCGACGCTGTGCGATAGCATCGGCCAGGGGCTCGGAGTACTCGAGCACGCCATCTAAATGCAGAACATGGGGAACCTGATTGTCGGCGAACATGGTGATCTGGTCGAGGTCGTCGAAGCGACCCAACCCCCGACCCTCGAGCGCCATATGCAGGTCGGCGACGGTGATCTGCGCGCGCTTGTATAGCGGCACATCGAAGCCGCGGTAGACAGGCACGTCGTGGTACAGCGGCATCTCAGACAGCTCTTCGACCAACGCGGACGCGCTGTGGTCGGCTCCCTCGACGAGCGCCGAGAAGTCTCCGTCGAAGCGCTCGCTCACATGCACACCCAGATCGCGCAGCGCCCGGGCGAAGTGGCCCATCAACTCCCGCGGGCCGGGCTCGTCGAGCGTCTGCCCGAATAGTCGCGCGCACTGCTCTGGCGTCATCTCCGTGAGCTCCCCCGCCGAAAACGGCCCCTGCTCGGCGAAGCGGTCCCTGAGCGCCCGCGCCACCAGAAAATACCCGTCCAGCCCGGCCCTCGGGCGAAGCTCGGCAAAATATCCCGACCCAAAATTGACCGCATCGAGCGTGAGCACATAGGCCACCGTCTGGTCGCCGCGACCCACCCAATGATGCTCCTCTTCGAGAAACGGACGCCTCAACTCGTCGACCGGCAGGCTCGCCGCATAAGCGTCGAGCCTGTCGTCGACGATGTGGACCTGGTCGGCCAGCGCGGCGACACGCTTGCAGGCGGCGCGGATGTCGTCGAAGATGGTCATCGTGTCCTGCCTCATGCCGACGCGGCTTGCGTCCTCGTACTCAGGGCTGCAACGGAACATAGGCGCCCCAGGGGTGGATGGCCACGCCCATCGAGTTCGTGGAGCTGTAGTTGGCTGTGAGCGTGTCCACGACCGAGTACAGGGCCAGGTGGCCTTCCTGGTAGAACGACATCCAGTCGGCCGCGATCGACGTGGGGCCGGTCTCGGCGCCGAAGAGCACCGGGATAGTCGTCCACAACGCCAGGTTTTGGACGACCCCGCCGACCATATTGTAGCCGTCGTCGCGGCCGTAGAAAAACGAGGGCTGCCCGTTTTGGTTGGGGGTGTTGTCGTAATAATTCATGATCGAGATGTAGTCGATCGGTGAGTTGGGTGCGTTGAAGAAGTCGCGCAGTGGCTGGTTGTAGAACGCGAAGTCTGCGCCGACATCCGAGGTCAGCGTCAGGTAATGGCCCGTCTGGGCGTTGTAGCTGTCGAAGGTGGCCCGGCACGAGTTCAGAATGTCCTTCCAGCGCTGGGTCCAGTCGGCGTTATAGCCGTTGGGCAGCTTATTTTCCCACCATTGACCAGCGTAGGGACCGCTGTGGACGGTGTGCGGCTCGATATCGAAGTGTACGCCGTCGAAGCGCTCGTCGACGTCGTTGGTCGTCAGGTTGAAGCTCACCACGTCCTCGCAGACGTCTTTGGCCACCTGGGCGTTGGTATCCGAGGCCAACCAAATGGCCTGGCCGTCGAGGTATTCGACCGCGATGCCTTCGTCGTGGGCGCGTTTGAGGAAAGCGCGCATCTTGGGCTGTTCGACGGGATCGACAAGCGGGTCGAAGGTGACCGTGCGCAACCCATCGTAGATATCGTCGCGGGTGTAGGTGCGGGCCTCGAAGAAGATGCGATTGAGGGCTCGGCTGGCGTAGCCGTGCGGCGCTGTGGAGAATTGCATCAAGTCGTCCTGCATTCCCCACTTATTATCTAAAAAGGCGCTGGCCGTATCGGCGTCGGCCCACAGCCACATGGCCCGGGTATCGGACTTGCTAAGAAAGGCCGGCGGACTCGCCGGTTGTGGCTGATTGCCTGTATCGGGGCTTCCGGTATCGGGGCTTCCGGTATCGGGGCTTTCGGCATCCTGCCCGGTGGCATCCTCATTCGTGCTGCCCGTATCTGCTCGACTCGGGTCATCGCTCCCACCATCAGTGGTCTCGCTGCCGACATCCGCATCCCGGGCGGCGTCGGGCGCAGGGTGCGCATCGAGCCCAGCATCCGCCTGGCGGGGGTCCCGTCGATCTCGCGGAAACTCCTTGCGAGGGGCGCTCCTTCGCTCGCTGACTGCAGAATCAACTCCCGCATCCGCCGCGACCGTGGGCCCTTGGGAATCGGCCTTCGCCCCTCCACAACCCGCACTCGAGACCCCCACAAGGGTAATCAACAAAACGCCACGACAAACGACTCCCAATTTCAACATAAGCCTACTGCATAAGACAGGCCGCCACCACCAGACAAGCCCTAAAAACCCAAAAAGCACAGCAACTTACCAGCCACCGCACAGCTTCTTCTGCCACTCTAACTTATGCAATATCAAATCTACAAACAAGGAACCCAAGCGAAGACAGCATAGCTATCCGCACCCACAGATGTCATCCTATCTCACAAGACAACAACCCCGGAGTTAATACCAATCCTTTATTTTTATGGGTTAAATGGCCACCCTACTCTTTGACGATGACCTGGCCGCGCTCGATCTCGAGGGTCATGGTGCCCTGGCCTTTGCGCTCGATCTCGAGCTCGACCGCGGCGCCCTGCTCGCCGCGGATCTGCTCGATGACCTGGTCGAGGCGCATGCCGTCGATGGAGTCGCGGTCGACCCCTCGGATGATGTCACCGCGCTCGAGGCCGAATTCACTGGCGGGATGGCCGTCCATGACGTTCTGGACGAGGACGCCATCTCCGGTCTTTCGGAGCACCGCGCCGATGCCGTGGAATTGCATCCGCTCGCCGGGCTTTTGCTTGCGGATTTGGACGTTGCGCGTGGTCTCACCGCCGGGCCGGACCTGCACGCCGGCGGAGACGGTCGACAGGAAGTTCTTTTTGACCACCCGCAGGCTTCGCCGGCCGGGTGGTACGCCGTCGAGATGGTATCGCCCCTGGCCGTCGGTCCGGGTTTGATTGGCAGAAAATGGCGAGGTCGGGTCGAAGAGGGCCACACGCGCGCCGGCGACCCCTTGGCCGGTCTCAGAGTCGGTAATTTGGCCGGCGACACTGCCGGCTTGGCCCACACGGATGGTCACCCCGCCGGTGTCTCGTCCGCGGCGCACGAGCACCTGCTCGGAGCTGGCCGAGGCGTAGCGGTCGGTCTGCACGCGAAACCAATATTTTCCGGGGCGCAGCGAGTCGAATGCAAAGCGGCCGGCCGAATCGTTGACCTTGTGGACGCCGACGCTTCGCGGCCGGTAGGGGCGTGGCCCGTCGACCTCGAGCGACTCGACGCCCACCGAAAAACTAGGCACCGGCCGGCCGTCGGGGCCGACCACCCTGCCGCGGACCGCCCCGCCCGCTCGAAGCTTCAAGGTCGCCTCGCTCCCCGATCTCAGGCGCTGGGGGCGCGAGGAATCGTAGTGCTGGGAGATGGCGGTGGCCGTGGTCGCCTGGGGCGGCGCCTCGTCCCATTGGAAGCGGCCCTCCTCGTCGGTCGAGACCATCTTCGGACGGGCGTTTTCAGGCCGAAACCATACAAAAGATGATGCGACCGGCTGGCCATCGGGGTCGACCACCCGCCCGAAGATGCCGCCGGCGGCCTCCATGACGACGTCCTGCTCGGTGACCTTTGTTGGCTCGGCTTCGACCCCCTCGACGAGCTCCGTGCGATACCCCGAGGCGCGGGCCTCGAGCGCGTAGGAGCCGGCGGGCACGTCGCGAAAGGAGAACCGGCCGCTCGAGTCGGCGTCGACCGTGCGGCTTCGGCCGAGCGAGCCGCCGCGCAGCACGAGCTTGGCTGCGACGGCGCTGCCCTCGGTGTCGACCACCTGCCCGGAGAGCGTCGCGCTCGGGTCGAGGTCGATCACCAGGCCTTCGTGAGTCTCGCCGGGCTCGAGGTATAGCTCGCGACTCTCGGTCACCGCGTAATCGGAGGCCTCGACGAGCAGCCGCAGCCGCCCCGGAATCACATGATCGAGCTCGAATCGGCCGCGCTCGCCGCTGCGGGTGACGTCATCGACCACGAAGGGCTCCAGGCGATCCGACAACCCTTCGGCGGAGAGGTAATACACCCCGATGCGCGCGTCAGCTAATGCCCGCCCGGAGGCCTGGACGCGACCGCGAACCGTCGCCGGCCGGCGCAATACGAGCTCTAAGTCATCGACCGAAGCCGCCGACTCGTCCTCGGAGAGTACGACCTCGACGCGACGCATCGTCTCGGGGCCGGCGACGACAAATCCATCGGCGCTGGCGTCCAGGCGATGCGTGCCCGGCTCGAGGTCGTCGAGGCGAAACCGGCCGTCGGCGTCGCTCGTGGCGCTCGCACCGTCGGCCGCCTCGACCGTGGCTCCCTCGATGGGCGCCCCCGTCGAATCGAGCACCCAACCGGCAATAAATGGTGTTTTAGGCCGCGCCTCGGCCCCAGCGTCGGCCTCCGAAGCCGACCCGGCGCTCGATTGCTCTGAGGAGCCCTGCGACACCGACCACAACCCCGCGCCCACCACCAGCGCCCCCAGAAGTAGCGCGGCTACTGCAAAATATTTCTTCACTTCAGAGCCTCGAGTCATCTACCAACGCACGCTCGGATGCCATACCCGTGATAACAATACGACCGCTGCGTCGATTATTCGATCCCGGGTACTTCATAGCACAGCGGCACATCGCAGCGAAAAGCGCACGCATTGGCCAATCGTCGAATACTACGACGTCCGAGTGCCAATCCACACCGCTATCTGGCCAAACGCGATCACGGCGGGGTCGCGGGCGGTCTCGTCGATGAGTTCCCGAAACGCCTCATAGAGTTGGGGGTCGCGGTCTCGAATCCGCAGGAGCTTGTCCTCGCGGCCGGCGGCGATGCCTCGCGCCGATAGGACGTCATCGGTTTGGAGGCCCACCGTCGAGAAGAGTCGCTCGATGTCGGCCGGCTCGGCATAATAGCCCTCCTGGAAGCCCTCGCCGGACGGGTTTTGAAAGATATGCGCGTGCCGGGCGCGCTCGAGGACTGCGCGGTCGACCTGGTCGGGGTTCTGGGCCGCGCGGTCCAGAACCCGCACCAGGCCGCTTTTCGGCGGGAGGAATTGGACAAAAGCGCGCCCGGACGGACGCAGAACTCGGGCCAGCTCGGCGGCCGCCAGCCGGCGCGACTGGGCGTCGGTCAGGTGGTAGAATGGACCGAAAGCCACCACTGCATCGAAGCTGTCCGCCTCGAGGCCGCCGCCACCCACGCGGGTCAAATCTCGGGCGTCGGCCGCATAGAGACCATCAACCCGCTCGAGCAACCCCCTGTCAGCGAGCTCCCGCTCGGCACGCTCGACGTGCTCGTCCATCAGGTCCACCAACGTGAGGCGGTGGCCGCGGCGGGCCAGCTCGACGGTATACCGCCCCGGCCCGCCGCCCAGATCGAGCACACGGCAATCGGCTTCCAGGTGAGCGTCGAGGATGTCCAGGCATCTGCTCAGCTCCAGCTGCCCCGCCGGAGAGTCCAGCCGCGCCCACTCATCATATTGGCGATAATACCGTCGGATCGCATCGGTCGACATAGAACTCCTCCTCGATAAGCGTGAGATGACCGGGCTTCACAGAACCCCGGACCTGTCGACATTTGATCTGCGCGCATCTGCGCCGCGCATGCTGGAGAACCACCTGCCGGAGAACATCATGTCGACCGACGCGCGGTACTGGAGAAACAAATACGACCGGCCCGATTTCGTCTACGGCCGACAGCCCATCCAGTTTTTGGCCGAGCACGCCTCCGAGGTCATCCAGCACCGCGGACAAGTGCTCAGCCTGGGCGAGGGAGAGGGACGAAACGCGGTGTGGCTGGCCCGCCACGGCTGGCGGGTCAGCGCGGTCGACCGCGCCGCCGATGCGCTGGCCAAATTGCGCCGCCATGCCGCCGGCGCCGGCGTTCACGTCGAGACGTTCTGTGAGGATGTCGTCGACTTCGACTGCGGCACGGCCCGCTGGGATGCGATCATCATCCTGCATATGCACCTCGCGCCGTGCCCGCGCCGACGCACCCACCGTCGCGCGGTGGCCGCGCTGCGCCCCGGCGGATTCATCCTGCTCGAAGCCCTGCGTCCCGAACAGCTCGCCCAACCGTCGAGCGGCCCCGAATCCAGCGACCTGCTCTACACCAGGGCCGAGCTATGCGCCGACTTCTCGGCCCTGCAGATCAAATTGCTGCGAGAGGACGACCGCTATATCGACGCCGGGGAGCATCGCGGCATGACCAGCGTCATCAGCCTGATCGGGCGCAAGCCCGCCTAATACTACAACGTCACTTTCCTCTTGGCACCTCGGCGGACCAGAAAAACGACGCCTGCGTTGCCGTCTCTCGACGATGCTCAACCGCATCGCCTGCGAGCCGTCGCCTTGGCCTCGTCTCCCTGGTCTCGCCGAAGGCACTCACGTCGAAAGTGACGTTGTAGTACTAATCATCCTCCCAAGAAAGTTGGTCACCAAGCCGGCTGGGCCAACCGGTGGTATGTGGGCAAATATCGCACATTTGTTCACCTTTGTTGCGTATACCCGCGCCAAGGCGCCGCCTCAGTACGGTCTGGCAATTAATCGCTTGCCTGCTACTGCTGGCGATTAGCTTCTTCCCAAGAGCAGAAAGCGATCGGGGCTAGGAAAATGACCATGTCTGGAAGGGAATCCGAGACGATGGGCGCAACACCAGCGGACAACCAAGACCGAGGCAACCGGGGGGATGCTGAGGACCTGAGAGAGACGATCGAGGAGGATTATTGCGACACCATCGAGATGGATCGTCGCTCGCAGGTCACCGTCGAGGACGACGCCTTCGAGGTCGACGATGACGAGATGCCCACTGCTCCGCTTTGCTACGTCGACAGTGACATCTCCGAGGCCTACGCCGACAACACGCGCGTCTCCGACGAGCTGCCCGTGCCCGCCGGATGGCAGCTCGATCCGCACGCGTTTGCCGACCTCAAGGCGCGCCAAGACCGGGCGGACGATGACCCGCTATCGGATCTGGCCGGCGCCGTCGGCCACGAGTTGAACAATCCGCTGACCTCGTGCGTCGGCTATCTGCATCAATTGAGTTCGATGGTTCCGTCGAGCAACACCGACCTCAACCTGATCATCGACCGACTTGGAAAGAACCTCAATCGTATCCACAGCATCGTCGGCGAGCTCGAGCTGCTGGCCGCCATCGCCCATGAAGCGCGCCAGCAGGTCGACCTCTCCGAGGTGGTCGAGCGGATCTACGAGCAACTGGGAAGTTATCTGGAGACCGAGGTCGAGCTATTCCTGCAGCCCGCCTACCTGGACGCCGACCGACCCCGCCTCAAGCAGCTCGTCTACATCTTGCTGGCCACTCACATGATCGACGAGGACACCACCCGTTGGTGCTCGGCTCACGTCAACTCCAACGAATCGATGGTCCGCTTCGACGTGACCTCGACGAGCAAGCCGTACGGCGCACTGCGACTGGATCTGCTTGGCATTCTTCGCCGAAAGGAACTCCCTGCCGCCGCCCCGCTCGAGCTCGCCGCCGAGCTCACCCGTGAGCTGGGCGGCATTTGGAACGAAGGCCGCGTCGACCAGGGCTACCGAACCACGGCCGTGCTCCCGCGCTACCGGCTCACCACGACGTCCACCTCCAAGACCACCAGCGTGACCCACGAGCTCTGAGTGCACTCTCGGACGCCGTTTGCTTTTCGTGTCATTTGAACATGTGCGGACAAAAATTCCACCGGGCTTGGGGCTTGGGGCGTGGGGCTCGAAGTCGCCTTTCCCCAACTCCCAAGCCCGACCTCTCCGTCGGCTCCGCGCCAGTCTTTTTAGAAAGATTTGGGAACTCTCCGTCGCTGGCGTTGTCTCGAGATCAGTCCCCAACATGACCACTCCCACCTTCTCGAGACGGGAAACCTGCGATGAGAGACAACGTCGAGCTTGCAGATATCGCCCAATATACGCGTCCAACCGAGCTGGCCGAGCCGCTGCCGTATTTTGGCATCAGTGCGGCCGGGCATATCTTGCTGCTATTGCTCGCGCTGACCATGCCCGAGGATGCTCACAGCCTCGATCTGGACGGCGTCGACGCCAGTGACCGCTTCGCGGCGATGGCCGCGACACCGCCGCCACAAGACGAGGACACCCGCGCCGACTGGCTCGACGACGATAGCGCCGAGAGCCCGGCGGAGGGACATAGAGGCGACGAGGGAAAGGCAGGTGACGAGGCCAGTCAACAACGGAACAAAAAGATGGCCATCGAAGGGCCGCCGGACAATACCGACCCTCAGCTCGAGAAGGCCCACGACCAACAAGTCGCATTGGGCGCCGGAGCCGTATCAGTCGTCGACGACGCCGGCCTCAGCAGCATGTGGTCGAGCGACACCGAGTCGATCGGCGCCCAGGCCAAATCGCATCTGGGGAGACTCGACGCCGTCGAATTCGGCCACGCCGCGGGCACCGGAGGATTGGGGGTGTCGGACAGCGGTCGCGGCGGCTCCGGCGAATCCGAGAGCATCGGCATGGCGAAAGTGACCACACGCGGCCGCGATGGCGGCGAGCGCGGGCCGCTTCCCGAAGCCGACCTCGGCGAGACCGATGAACAGACGCCCAGCGCGGTCGTCCCCGGCCCGCCCGAGGTCGGCGGCAGCCTCGACGAGGAGATTATTCGGCGAGTCGTCCGCCAGCACCGCCGCCAGATCGCCTATTGCTACGAAAAGGAGTTGCAGAAGGACAAAACCCTCGCCGGGCGCATCAAGGTCCACTTCACCATCGCGCCCAGCGGTGACGTCGTCTCGGCGACCATCGGTGCGAGCTCGATGAACAATCGCGCCGTCGAATCCTGCATCACCAATAAGATCCGACACTGGGCATTTCCGGCCCCCGAGCAGCCCGGCCTGGTCACCGTCAAATATCCATTCAACTTCAGCCGGCAATAAGTAGTCGTGCGCACGCACCCGCCTTCTCCGAGGTGCTGACAGCGTCGACGACGGGTTTCCTGTAGCCTTGCAGTTGTGGTAACAATTGGTATCCCAAACCATTAGATCAAGAGATCGGTGGGCAGCTGAAACTCGAATTCATGTGCAATGAGGGCTACGTGCGTCATGACGTCCAGAAATCTACTTTTGGCTATCGTATTGGTGGTGTCTTCACTCGGTCTGGCCTGCTCCGACGAAGAGGGCGGCGGAGGGCCCGGCTTGTCCCAGAACCCCAATAACCGGGTAAGCGACGCTGGCACGGACACGAACGACGCCTCCGAGGTCGGTGATGATGCCGCAGACACCGATCCGTCCGACGCCGATGACACCGGAGATGCCGGAGATGCCGGAGACGTCGAGCCCGACGTATGTGAGCCCAATGACGAACAGGTATGTTCGAACGCGGACCTCGAGTGCGGCGCGCACGAGTTGGTCGATAATTGCGGAGACACGCGCACGATCAATTGTGGTGAGGAAGCGACCGAGTGCAGCGAATATGAGACCTGCGGCGGCGGCGGCGACGAGGGAGTATGCGGATGTACGCCCACGACCTGCGAAGACGCCGGTGTCTTATGTGGCGAAATCCAAGACGGCTGCGGAAATACGTTGACATGCACCACGTTTTGCGTCGACGAGCTGTTCTCGGACTACGACCATTCCTGCGCGGTCGGCTCGGGCAAACTCAAGTGCTGGGGTTACGGACGCGACGGGCGACTGGGCACCGGCTCGACGAGCAACGCGCAGAACCCGACCGACGTCCAGGGAATCAGCGGCGATGTGCTCAACGCGGCCGTCGGCGAGCGACACTCGTGCGCGACGACGGCCGGCGGCGAGGTCAAATGCTGGGGGGCCAATGACGTCGGCCAGCTCGGCGTAGGCACCACCGTAGGCAGCGATACCGCCGAAAACGCCGCGATCAGCTCTGGCGCCACTCAAGTGGTCGCCGGAACCAATCACACATGTGCGCTGGTCAACGGCGGGGTCAAGTGCTGGGGCAGCCACAAATACGGCCAGATCGGCGACCCCGCCTATGACCTGTCGGCGACAGTCGGCGTCCCCAAGTCCACATCGGGCCTGGACAGCGGCGTCACCCAACTCGCCGCGGGCGCTCACCACACCTGCGCCCTGCTGAACGACGGCACGGTCAAGTGCTGGGGCCGCAACGACTACGGCCAGCTCGGCGCCGGACTCATCGAATTCGTGGACAATGACACCGACGAGGTCGCCTGGGGCCAAACGACTTCGAGTATCGCAGATTGGTCCAGCGAAGAGCCCATCACCGTGCTCGATCCATCCGGCCAATCCGCCCTGAGCGACATCGTCGAATTATATGCCAGCCGCAGCATCACATGCGCTCTCAACTCCAGTGATCAGGCTTGGTGCTGGGGGGCGCTCGTGGGTCGCACCAGCGCCGACAATTGCGGCAACGATGCCAGCAAATGTCCTTATTTTCCCGATGCCGACGGCACCGAGGGCTTCCCGGTCGGTGAGTTCGCCGACAACGACGACGGCACCTACTCGAAAGAGAGCTTGAATGTCGTTCGCGCGGCGGTGCTTCCCATCCAGCTCGGCTCGGCGTTCACGGTCGAGTCGATGACCCTGGGCACCAACCACCTATGTCTGTTGGTCGATGAACCGGACACGGCAATGACCAATATCTATTGCCTGGGCCGCAACGAATCCGGCCAACTGGGCGACGGCACGACAAATAGCTGGATCGACCCCATCGAGTTGACCACTGACCACGACGGAGACATCGTCCGTGGCACCCAATTGGTGGCCGGTCACTCCCACAGCTGCGCGTTGGTCGGAGACAACAACGCCAAATGCTGGGGCAGCAACGACAAAGGCCAGATTGGCAACTCCGACCTTCAGCGCGAGCAGTCCTACCAGCCCTTCGACGTCAAACTGAATACGAACTAAACCACTCGCCTGTGTGTGGAACCAGGGAGCCTCTTCGTTGGCGAAGAGCACAAAGCGCAGGGTGCGCTCGGGGCGCCGGTCACGCATCAGGCGGGCCAACTCCAACACGCCGGCCACACCGCTGGCGTTGTCGTCGGCGCCGGGCGTCGGGCCTGCGGTGTCGTAATGAGCGCCGACGACGATGATCTCGTCGGGCCGCGTGCGGCCGGAGACCTCCACCTCGATATTCTCGAAGCGCTGGCCGCCGCCGGCGAAGCTGCGCCGATCCGGCTCATAGCCAAAGCCCTCCAACGTGTCGCTTATATAATCCGCCGCCGCCGCGTAGCTGTCCGGTCGGCCGACATGGCGCGGCCCGATATCACCGGCGAGCTGCTCGACGTGCTCGCCGAGTCGGCGCTCGAGCTGAGCCTGGCGTTCGGTTGCCTCGGGAAGTGGACCTTCATAGGAGTGGCCGGGCATCCACATAACGTAGGCCCCCGATAAAGCGGCCAATAAAACCGCGCCGAGCAAAAACCCTGCGAGGACAATCACCGCACCACGCAGGATGGCCCGCTTATTCAACGAGATTGTCTCAATCGTCGTCCTCTTGCTCATCTCGCTGCTGCTGCTCGAGCTCGGCCTCGTCGAGCATCTCGTCGACCTCCTCGGCGTGGTCGGGCTCGAGTGTTTCGACCATCTCGCCCAGCGCGCGTCGGGCATCCTGGATGGTCATCTTCTCTTTCTGAAATTCAACGCAGATAAGGCACATGGATTCTGCTCCCGTGTATGAACAACTGGCATGAACGCGTGGAGACATCGCCGCCGCGCCATCCGATACCCGGCCGTGCTCGTCTTCGAGCGGACCCGGGCTCGCTTTTCATATATATCATCGACACTTAGCGGTGTCGAACAACGGCAGGCATGGCCAGGTCGGCTGCAGGGTCGATAATCGACGATGGGTTGGACGAGTGGCCTAACGCGCCCATTTTCAGGCAAGCCCATCCCCGGGGAGGCCCACCATGCGCCAGCAGCACCAAAAACTGCCCGACGCACGCCGGTTCGTCGACCATATCGGCGCCGGCGAAGTGGCCGTCTTTGCCGAGTTCGATGCGCTCCTTCCCATTGCCTCAGGCGTCGATTCGGGCGACCGGCGCCCGCGGCTCACCGAGCCTACCAGAGAATGGCTCGAGCGGCTCAGCCGTCAGTGTACCGTCGGCATCATCAGCGGACGTGACGCCGCCGAGCTAAAAGAGACGGTCGAACTCGACGGGGTGGTCTATCTGGGAAAACGAGGCTCCGAATTCGAGGCCGTCGAGTCGACGCTACTGGAGCGCGGCCTGCATCGACCGGGGGTCACGCCCGTCTATCTTATCGCCGCAGACGGCGGCAACAGCCCGCTGCGGTCGTATCCCGCGCTGGGCATCGTCATCGCGGTCGGCGCACACCGCGACGCTAACCGGGCGGACTTCGGCCTCGACGACCTCGCCGCGGTCGAGGAATTCCTCGGCATACTCACTCGGCATATGGAGCGCATCTTGGGCGCCGAAGGTTGGCTGCTTCGCTATAACGAATACAAGCCGGAGAACGAGGCGACCCGGGAAGCTCTCTGTACCCTGGGCAATGGCTACTTTGCCACCCGCGGCGCGGCTCCCGAGGCGCGCGCCGGAGGGGTGCATTATCCGGGCACCTACATCGCCGGCCTTTACGACAAGCTCCAAAGCGAGCGCAAAGGCCGCCGAGTCGAAAACGAAGACCTGGTCAATCTGCCCAATTGGTTGCCGCTCGGCCTCCGGCTCGACCACGGAGATTGGTTCGACCTCGACGAGGTCGACATCCTCGACTACGAGCAGACGCTCGACGTCAAACAAGGTCTGTTGCACCGGCGCGTGCGCTTTCGAGACCGTAGCGGCCACACCAGCCGACTCGAGCAGACACGGTTCGTCCACATGGATGACGCGCATTTGGCGGGGCTAAAGACAACCCTCGTCGCCGAGGACTGGAGTGGGCCGGTCGAGATACGCTCGATACTCGATGGCAGCGTCGAAAACGCCAACGTGGCCATGCACGCCGAGTTGCGAAAGCGCCACCTCGAGGTGCTCGAACTCGAAGAGACCGCCCCCGACACCGTCTTTTTGCGCGTGCGCACCCTGCAATCGCGCCGCGAGATCGTCCAGACAGCCCGCACCCGCGTTTTTGGCCCGGATGGGCAGATCGACGCCGAGCCTACCTTCTTCAGCGACGCCCAGGGAGAGGTCGGCCACCACTTTCGGGTCGAGGCGACTCGCGGGGAGCCTGTGGTGGTCGAAAAAATCGTCGCCATGTACACCTCGCGCGACGTCGGGATCTCCGAGCCGGGCTTCAACGCCAAGAAACGTCTCCGACGAGCGCCGGATTTTGACGAGGCCGTCCAGAATCATATACGCGCCTGGAGCCATATCTGGCGCCGCTTCGATATCGGCCTGATCTGCGCCGAGGAGTGCACGCTGCCGGCCAATCCCGAACTCGTCTTGCGCCTGCATATCTTCCACCTGGTGCAGACCGCATCGCCCAATACGCGCGATCTGGACACCGGCATTCCGGCGCGTGGCTGGCACGGAGAGGCCTATCGCGGCCATATATTCTGGGACGAGCTATTCGTCTTCCCGCTGCTCAATACGCGCATGGCCGAGATCACCCGCGCGCTGCTTTTGTATCGCTACCGGCGCCTGGGCGAGGCGCGCGTGCGCGCCGAAGACAGCGGCTGTCGCGGCGCGCTCTATCCCTGGCAAAGCGGCAGCGACGGCGAAGACCAGACGCCCTCGGCACATTTTCTGCCCGATATCCAGCAGTGGAGGCCCGAGCATACCTGGCTACAACGCCACATCAGTGCGGCCGTGGCCTATAACGTCTGGCAATATTACCAGGTCACCGACGACCTGGAGTTCCTGGACCGCTACGGCAGCGAGATCATAATGGAGGTCGCGCGGTTTTACGCCTCGCTGGCCACCTATAACGACGAGCTGGAGCGCTACGAGATCCGCGAGGTAGTCGGGCCCGACGAATATCACGTGCGCTATCCCAACGCCGATGGTCTCGGCATCGACAATAACGCCTACACCAACCTGATGGCCGTGTGGGTGTTATGCCGGGCCCTGGAGATCCTCGACTTCCTGCCCCGACGGCGGGTGGTCGAATTATGCGAGCGCCTCCAGATCAGCCACGCCGAGGTCGAGCGGTGGGAGGAGATCAGCCATAAGATGTTGGTGGTGTTCATGGACGACGGCCTCATCAGCCAATTTGAGGGCTATGAGGACCTCGAGGAGCTCGACCGCGAGCGCTATCGGCGCGAGCACGGCGACCTGCAGCAAATTGCAGCCATCCTCGACGACGAGGGCAAAGACATCAACTGCTACAAGATCTCGAAGCAGGCCGACGTGCTCATGCTCTTTTATCTATTCTCCGACGACGAACTCGAGCAACTCTTCGCGCGGCTCGGGTATCCATTCGACTGCGCACTCGTCGGCCAACATGTCGATTATTATCTGGAGCGAACCTCCCACGCGTCGAGCCTCAGCCGCGTCGTGCATTCGTGGGTCGAAGCCGACCGAGGCTCTTCGCATGCCTGGGAGTTATTCACCCGCGCCATGATGAACGACGTGGCCGACACACAGGGAGGCACGACCTCCGAAGGCATTCACCTGGGTGCAATGGCCGGCACGGTCGATATCGTCGAGCGAAGCTTTATCGGCATGGAGATTCGCGGCAACGTGTTGCGATTTCGGCCCAACCGGCCCAGAGAGGTCGAATGGCTGCACGTCAACCTCGCCTACCGCGGCCACTCGCTGGCGGTGAGCCTGCAACGCGACGAGCTGCGAATCACTACCGACGAGAGCGTCGCTCCGCCGATCGAGGTGAGGGTCGGCGACGAGTGCTTCGAGATGGGCAGTCTGGAGTCGAGGCGCTTTTCGTTGAACTCCTCGTCGCCGTCGTCGTGACCACCACCGTTGGACATCGCCAGGCGTGTGTGGCGTGATGGGATCGAATAACGCATAGATGTTTTGCCGGAGGCCCATATGACGCGCCCACAGATCTTTGACGATTGCGAAGACACCATCGATGCGATCATTGCTCGCGTCGGCCCGCGCATCTCCCTCGCCCTCCCCTTGGGGCTGGGCAAGCCCAACCATCTGGTCAACGCCCTGGTCCAGCGAGCCGTCGCCGGTGATATCGACGACCTCGAGATCTTCACCGCCCTGAGCCTCGGGAAGCCTTCGGCGGACAACGAACTGCAGCAGCGCTTGATGGGACCGGTCACCGAGCGCCTCTTCGCCGGCTACGAGGACCTCGAATATGTGGGGCTTCGCGCACGTGGCGAGCTGCCCGCGCATATCCGCATCCACGAATTCTATATGACGCCCGGCGCCATGATGGGCAACCAGCGCGCCCAGCAGGACTACAAGAGCATCAACTACACCCACGCCATGCGCGAGATTCTGGCCGCCGACATCGACCTCGTCGGCCAGCTGGTCGCCCCCGGCCTCGGTGAAGGCTATAATTTGAGCTGCAACACCGACATCTCGGTCGATCTATTCGAGCGGCTTCGCGATCGAGACGAGCCGCCGCTGATCGTCGGCCAGGTCAACCGACGCCTGCCGGCGATGGGCGGCCGAGCCGAGGTCCAGCCCGACACATTCGATATGGTCCTCGACGATCCCAGCTACGACTACGACCTCTATGCCATGCCAAGTATGCCGCCCGACGACGCCGAGTATATGATCGGCATCCGCACCGCCTCCCTGCTGCGCGACGGCGGCACCATTCAGGTCGGCATCGGCAACCTCGGGGAGGCCATCTGCTGGGCGGCAATCCTGCGCGACCAACAGCCCGAGGAGTTCGAGCGCATCCTGGACGCCGGCGGCCTGACCCCACAGAACCGAGAGCTCATCGAGCTCGACGGCGGCACCGGCCCCTTTGAAGAAGGCCTATATGCCTCCACGGAGATGCTCGTCGAAGGCGTCATGCAGCTCTACGAGGCCGGTGTACTGAAGAGACGGGCCTACGACGATCTGGAGACCCAACGTGCTGCCAATCGTGGCGATGCACCCGCCTCGGGCGGCGTCGTAGCCCATGGAGGTTTCTTTTTGGGCTCGCCGCGCTTCTACGAGATGCTTCGCCAACTCGGCGACGACGGGCGCGCCGATATCGCGATGACCGGCGTGCGCTTTACCAACCTGTTATTCGGGAACGAGCAGCTCAAGCGCGCCCAGCGACAGCACGCTCGGTTCATCAACGAGACGATGAAGGTCACCCTTCTGGGGGCGGCCGTCTCCGATGCGCTGACCGACGGGCGGGTGGTCAGCGGCGTCGGGGGCCAATATGAATTCGTCGCCATGGCCAACGAACTCGCCGGAGCCCGCTCCATCCTCAACCTGACGAGCACGCGCGGCCGCGGCGAGTCCGCCGAGTCCAATATCGTGTGGAATTACGCCCACACGACCATCCCGCGCCACCTTCGCGACATCGTGGTCACCGAATACGGCGTGGCCGACCTGCGCGGAAAGAGCGACCGCAAGATCATCGAGGCGCTCATCCCGATCGCCGGCGCGCGCTTCCAGGACGAGCTCGCCGAGCAGGCGCGCGCCGCCGGAAAGCTACCCGCCGACTACGAGATTCCGGAGCACGCCCGCCAGAACACCCCGGAGCGCATCGAGGAGGCGCTCGCCCCGTTTCGCAAGGCCGGAGTCATCCCACGTTGCCCGTTCGGCTCGGCGCTCACCGACACCGAGTTGGACATCCGAGACGCCCTGCTCGAGGTCAAATATCTGGTCGCCGAGGTCACCGACAAGAGGCTGCCCGAGCTCAGCTCCGAGAGCCTCTTTGAGGCGACGATTCCTCCCCAAAGTGCCCAGCCTTACCTGGAGCGCATGGGGCTCGAGGAGCCCGAGGGGGTCAAAGAGCGCTTCCACAGACGCGCGCTGCTCTATGGGCTCTCGGCCGCCGGACATATCTGAAGTTCACCGGTACCGCTCGAACCATTCTAGGATGGCATCCGGGGACTGCTCGACCCAGTGATGGCCGGCGGCCTCGTCGACCAGCAGCCGGGTGGGCGTGCCCTGGTCGCTCAGGTCGTCCTCGTAGGGTGTCATCGTCCAGATGGGCACGACGTTGTCGAGCCGGCCGTGGACGAAGAGCGTCGGTGGGTGGTCGTCGGGCAGCGACGGCACCCAGCAACTATAGCCGTTGCACCAGCAATAAGACGCCGACAAGATCGCCAGCGCGCTGAACCGCCCCGGGTAGGCCTGCGCCATACGGCTGCTCATATAGCCCCCGCTGGAGATACCGGCGGCGAAGAGGCGATCGGCGTCGAGCTCCCCGAAGTCCCCCCCTTCTATGGCGTCGAAGATATCGAGCATCAGCTCGTGGTCGGGCGCGATCTCCCAATCGGTCGCATAGGGCGCGATATTGGTATTCCAATAGGTCGTGCCGTTGTACTGCGCTTCGGGCGTCAATACGGCGAAGCCCGCGTCCAAAAGCTTCATGAGCGTCTCTGCCCGATAATAAAGGCCCATCGCAGAGTCGCTCACGCCCTCCCAATAATACTCCGAGCTATAAAAAGAGCCCTGAAATAAGATGACCACCGGCCACCCCTGCGCCGGCGGCTCGCCGATGGGCACCTGCCAGTGGACCTCGCGGGCTTCATAGCCGGCACCTGGCTCGAAGATGTCGGTTTGTCGGGTGCAGCGGATGGTCGCCGCGGTGACCGTGCACCGCGAGTGGGGATCGTGGACACCGGAGGTATCCGAAGCATCATACCCGTTGGCGTCGGCACTGCTGTCGACATCGAAGCCGGCGTCGCCGCCGGCATCTCCAGTGACCCCTGCGTCGGCGTCACCGCCCGCCTCGGCATCGACACCGAACACGTCAGCCCCCCCGGCGTCAGCGCCTGCACTACCGGTCGAGCCGGTGCGGCCTGCCGTATCTGCGCTGCACGAGGTGAGCGCGACGACGCACAGACACGCACAAGCAAGATGGAGTGAGCGGCCCATAGAGATGCCGGGTGCTGAGATCGATGAACTCGAAGACAACTCAGCATGAGCCATCCATGCATACCTATCAAGCCGCTTCCTGCTGGCTGGGCGCGGGTATCCGAGCCCTTCTGCCAAACGCGTGCCGGCCGATTTCCCTTTGCATATCCAAATGCGATTGTTAATAATCACGTACAGGTAAGTACATCTTGCCGATTTATCTCTGCGAAGCGCCGGGCTTTTTAGCTGACTGGGCGGCCCAGAGAAACGGCGTTCGAGAGGTTCGTTCGCCGAATTTTATCGTCTATTTTGCGTTCGTCACTGAACGGAAGACAGACACAACACGCATGAAGCGTAGAGAAGAAGAGGACAGAATGTCGGAAAAGTTTGAAGGCAAAGTGAAGTGGTTCAACGAAGACAAGGGCTACGGCTTTATCGAGCGCAATGATGGTGGAGAAGATGTATTTCTCCACTTCAGCGCCCTCTCCCAGTCCGGATTCAAGACCATCGCCGAGGATGCTGCGGTGGAATTCGAAATCGAGCAGGGCCCCAAGGGCCCCAAAGCCTCCAACGTGGTCCAAATCTGACCGACGTGGGCGCCGCCAAAAATGATCTAAGAGCGGCCTAGCGAGTCGCATATAGGTCCAAGATAAGAGCCCCTTCCGGGCGACCGGTCGGGGCTTTTTGTGATCCAACCCTCGGGCGCTCGCCCCGAAAAGCTGCTCATCATCCCCCCTGGGCTGCCTCCAGCAGGCGCACGCGCAATATCGAGGCGAGCAAATCGCCGTCGACCGGCTTCTTGACGTAGTCGGTAGCCCCCGCATCGAGGCACTTCTCCCGGTCGCCCATCATCGCCTTGGCGGTGAGAGCGATAATCGGCAGATCGGCGTGCTCGGGCAACGCCCGAATCTGGCGCATCGCCTCGTATCCGTCCATGCCTGGCATCATGATGTCCATCAGGATGACAGAAACGTCGTGCGAGCGAAGTTTTTCTAAGCCTTCCTCGCCACTTTCGGCGAAAATGACCTCCAAGCCGTGCTCCTCGAGCAAAGCGGTGATCGCGAAGATATTGCGCACGTCATCATCGACCACCAGGACGCGCTCTCCGCGGAATCTCGGATCGTCTTGACAGAGTCGATCGATGATCTCGTTGGTATCATCGCTCAACCAAGCCGTATCGCGGTGCAAGGACAGATTGACATGAAAGATCAACTCCTCGGCGGTGGCCGCGCGCTTGAAGGCGAAGTGGCTGCGCAGCGTCTTGATCACGCCAGGGTCGACCGGCTCAGTTCCACCACCTCCATAGACAACCAACCCTCTTCGCCGCATGTGGGGCGCGGCGCCGGCTGCGGCGGCGAAGCGTTCGGAATGGCTGACCAACATGGGCTGTGGCACGATGGCACAATCGAAGGAGCGACGCTCGATGTGCTCGAGCGCCTCGTCGATTCGCTCGGCAATGCTCAGCCGGATATCTCCGTCGGTGAGGTTGTCGAGCAGTTCGTGGTCCTGCTCACCGACGAGCAAAAGCGTGTGATCGGCTCTGTCGACGAACTCCCGCAGCTCACCGATCATGGCGTCGAGGCCGTCTGTATCGATATCTCGGGGAATCGCCGCCCAGGAGTGAAGCCCGCCAATCGCGGACATGCGAGATGGGTTCACGATCAAGCTCGTCGGCATGTGCCGTGTATTCGCGCTATGCTTGAGCAGGTCGAGCAAAACGCGTCCGTCCATATCAGACAGCGAGGTGTCGACGATGATGGCGTCCGGGTTGAATTCGGCGACACGCTCCATGGCGGAGGCGCCGTCGGGGGCAATCACCACGCGGAAGTCGTGTGAATGCGCAGTGTCTAGCACCTTGTCGGTCAACGTATCGTACGAGACGACCAATAAGATCACCCGGTCACCGGGCTTGATCAATCGGCGGTCATCGGCTTGCTTGGCGACCGAGTCGACGGCAGCCTCCATCTTCATCTGCTCGCCGCTATAGCCGACCTCGCGGGCCTCGGCGACCAGCGACTCCTGGGGCGGCTGCGGCGACTCCTTGCGGTACCGCCGGGGCAAATACAGCCGGAAGGTACTTCCTACGCCCGGCTCGCTGTCGACTTGTAGCTGGCCGCCGAGCAGACGCACCAGCTCGCGACTGATCGACAGACCTAGCCCGGTGCCGGCGTATTTGCGACTCGTACCGCCGTCGGCCTGCTGGAAGGCCTCGAAGATGATCTGCTGCTTCTCGCTCGGGATTCCGATGCCGGTGTCCTCGACCTCGAAGCAGATGACTTGATCGTCGCCCTCGATGGCCATCGACCCGGGTGTCCACGAGCAATCTTGCGCAGGTCGGACCCGCAGCGTCACGTTGCCGGCTTCGGTGAATTTGAGGGCGTTGGACAGCAGATTCCGCAGCACCTGCCGAAGCCGCATATCGTCGGTGTAGATGGTCTCGGGCAACTGCGGCGACATCTCGATGAAGAAGTCCAGCCCGCGCTCCTTGGCCACCTGGCTGAAACTGCCGTCGACATATTCGTACAGATCTTTGAAGCGCACGTTGCGCACCTCGACGCTCATCGTGCCGCTCTCGACTTTGGCCAAGTCGAGGATCTCGTTGATGAGCGCCAGCAGATCCGAGCCGGCCTGGTGGATGGTCTGAGCGTATTGAACCTGCCTGCCGCTGAGGTTTTTGCCGACATTCTCGGCGAGCTTCCTCGACAAGATAAGCAGGCTATTCAGGGGCGTGCGAAGCTCGTGGGACATATTCGCCAGGAATTGAGATTTATACCTGGAGGTCAGCGCGAGCTGCTCGGCCTTCTCCTCGAGCTCCTCTTTGGCCAACTCGACCTCGCGGTTTTTATGCTCGACCTCGTCGCGCTGGGCGGTGAGCTGCTTGGCCTTGTGCTCGAGCTCGTCGTTGGTCTGCTGGAGCTCTTCCTGCTGTGCCTGGAGTTCCTGGGCCATCGCCTGTGATTGGCGCAGCAGCTCGTCGGTGCGCATGGTCGCTTCGATGGTGGCGATGACGATGCCGAGGCTCTCGATGAGCTGGTCGATAAAAGCAAGTTGGATGGGCGCGAAATCGTCGAACGACGCCAGCTCGATGACGCCCTTGACCTCTCCCTCGAAGAGGATCGGCACCACCACGATGCTCATCGGAGGGGCCTCCCCGAGCGCCGAGCCGATGGTCACATAATCGTCGGGCACATTGCTGATCAGGAGGCGCTGCTTCTCCAGGGCCGCCTGCCCCACCAAGCTCTCGCCGAGGCTAAACTCGCTGGCCAACCGCTTTCGCCGGGTGAACGCGTAGGAGGCAAAGAGTTTGAGTACCGGCTCCTCGGACTCTTCGCCCTCGCTCTCCTCGGGTCGCTGCATCATGTAGAAAGCGCCGTGCTGGGCGTCGACGGTCTGAGCGAGTTCGTCGAGGACCTGGCGCGCGACGGTCAGCAGGTCGCGCTGCCCCTGCAGCATGCGGGTAAAGCGGGTCAGATTCGTCTTGAGCCAATCCTGCTCCTCGTTGACGCGAGTGGTCTCGGCGAGGGTGCGGATCATCTGGTTGATATTGTCCTTGAGCTCGGCGACCTCGGCGCGCGCTTCGACGTCGATGGTTCGCGTCAAATCGCCCTTGGTCACCGCGGTGGCCACGTCCCCGATGGCGCGCACCTGTCGGGTGAGGTTGCCGGCGAGTTCGTTGACGTTATTGGTCAGGTCGCGCCAGATGCCCGCGGCGCCGGGCACGTCGGCCTGACCGCCCAGCTTGCCCTCCACGCCGACATCGCGGGCCACGCCCGAGACCTGGTCGGCGAAGGTCGATAGCGTCACGATCATGTCGTTGATGGTCTGGACCAGCGCGTAGATTTCGCCCTTGGCCTCGAGCTGGAGCTGCTGCTTGAGGTCGCCGTTTGCCACCGCAGTCACAACTCTGGCGATGCCGCGCACCTGCTCGGTGAGGTTTCGGGCCATGACGTTGACGTTATCGGTCAGCTCGCGCCAGGTGCCGCTGACCCCGCGCACCTCGGCCTGACCGCCCAGTTCTCCCTCGACGCCGACCTCGCGCGCCACGCGGGTGACCTCGTCGGCGAACGAGCTGAGCTGGTCGACCATGGTGTTGATAGTGTGCTTGAGCTCGTGAATCTCGCCTTTGACCTCGACGGTGATCTTTTGAGACAGGTCGCCGTTTGCCACCGCCGTGGTCACCCGGGCAATATCGCGCACCTGGTCGGTCAGGTTCGAGGCCATCATATTGACGTTGTCGGTCAGCTCGAGCCAGATGCCCGAAGCCCCGCGGACCTCGGCCTGGCCGCCGAGTTTGCCCTCCACACCGACATCGCGCGCCACACGGGTGACCTCGTCGGCAAAGGAGCTGAGCTGGTCGACCATGCCGTTGATGGTATTTTTGAGCTCGAGCAGCTCGCCTCGGACCTCGACGGTAATCTTGCGGCCCAAGTCGCCCTGGGCGATGGCGGTGGCGACCTGCGAGATGTCGCGGACCTGCGCGGTCAGATTCGAACCCATCGAATTGACGTTGTCGGTCAGCTCCTTCCAGATGCCGCGCGCGCCCTCGACCTCGGCCTGCCCGCCGAGTTTGCCCTCGGTGCCCACTTCACGCGCCACGCGGGTGACCTCCTCGGCAAAGGAGTTGAGCTGGTCGACCATCGTGTTGATGGTGTTTTTGAGCTCGAGAATCTCGCCGTTGGCGTCGACGACGATCTTCTTTCGCAGGTCACCCTCGGCGATGGCAGAGGCGACCTGAGAGATGTTTCGCACCTGGTCGGTCAGGTTGGTCGCCATCGAGTTGACCGCGTCGGTCAGGTCGCGCCAGGTGCCGCTGACGCCGCGCACGTCGGCCTGCCCGCCGAGCTTGCCCTCCACGCCGACCTCACTTGCGAGCCGGGTAACCTCGGCGGCAAAGGAACTGAGCTGATCGACCATGGTGTTGACGGTGTTCTTGAGCTCGAGGATCTCGCCTCGAGCCTCGACGGTGATCTTTCTGATGAGGTCGCCGTTTGCCACCGCCGTGGTCACCCCGGCGATATCACGCACCTGATTGGTCAGGTTATTGGCCATCAGGTTGACGTTGTCGGTCAACTCCTTCCAGATGCCGCGCACCCCTTCGACCTCGGCCTGCCCGCCGAGCTTGCCCTCCACGCCGACCTCGCGGGCCACGCGGGTGACCTCGGCGCCGAATGCGTTGAGCTGGTCGACCATATTGTTGATGGTCACCTTCAAGTCTTGGACCTCGCCGCGGGCATCGACGGTGATCTTTTTGGACAGATCGCCGTTGGCCACCGCCGTGGCGACCTCGGCAATATTTCGCACCTGACCGGTCAGGTTATTGGCCATCGAGTTGACGTTGTCGGTCAGCTCCTTCCAGATCCCCGAGACGTCGTGGACCTGGGCTTGACCGCCGAGCACGCCCTCGGTGCCGACCTCACGGGCCATGCGGTTGACCTCGTCGGCAAATGAGCTCAGCGAATCGACCATCGCGTTGATGGTATTTTTGAGCTGCAAGATCTCACCGCGCACCTCGACGGTGATTTTCTTGGACAGATCGCCGTTGGCCACCGCGGTGGTGACCTCGGCGATGTCGCGCACCTGGTCGGTCAGGTTGCGCCCCATGGTGTTGACGTTGTCGGTCAACTCCTTCCAGATCCCCGAGGCCCCTTTGACCTCGGCCTGCACGCCCAAGGTGCCCTCGGTGCCGACCTGACGGGCGACACGGGTGACCTCGGCCGAGAAGTGATTGAGCTTGTCGACCGTGTCGTTGATCGTGTTCTTGAGCGCGAGAATCTCGCCCTGGGCGTCGACGGTGATCTCTTTGGAGAGGTCACCGTCGGCGATCGCGGTGATGACCTCGGCGATGCTTCGCACCTGGTTGGTCAGGTTCAGCGCCATGGAGTTGACGTTTTCGGTCAACTCGCGCCACACCCCGGATACACCGGCGACCTCGGCCTGACCGCCCAACTCGCCCTCGGTGCCGACCTCGCGCGAGACGCGGGTGACCTCCTCGGCAAAGGAGCTGAGCTGGTCGACCATCGTGTTGATGGTATTCTTGAGCTCGAGCATCTCACCTTTGACCTCCACGGTGATCTTCTTGGAGAGATCGCCCTCGGCGATGGCGGTCGAGACCTCGGCGATATTTCGGACCTGGCTGGTCAGATTGGAGGCCATCAGGTTGACGTTGTCGGTCAGCTCCTCCCACACGCCCGACACCCCTCGCACGCGCGCTTGACCGCCCAGGATGCCTTCACTTCCGACTTCTCGAGCAACCCGGGTGACCTCGTCGGCAAAGGAGCCGAGCTGGTCGACCATGGTGTTGATGGTGTTCTTGAGCTCGAGGATCTCGCCTTTGACCTCCATATTGACGGTCTTGGTCAGGTCGCCCTGGGCCACGGCGGTGGTCACACGCGCGATCTCGCGGACCTGGGCGGTCAGGTTCGACGCCATCAGGTTGACGCTATCGGTCAACTCCTTCCATGCGCCGCTGACGCCGGGGACCTGGGCCTGAGCGCCCAGTTGGCCCTCCATGCCGACTTCCTGAGCGACGCGGGTGACCTCGGAGCCGAATAGTGCGAGCTGCTCGACCATGCCGTTGACGGCGCGGGCGTGGCTCAAGAAGTCTCCCTGCAGATGCTCTTGAGCCTCGTCGATATTGACCGTTTGGGTCAGATCGCCCTTGGCGACGGCGGTGACCACGCGCGCGATTTCATCGCTGTGGCTGGTCAGATCGTCGATGGTGTCGTTGACCGAATAGACAAAGCGTGCCCAGTCGCCCGACGCGCCGTTGCCGCGCATCCGCCGCTCGGTACGCCCCTGCACCCCGACCGCGTGGCGCACCTCGTCCATTTCATTGGCCATGCTGTCGGCGTGCTGGACGATCTCGTTGAAGACCGAGCAGAGCTCGCCATCGATGCCCGTCATCGAGTCGGGAAGACGCGCCGAAAAGTCGCCGCGCTGGAACTTTCGGAGCGCGGCGAGCAGCTCGGCCTTTTCAAGCTCATCGGTGGGTGACGGGGGCTGTGACGGACCATCATTTTGCGCGTCAGCGTGCTCAGTCACCGTCGTCATAGGATTCTCCCTCGAGAAGCTTGCGTAATTTATCGGGTTGGGCGGGCTTGACCAGATGAGCATCAAAGCCGGCGTCTCTGGATCGCTGGCGGTCACGTGGACTGCCGTAGCCGGTCATCGCGATGAGGCGAGGCGCCGCTTCCTTCAGACGTTCTTGGATGCGCTCGGCCGCCTCGAAGCCGTCGACGTCGGGCATCCCGATATCCATGAGCACCACATCGGGCTTGGATTCGACGACCAACTCGACACCCTCGACGCCGCCGCCGGCCGTGTCGACCTGGTAGCCCCAGGCTCCCAACAAGAGGGCCAGGGGGGCGCGCACGTCTTCGTTGTCGTCGATGAGCGCGACGTAGGTGGTTTGACTGGTTGTTTTATCTATGGCTTTGGAGGGCGCTTCACGGCTCTCTTTACTTACTGCTTCGCGGCTTTCTTCGCCGGACGGCTCGTGCGCGTACGACGACGAGGTCGCCGGCTCGGCCATCGGCAGAAGAACATCGAATTCACTCCCCGTTCCGCGACCGCCGCTGCGCACCTCGACAGTGCCATCGTGCAGCTCGACCAGGCGCTGGACCAGCGTCAGGCCCAGTCCGAGCCCCTCTCCATTCACTTGCTCCTGGGCGAAGAGCTCGAAGATATGATCGATGACTTCCGGCTCGATGCCGCGGCCATCATCACGCACACGCACGCGAGCGTGGTTATCGACCTGCTTCAAAGACAGCTCGATATGCCCGCCCGGATCGGTATAACGCATCGCGTTGTTGACGAGGTTGGAGATGACCTGAATGAGCCGGTCTCGATCCCCGTTGACCAGCATTGGACGGTCGACCGTGGCGACCTCCAGGTGTTGGTCGCGCTCGGCGAGCGCGGGTCGGGCGCTCTCCAGAGCCTGCTCGACGACCTCGCTCAAGTTGCAGGGGCGACGCTCCAGCCCGATCTTGCCCTGCGAGATTCGCGAGATATCCAGCAGGTCGTCGACCAGGCGCGTCAGGTGGTTGACCTGACGCCCCATCACCGCGTGAGCACGCGAGAATCCCGGCTCGACGACATCCAAGTCATTCATCATCTCGAGGACGGCCATCAGTGAGGCCAGCGGATTCCGCAACTCGTGGCTGAGCATCGCCAAGAATTCGTCTTTGCGACGACTCTCCTCGCGCAACCGTTGGGTCTCCCAACGCCGCCGCTCTCGGGCGAGGCGCTGCTCGTGCTCGCGGCGCTGGAGTTCGCGCAATTGTTCGGCCTGCCGGCGCACCTCCTCGGTGCGCTGTTGCAGCGCCACGAAGACCGAGGCTTTGGCGCGCAGCACTTCCGGGACGATAGGTTTGAAGAGAAAGTCGACCGCGCCGAGGCGGTAGCCGCGCAGTACGTCGTCGTCGTCGCGGCTGTGGGCGGTGACAAAAATAATCGGGACGTGCTTGCTACGCTCGCGCTGGCGGATCAAGCGCGCGGTCTCGAAGCCGTCCATCTGGGGCATCTGGATGTCGAGCAGGATGAGCGCAAAATCTTGGTTGAGCAGTTGACGCAGCGCCTCGCGTCCCGAGCGGGCTTTGACAAGCCGCCGGCCAAACTCGCCCAGCGCCACCTCGATGGCGGTCAGATTCGACGGATCGTCGTCGATGACCAGGATATCGCGCGGCTTGTCATCTCGGCTAATAACAGCATTTTCGCTGTCACCAGCGTCGTCGCTGTCACTGGGACTTTGGCCGCTCTCAAGGTGCTGGTGTGCCCAAGATACTGCACCGAAGTTCGATCGCTGCGCCATCGCTCTCACCAAACATATGTCAAATCATAGATACCAAACCTAAGTAATGAGTGGAGGATGTCAACGCGTTCGTGGAGGTTTAACGCAATTTTTGCACCACCAACGCTGCCACATAAATGGTCCCCTGACTTAGGCTAATATGTTGCAGGGGCCGCGGCTGGAGACCTTTTAAGGCCAGACAACCCGACTATTGACTGAGCCTACTCAGCCAGCGTGTCGCGCGGAATGTTTTCGCTGGTAGATTGAGATACGTCGTGCGCAGACGTCACCGTCAACCGGCGCCGCTCAGGCTCTGTGGTCGGACTGCTCGAGCCGGGCTCGGTGGGCGTCGGCGAGCGCCCGAGCCTGTGCCTCGGCGGTGGTATGCTGATGCTCGGTGGCCAAGCAAACGGCCCGCTCGGCCATCCAGACGATATCCCCATGAGCGGTACCGGACTGCTCGAGACGCGTGTCGACCAACTCGAAATAATGAGCCCATCTGTGCCAATCGCCCTCTCCTGCCGCACAGGTCATCAGGCCCGCATACACGAGCGTGCTTCGCGCCGCGAATCCTGCGTCGACATAGTCCTGAGCAAGCTCGTCGAGCAAATCGCGAGCCCGCTCGAAGCGGCCGGCGCCGATCTCGACGAGCGCCAAATTATAGCGCGCGATCAGGCTGCTGCGGCTGCCGAAGGCTTCGAAAGCCTCGAACGCCTTGCGATACGCCCGCCTCGCCTCCGGCCAGTCGCCGTCCTCGCGGGCAATCTCGCCGAGCGTATTCCAGGCGGCCGCCTCGTTGGGCAGGTGTCCCGCGCGGCCGGCGATTTGGCGGGCTCGTCGCACGCACTGCTTGCCTCTGTCTCGTTCTCCGTCGAAAAGCCACGTCTGAGCGATAAAGATCAGCAAATTAGCGACCATAAATGTGTCTTCGAGGTCTTCGAAGACCGCCAACGCTTTCGAGAAACCCTCTCGAGCCACTGAATAATCGCCCCGATTTAAATCGATATAGGCCCGGGATGCACCGCTGGTGGCCAGACCGTGCTCGTCTCCGGCAGCGGCGAAGTGGTCGCTCGCGCTCGACAGACTGGCCCGAGCAGCCTCGAAGTCCCCCGAATCGCGCAGCATGCGCCCGTATAGCAACGCAGCCTGGGCACGCTCCGAGGCCCAGTCAGTCTCCCGGAGCGCCTCGATACTCTGCTCGGCTAACGCCCGCGCTCGGTCGTTGTCGCCCAAGGCGTATAACAACTGAGCACGCCGCCACTGGCTCTGAGCCCGCCGGGAATCGTCGTCCGGGACCTCGAGCCCATCGAGCAGACTGTCTCGCCGGTCGAGGTAGTCAGTACAAGCGTCGAACTCCCCCGCGTCGAACGCCTCCTTTTCGGCGTCCAACAACGGCCCGAGCAATTCATACGTCCGCCCCGCCTCTCGCAGGTGTTCTACCCGTCGTCTGGCGAGTCCGGTGGGACGCGCCGAGCCGAGTTCGAAGAGCGCCTGGGCGCAGGCGGCATGATGCAACTTCCAGCGGCCGGCGTCGCTGGCCGCCCGGACCAACGCGTCTCGCAGCTCGTCTCCCTCGAACGACCAGCTATCTTCCTCGATGGCGATCCATCCACGCTCGGCGAGCGCCTCGACCACCTCCGTCTCCACCTGTGCGCCGGCCACCTCGCACGCCCTGCGCCACTCGCTCGGATCAACCGGTGAGCCCAACGCCGCGGCGACCTCCAGCCCTTGCTGGGCAGCCTCGCTCGTGTCCTTCTGCAGCCCAAACTCCCCGAGGAGCCCGGACCCTCGCTGCGTACCGCTCATTACAACCCTTTGGTCATCGTGAAGACGTGCCAACCCTACAAGACGTGGTGCGGGTTGGCGAGTGGAGAACGCACCGGAGCGTCCCGGGCGGGCGGCGCGCTCGTGCATATTTTGCGCACACGCCCGCCCCTTGACGAATGCCCCATGGCGGGCGAACTTCGGGCGGCGAAAAACCTCTGCGCAAACCACCGTGGCCGATGACTGACTCGACAGATTCGCTCGACATTTATTCGTGGAACGTAAACGGACTACGCGCCTGCACCCGCAAGGGATTCGTGGATTGGCTGCACGAATCGGACGCCGACATCGTCGGGGTCCAAGAGATCCGTGCGCTCGAAGAGCAACTCCCCAAGAAGGTGCGCGAGCCCGAAGATTGGCATACCGACTTCTTCCCGGCCGAGTCCAAAAAAGGCTATAGCGGCGTGGGCCTGTTCTCGCAGATCGAGCCCGACGAGGTCATCACCACGCTCGACGAAGAGCGGTTCGACCGCGAAGGACGCGCCCAGATCGCGCACCTGGGCGATTTGACCGTCGTCAACGCCTACTTCCCCAACGGCAGCGGCACCAACCGTGACCTGAGCCGCATCCCCTATAAGCTCGACTTCTACGATCGCGTGCTCGAGATGATGCAGCCGGCGCTCGACCGCGGTGAGCCGGTGCTGGTCATGGGCGACTTCAACACCGCCCACAAGCCTATCGACCTGGCGCGACCCAAGGCCAACACCGAGACCAGCGGCTTTCGCCCCGAGGAGCGCGAGGCCCTCGACAAGTGGTTTGACGCCGGCTGGACCGACACCTTCCGCCACGTCTGCGACGAGCCCGAGCGTTACTCCTGGTGGACCTACCGGGGCAATTGCCGCGAGCGAAACGTCGGCTGGCGCATCGACTACGTGCTCGCCTCACCGGGCGCCATGGAGTATCTGCTCGGCGCCGATATCCACCACGACGTCATGGGCTCGGACCACTGCCCGGTCAGCGTGACGCTGCATCGCGATGTGTTGGGATAACCGGTGCCAGACCTTCCAGATCTGGCCCAGGGCAGGATGCCCTGGCACCGTTAGTTTGAGGGAAAATCAACTCAGCGGCTCGGCCTCGTCGGTCCACGCGCTCATCCAGGTCCCCGTCTGCTCGACCGCCTCCAAGAACGCCTCGTAATAGGGATGGTCGCCCAGCGTGGCGCTGTCTCCGACGACCAATAAGAACCGCTTAGCGCGGGTCAGCGCGACGTTCATTCGGCGCGTGTCGGTGAGGAAGCCGAGCTGACCCTCGCGATTGCTGCGCACCAGGTCGACGACGACGGCCTCTTTTTCGCGGCCCTGAAAGCCGTCGACGGTGTCGATTTCCAGACCAGCCACATCGGAGAGCAAGTCGCGCAGCTCGCGCACCTGTGCGTAATAGGGGGTAATTACCGCCACATCTTCCGGGGAGACGCCGCGGCTCAACAGCCGCCGGACCTCGGCGGCGGTGCGCTGCGCCTGGTCGGGGTTTCGGGTGCTCGGATCGTCTTCGGAGCGCTCCTCGTCGAAACCCTTGCCGGCGGTGTCCACGAAGACCAACGGCCCGGGGCGCGCCGGGTCTGCGACGACGCCGTCGAGCTCGTCGAGGGTGTGGGCGCGCACCGGCTCGGCGGCGACGAGCTTGCCCTCGTATTTGGTCCGCGACGGGAAGGCCATCAACTCCTCGTGCATGCGGTGCTGGACCTCGAGCATGACCGCCTGCTCGGACAAACGCTCGAAGACCGTGCGGCCGAGGCCGGCCGCTTCGGCCTCCTGATCGATGACCGTCGGTGCGAGCTGGTGGGGATCGCCGGCCATGACCACCCGCGGGGCGCGACACATCGCCACCATCGCCATCGGATCGGCGGCCTGGGTGGCCTCGTCGAGCACCACCCGGTCGAACTCCAGGTCGTCGAGCATCTTGGAATCGGCGCCGGCCGCGGTCGCGCAGATGACCGGCGTGCGGTCCAGAATGGCGTCCTGAATCCGACGAAGGTGACTGCGCGCGTCGGCTCGCAGGCTGCGCGCCTGCTGGTAGGTCTGGCGCCGCTCGGCATAACCCATCGTGCCGCGGGACTTTTTCGCCTGCAGGCGCCGGTGCAGCTCGCTGGCCTCGTCCATCCAACCGCGGGCGATCTCATAATCGTCGGTCTTCTCGAGCAAGGCGTCGAGGGTGCGCGCCTCGACCGTGGGCGCCACGCGAGCCGGATGGCCGATACGCACCAACTCGACCCCGGCGTCGATGAGCCGCTCGGCCTGATTGTCGACCGCCGCATTGCTCGCCGCGGTCACCAGCACGCGCTCGCCGCGGGCGACGCATTGGCGCACGACCTCGACGAGCGTGCGCGTCTTCCCGGTCCCCGGCGGGCCGTGGACGAGCGCGACATCCTCGCTGGCGAGTGCGCGGTCGACCGCGCGCATCTGGGCGTCGTTGAGCGCGGTGTCGAACGGCTCGCAGACCGAAGACGACCGACTCTGAGGGGGTTGGCCGCCGAAGAGCACGCCTCTCAACACGCCCACCGCGCCGGTCTTCGGCGCTTTGGCGAAGGTCCGAATCGCCCTCTGGCCGCGCTCGAAGGTCGTCTGCGGCGCCTCCAGATCGAGGTGAAATTTCCCGTCGAGCAGCCGCCGCTCGGGCGCCCCGTCGACCATTACCCCGAGTTTGTCGTCCATACGACGAGCGACGACGGCCTGAATCGAGGTCGCATCACCGGGCGTCTCCCACCACAACAGCGCCGGCGCGCCCGGCCCGGCCCGAAAGTCGGTCAATGACGACCCGTCGGTCCGCTCCACCCACAACAGCGTGCGCTCGCCCGGCGCGGCCTTGGTCTCCACGACGTGCAGGTCGGCCAGCGCGATGCCCTGCTCGACACGCTCGGACAGCGCCGTACCCTCGCGCTCCTCGAGATGCCGGCGCCGGCAGGTCTCACGCTCCTGCGCCCACAGCCTGCACAATTGCTCGAGTCTTTCTTTGGCTTGTTGTTCCATGGTCTCGTTGTGGAGATTCAGACAAAACAAAGCAGCGTCGCGTTCTACTTCTGGTGGTCAGAGTTCTGCGTGAAAGTAAATTTTAACGCGCGCGCCAATGTTCCTAGTCCCCCTGCCTGTCCGAAAGCCTGCAGCATTCATTTCATGGACGCCGGAGGGCTAGGAGCACGACAACTCCATCGCCCAATGGTTGAAGGTCCCCACGCTGCCATAATGATGATTTCGGACCATGAGCGTCCACATTCCGTCCCCGCTGGTACCCACCAGAGCTCCCAAAGGCTCGGAGGGGTTAAGATCGATCGGATACCAGCCGCGGATATCGCTCTCATTGTAGGCGCCGGTGCGGTTATGCAACGCGACTACCTCCCCGCTCGGAGCCTCCACAGAGACGCTGAGATCGTGAATCCCCAGATAAGAGATGTCCACATACACTTCCACGGCGTCGATACTCGCACACCCGGAGACAGCCAATGTGTCACTGGCATAAGAGTTCGTCGGAATGGTCGCCGCCGGTGAGCTGACATAGTCTGGAGCATCGGCTCGCGTCACCGTCAAGTCGTACGAAGCGGTCGTCTCGCCGGCTTCGACGGCAAATAGATAATCTCCGGCGTCGAGGCGTATCTTTGGCTGCTCGACTCCCTCGAAGCTGTCGACGGAGTGCTGAGGGTTCATCCGGACGTCGTAAATCGCCAGATCGACGTCTGTGGAAGGAAGCTCTCCAAACACGTCCGCTTCGATCCATGAGGTGCTGTCCAAGCTCACCTTATGATAGGCATGTCGGCCTCGCTGGAGAAGCTGTGCACTGCTGTGCGAGACCGTGTCGCCCGGCATAAGAGTCCCCAGGTCCGGCACTGACCGAGACGCCACCGTGAGCACCTCGTTTTCCAGCACGACAGAGTCCCCCTCGAGCTCGACGGTCAGCGTTTCGGACTGATCGACGTACCAATACTCATAACTTCGCGAATAGGAGGATTGCTGATTGGCTTCGAATCCGGCGTGCGAGAGCAGTTCTAGGCCATTCTCATCGAAGACCCGCAAGTTGGCAGGGTGATTGCCGTCGTTCGAGTGTGATATTTCCAACACCTGACCCTCCTGCACAGACATGCTGACAGAATAAGTCTGACCCGGCACGACGCTCTCGAGAGGCGATGACGAAGTCGATGAGTCGCTGGCCAGCGAGCCCCAGGCTTCGCTAAGCGGCACGCCGACGAGCGAGGCGTTATAGCCGGAGAAATCGTCACTCGCTGCCGTCAGTCTCGCCAGATAAACCTCGTTTGCAGCCAACATCGCGGCGGCCTGGCACGGCTCGGCATGTGAGGACTCTCCGGCTCCGATCTCGGAGTGAACGTCGCTGTACAGGGAGCACAAACTCGGCGCAAAACCAGAGACGGAAAATGTCGCCGCCACAGCCACGGGCTCACCCGTGTGAAATAATCGAAATTCGGAAAACCCGCGCTCCACAGGCGTCGACGAAGACACAGAGATGACTCCGGTGGGCTCGAGCAAACCGATATCCGTGGCGGTGGCGCTGCGCGCTGAGATGAAATGTTCGTCGATCTCGGCATCGAAGCCGAGCACGACGAGAACCTCGTCGGGCTCGGCGGCATACCAAAAAGGTGTCCGATCGGTCTGTTCCGTACCCTGGACAGCCGACAGCGAGTCCTTTTGATAGAGGATATCGCCGTCGCTGTTGAACACCTCGACGTGCGCCGGCTGCCCGGTGGCGTTGTCGTGGACAAACTCGACATAGCGGTCCGCGCTCACCTCGAATGTGTAGGCAGCGGAATCTCCCAGCGTCACTTGGCCCGGCGAGGATTCTTCGACCACGTCGTCGGCCAGATGGCCGAGATCCACCGGCGGTATGACTCGTGCCATCAAGAGCACGTGAGCTTCCCTATCGGTCCGATTGAGGAATCGAGTTTGATAGGTCTCGTCGGCCCACACCGTCGCCTGGACCGGCGGAGCGTCGAGCGGGCCGCTCTCCTCCGCCAATACCCCGCCGGCAGCGTCGGAGATCCGTGCGTCGAACGAGCCGTCGCCGGGCGCCTCGCCCACGTAGAGGACCGAGGCATTGATGGTGTCGCGAGATACAGCGGGGACCGCCAGCGTCTGATAATAATTGGCCGGCATCGTGACATAACGCCCCTTTCCGGACAGACGTGCGCTGAAGTCGTACTCGGTACGCGCTCCTTCGAGCCGGACCCAGTCGATGAGGACTTGCGTATTGGCGGCATCGGGGACGGCGAGCCACCACTGGTTCGCCTGATCGGCGGTCAACGCGTGCTCGAGGAGTTGGTCGCCCTGCCAGATTTGGACGACAATCTCGGCGTCTTCGCCCAGCACATCGGCAACGAGCTGGAAGAGGTCATCGATCTCGGCTCCATCGAATTCATAGAGGTTATCCGTAAGCGACATGACGTCCCCCTCGAAGCTCACCGAGCCCGAGGAGACATCCAGTGACGTCGGCTCGGGAGCACTCACCTGGGCGACAGTGCCCACATAACCCCACTGGTCGTCGCCCAACAGATTGATGTCACCGTCGGTGTGCAACACGATCTCGGGCAGCACGGTCAACCGGTAGACGCCCGCCCGAGGGATAACCACCTCACGCGCGGCGTGGGCGCCGCGACTGATCGGGCTATAGCGCACGAAGCCGTCGGGGCCCTCGATCTTGAAGGCCGGTGCGGGCATACCCAACGATTGCACGGCGACCTCGAGCCAGGCCCCCTCGTCGACCTCAAATTCGAAGACGTCGACATCCTGATCGAGCTCGCCGTCGCCGTCGCGATCCTCGGGCTCGGTTATCGCACCGGTAAATACGAGTGGACCGCCGTCGACGGGCTTGAGATAGAAGCGATCAGCTTGGCCGCCCAGATCGGGGTCGTTGTTCTCGCGCTCGACGTAGTCCGGGTGCTCGGCCAGCTGCTCGGCCTCACCGACGCAAACACCATCGACGCGCCCCTGATCGTCCGCACAGACGCGGCCGACGCACCGACCACTGCCCGGGTCGAAATCGGCATCGCGCCCACATAGATCTTCGCTGACGACGCATTCGCCGGTCTCGGCGTCGAGCTCAGTGCCGGCCCCACAGAAGACCTCGGTGCTCCTCACGCATGTGCGCCTGACGTGGTCGAAGGTCGTCCCGCGATCGCACACGGTTTCAGCGGGCACGCACTCGCCGGTATCGGGGTCGAGCGCGGTGCCGTCGCCGCAATTGCGGTCGGCGAGCACACATTGGCCGTCTTCGAGGACGGTGTCGGGGCCACATCCGTCGGCCTCGGCCACACATTGGCCGTCGTGTTCGGTGGTGCCTGGCCCGCACTCGGAGCCACAACCGGACCCAAACATGGCCAGCGCGACGGCGCAGGCGCCCCAAAGACACATTAAGACATACTTTGTCTGATCTCTTGCAAGCACGTATTCCCCGCCACTTTGCGATGGAGTTCTATAGGTACGGACAAGATAACGATGCATGGCACCGCAGTTCAACTTCCTTCGATATTTTTCTGAGCCCCTTGGCTTTCGAGGGGCACCGCTTACATTGGCCGCCGTACAACCAGCAAACCCACGCCGACTCGAGCCGAGCCCGAGCCATGAGCATCGACTGGAACGCCATCGCCCACCAAGACGACCACCGCCCGTGGCCGACGCCGTCGGGGCGGTGGGTGATGACGATGAGTTGGGTCGACCTGCTCTTTGCGCATTGGCCGGTGGACCCGGCCAAGCTCGAGCCGCATATCCCGGAGGGGCTGACGCTCGACCTTTATGAGGGCGAGGCGTGGGTGTCGCTGGTGCCCTTCGAGATGGACAACACGCTGGTGCGCGGGCTGACCTGGTGGCCGCGACCGATGCAATTTGCCGAGCTCAACCTGCGCACCTACGTCACCGCCGACGGTGACCAGCCCGGCGGCGACAAACCCGGAGTGTGGTTCTTCAGCCTCGACGCGGCCAGCCGCCTGGCGGTGGCCGGCGCGCGTGCTTCATTTCACCTGCCGTATTTCAACGCCAAGATGAGCATCGAGCGCGACGGCGAGTGGCTCGAATACGACAGCCGGCGCACCCACCGCGGCGAGCAGCCGGTGGAGTTTTCGGGCCGCTACCGCCCCACCGGCCCCATCGAACGCGCTGCTCCAGGTAGCCTCGACCACTGGTTATCCGAGCGCTACTGCCTGTACTCTGCCAACTCCTCGGGCACCGTCTACCGAGCTGACGTCAACCATGCCCCCTGGCCACTTCGCCCAGTCGAGGTCGACATCGACAAGAATACCATCGGCGAGCCCGTCGGCATCGAGATGGCCGGCCGGCCGCCTCGCATGCAGTTCGTCGACCGGCTCGACGTGGTCGGCTGGCTTCCGGAAAGGCTGGCTTGAGGGCTTGGGGAACTGCGGGCTTGGGGCTTGGGGTACGGCAATCGAAGACCTGCGGCGCGAGTTGCGATCATATTGCAACGGGGGTTGACGCTCGGCAAGCCAGTGCGACGTTTGTCTATGCGAGGTGTAGGTTGTTATCGCACACTTCAAACTTCGAGTTCACTCCACGACTTCGAGGGGGGGAAGCGGTATAAACGACCACGAGTGGGCCGCACACCGAACGAGGTTGCGGCACCGATGCACAAACATAACTGGGAAAAACTCCGAGATGACTGCAGTACCGTCTCGGTGCGTTCCAAACATTGGGGGGAGGAACCATGAGAGGTATTCTGAGCAGTCAGAGGTCTATCTGCACATTCGTTATCACCGTACTGGCGGTGCTTTTGGGCGGAGCGGGGGTCGCCACCGCGGCCACTTACGAGGTTAACTCGGTCGGCGATCAACCTGACGCCAACGTGGGTGATGGGGTGTGCCAGACCGAAGAGATGACCTGCACACTGCGCGCGGCCATCCAAGAAGCCAACGCCGATTCGCTGCATGACGTCATCGAATTCGACATCGGCCCGACGACCACATTCCACCAGATCCGCGTCAACTCCGAGCTTCCCTTCGTAACCGAGTCGCTGACCATCGACGGGAACAGCCAACCCAACGGCGGCCAACCCTTCCCCAGCGTCGCCATCGACGGACGCAACACCACCGGCGCTCACGGCCTGACGTTCTTTGGCGATGCCGCTGATAGTGAAGTCCGGGGACTGAGTGTGCTGAAATTCGAGCGCAATGGCATCGTCGCTCGATCAGGCGTCGACGGGATGACCATTCGCGGCAACTTCGTCGGCACCAATAAGCGCGGTACCACCTGCGACGACGGTGATAGTGGCATGGGGCTCAACGGGATCTTGCTGCGCTCGGCGGATAACGTCGTCCGTGGAAACCTCGTCTCGTGTAACCGAAGCAACGGCATACGAATTATCGCCGGCACCCTAAACGACGTGCGAAACAATAGGGTCGGCACGAACCGGGACGGTGACCCCGTGCTCGGCAATCTTGGCAACGGCGTGCGCATCACCAGCGGTGTGAATAACAATATTCGGTCGAATACCATCGCCGGCAACAACGGCGATGGTGTGAAGATCGACCGCGACGACTCCGACAACAACGCCGTTCGCTCCAGTCACATCATGAGCAACGGCCGGGCCGGCGTACACATCCACGAGGCGACGAACACTCTCGTGCGCGGCAACCGAATTCGGAACAACCAGGATGATGGGGTCTTGGTACGCGACAGCGATACCGGCGGCGGCAATGTGAACACAGCGATTCGCAACAACTATATCGGCACCGACGCCGACGGCGAGACGGCCATGGGCAACGCCGGCCACGGCGTGCGCATCGTGCACTCCACGCGCAGCCGCATCGGCGGTCCCGATGGTCGATTCCGCAACGTCATTTCGGCCAACGGTGGCGACGGCGTCCACGTCGCCGGAAGCTCGTCGATCCTTACCGAGGTCCAGGCCAACTTCATCGGCACCGACAAGGATGGACAGACCGACCTCGGCAACGCCGGCCAAGGCGTGCGCGTCTCCGGCGCCAATGACTGCCTTATCGGTGGCAGCATCGCGATGCCCGAAGATGCCGGCACCGGTCCCGGTAACCTCATCGCGTTCAACAACGGCCACGGGGTGCTGCTCGACCACGGTGCTGACGAATGCGTCGTCGAGGGCAACGACATCAGCGACAACGGCAAGTATGGCGTGCGCATCTTCAGCGCCGACGACAACCTCGTGGCGATGAACTACGTGCGCGACAACGCTCGCGCCGGCCTCCAGCTCAACCGAGGCGCGGAACGCAACACCATCAAAATGAACGAGGTCGACGATAACGGCCACGCCGGCCTGCAGGTAATCGGCGCGAATAGCGTCGGCAACTCGATCCTCGAGACCACCTTCTCGGGCAACGGTCGACTCGGCATCGATCTGGGCGCCGACGGTGTCACGCCCAATGACTATCTGGACGCCGATAACGGGCCCAATAACCTGCAGAACTTCCCCAAGCTCAAAAAAGCCTGGGTCGCCCACGATAAATTATTCGTCAAAGGCAAGCTGCACAGCGAGCCCGAGGAGAGTTATAAGCTGCAATTCTTCGCCAACGATGCCTGCGACGCCTCCGGCTATGGCGAAGGCGAGACCTTCCTGGGCAGCACGACGGTTACGACCGACGCCGACGGCAATACGCCCTTCTATTTCGCGGTCGACGCCGACGAGGTCACCGGCGGCCAAATCACGGCCACGGCGACTCAACTCGACGCCTCCGACCAGCCTACGGACACCTCGGAATTCTCCAAATGCAAGGCCATCCCGCTGCTGAAGGCCAAGCAGGGCGAGGATATCAAAGGCAAGCTGGATATCGAGGATGAGGACGCGGGACCGCATACCATGATGCAATTCAAGCTCGAGGCCCTGGTCGATGAAGACGTCAGCCTCGAGACCATCAAGCTCAAGGCCGGCGGTAGCGGTGACGAGAAGCTGCACGTCAAAAAGGTCAAGTTGTACAAGGACTGGGACAAAGACGGGGAGCCCAACGGTTCTCCGCTGGCCAAGGGCAGCTATGATTCCGATAACGGCTATCTGAAGCTCGATCTCTACGAGCCGTTGACGCTCGAAGGCCTCACCTCCAAGACCTTCGTGGTCACCTATAAGATGACCGGCGAAGCGTTCGCCAGTTCGGCGCTCGAGTTGAAGACGGACGACGTGGCCTTCGCCTCCACGGGCGTCAGCCCGGACAGCAAGATGCCGGTGCCGCTCGCGGCGCTGGTCGTGGTCGCGCTGGGCCTGCCGGCGTTCATGTTGGGGCGTCGCCGAATCAAGATCGTCACCGTCACGCTTGTAGCCGCGGTGAGTCTGGTGGCCCTCAACGGCTGTGTCGAAGAGGACGCCGGCGAGCCGGGTGACGCCGTGCAAACCCACGCCGGAGGTCCTCCCTTTGGCGGCGGTGGCCCTCCCGGTGGTGGCGGTCCGGCGGTCTACACCTACAACGTCTCGCTGGTCGAGATTGGCGCCAAGACCGAGGCCGGCGAGTGGCTCAGTGACAAGCAGATCAAAGGGCTGCCGGTCGACGGCCGCACGCTCAAGATCTGGCGCAAATAAGTCCCCATTGAGTTAATGGATGATGCTCGAAAGCCCCGGGGCGGCCGCTCCGGGGCTTTTTTATGCGTGATATAGCGCAACACGAAGTCAGCGAACATCACAGCCCAACTCGCGCGCCTCGTCGGCGGTATTCTCGACGGCGGTCGCCGCGCTCGCCTGGGTCATGGTGCCGCTGACGGCGGCCACACCGGCGATATCCTGGACAGTTTCATCGTCGCTGAGCAGGGCTACGATCAAACCAATGCCGGTCAGCCCGGCGCCGACGGCGTAGGCGGTGCGATAGCTGTCGATGCTCTCGCGCAATTCGCGGCACTGGCGGGCGTGGGCGCCGCCGGCGGCGCGGGGAGCGCCGTGGCCGACCACCGGGCTAAAATCGGCCTCTTCATCGTATTCGACGACGCGCTCGGGCGGCATCATCTGCGGGTCTTCGCGGGAGATGCTCGCGCAGCCTGCCGCGGTCAGCAGCAGGACGGCCGCGGCGAGTAGCAGGATGTGGGGTGCTCGGTGAGGCATTTCGAGTTCCCCTTCAAACGGTGCCAGACCTCCCAGGTCCGGATCCACGGCAGGATGCCCTGGCACCGATGAGTGTGCACCGGCAATCAGGGCGCTGCGGCCTCGTAGAACATCTCGGCGCCCGGCCCCAGCGGCAGCCCCAGCCACATCCAGCCGACCAGCATGAGCGTCCAGGCGATGCCGAAGGCGATCGAGTACGGCAGCATGGCCGCGATGAGTGTGCCGAGGCCGGCTTTGCGGTCGTATTTTTGGGCGAAGACGATGATGATCGGCAGGTACGGCATCAACGGGGTGATGATATTGGTGACCGAATCGCCCACGCGGTAGGTGACCTGTACGGTCTCGGGCGACAGCCCCATCATCATCATCATGGGCACGAAGATCGGCGCCATAAACGCCCACTTGGCCGAGGCGCTGCCCACAAAGAGGTTCATCAGCGCGGAGACCACCAAAAAGCTCAGCAGCAGCGGAATGCCGGTAAACTCCATCGCCTCCAGGAACTCGGCGCCGCGCACCGCGGTGACCACGCCCAGGTTGGAGTGGTTGAAATAGGCGACGAATTGGCCGGCGACGAAGGCCAGCGCGATGTACACGCCCATCGCGCCCATCGCCTTGCCGGCCATCGCGGCGACGTCCTTGTCGTTTTTGATCTTGCCGACCATCACCCCGTAGATGATCGCCGGGAGCAAGAAGAGCAACATGATCAGCAGCTCGATGGCTTCGAAGAACGACGCGAACATATTGACCGTCGGGTCGTCCGGGCCGATGGCGTCGCGAAGCGGGGCTTCGGGAAACGCGGCCAGTAGCGCCATGGCGCCGGCGAGCACGACGCCCACGCCCATGGCGGTCAGGAACGCGCGCTTCTCCTTGGTACCCGGGCCGTCGGCGGCGTCCATATCGATCTCTTCGGGAGCCTCCTCGGGAGACCACTCGCCGAGCATCGGCTCGACGATCTTGACGGTGACCCAGGTGCCCACGCCGGTCACCAAAAAGGTCGAGGCGAACATGAAATAATAATTGCACACCGCGTTGACGCTATAGGCCGGGTCGATGGTGTGCGCGGCCTGGTCGGTCAGCCGGGCGAGCATCGGGTCGAGGCCGGTGATCAACAGGTTGGCTGAAAAACCGCCCGACACGCCCGCGAAGGCCGCAGCGAGGCCGGCCAGCGGGTGCCGGCCGAGGCCGGCGAAGAGCACCGCGCCCAGCGGCACGAGCACCACGTAGCCGGCATCGGCGGCCATCGAGCTCATCACGCCGGCGAAGACCAGAGTCGCGGTGATCAGGCTGCTCGGTACGGCCTGGATCAACAGCCGCAGGCCCACGGTGATAAAGCCGGTGCGCTCGGCGACGCCGATGCCCAACATGACCACCAGCACCGGCCCGAGCGGGGCGAAGTTGATGAAGTTGTCGATGGCGTGCAGCAGCATCCAGCGAATGCCGTCTCTGGACAACAGGCTCTCGACCGCCTTGGTCTCGGTCTCGCCGGTGCGCTGGACGACCTCGACGGCGGTGCCGTCAAAGGCCATCGAGGCCAGGACCACGGTGCCGGCCAAAAGCACAAAGAAGGTCAGCGGGTCGGGCAGGCGGTTGCCGGCCTTGGCCAGCCGCTGCAGCCAGCGTGCCAATCGACCGGAGTCGCCATCTCCGTCGCCGCCGTTTCCGCCACCAGGTAGTTCGCTATCGGACGTATTCACTTCGGTCATCTGTCTGAGTTCCTCGCTGGCTGGACGAGCGCGCACACTGTCCAGGGCCTACTGCGAAAAGTATTTCACTGCTGTCGCAGCATCCTAGCGCACATGGTCACGCCCGAAAAGCCGGCGAAGATTCGTCGCTACTCGGAGGCATCCCCCAAGCGTGCGCGACGCCGCGCAAACTCTGCCTGCTCGTCGAAGCCGTGCCGCTCATAGAAGTCGGCGAGCCTTTCATAACGCATAGCAGGGTCGAAGCCTGCGGCGGTGTGTAGTTTTCTGAGATCGACCGGGCAAAGGTGAATCGGGTGGGCGTCGGTCTCGTCGAGCGAATTGCTGCCGTTCATATTGCAGCGATAGTGCAGGCAGTGGGAGATGCCGAACATATGACCGAGTTCGTGGGTCATGACCTTCATGCTGCGCAGCAGCGTCAGGCGTCTTTCGTAGTCGTTGAGCTCGCGTCCGGCGGACGCACCGTAACGCGCCAGGCTGTAGACGCCGACGCGGCGCGACAGGCGTGCCTGGCCGAAGACGAAGTTCCAGCCCTCTCCGGGCCACAGATCGGTGACGGTCAGCCCGAGCACGCCGTAGGCGTCGTCGGGCAGCCGCTCCTCGAGGAGGTCGAGCAGGTCGCCGGTCAGCCATTGTGTCTGGCCGGAGTGGGGGTTCTGGCGTTGGGTGACGTCGAGCCCCTTGGCATCGATTGGGGGGCGCACTCGGACGGGCATCTGAAAATAGCTTCGGCCAAACTCCGCCAGAATCTCGAGATCGGGGGTCGCCGCCTCGTCGAAGTCCCCGATCGGCTGCAGGTACAGCACCCCGCGCTGGTCGCTGGGCTGCTTTCTGTCGCGGTTGACCCAGTCCCCATAGCTTTGCTCGGGCTCTTTGAAGCTAGCGCGCCAATCGCCGGCGGTGGGCTCGTCGAGGGGGGCGATGCCCTCACCGGATTGCCAAAACGCCTCGAGGCCCGTGGCCTCCGACGAGGTCTCCTCGACGCCGACGGCCTTGTCTTCGCTCTCAGCGGTCTTCGATGCGCGCGCCGTCCGAACCTCGACGGCGAACCAAGCCCCCAGCACTGCGACCAGAAGGCCGGCCATCGTGACGAGCACGAGGCGTTGGTGTCGCACCCACCACGGCAAAAAGGATCGATCTTCCATCGCTGCGCGTCCGGGTCTTTAGAGTCACATGGGGTCATTAGACCACGCCGGGGCCGAAAAGTTCCAGGGAGGCGGGATGCTCGGGCCCATAAATCACTCCCATTTCGGAAACCGGAGCAGGAGTGGTTTAGCATATACGTCAGCGTGACGGCGCCGGTGCCGGTGTGTACCATCTACCCACTGACCGAGACATGACTCGCAATAATATTGATTTGAGACGAGGACCTACCGATGAGCGAACTCGAAGAACGATTCGAAGAAGCATCCGACGAAGTCCAAGACCTACCCGAGCGCCCCTCCAATGACGATTTGCTCGCCCTCTATGCCCATTATAAGCAGGCCACCGAGGGCGACGTGAGCGGTAAGAGGCCGGGGATGACCAAGTTCAAGCAGCGGGCGAAATACGACGCCTGGGCCGACAAAAAAGGCATGGATAAGGAAGATGCGATGGAGAAATATATCGAGATAGTCGATCGCCTCAAAGAGCAGCGCTGAGCACGCGCAGACACAATCTCAGACACAGTCGCCCCGGGATGGATAGATACGCAGCAGTGTGTGTCCACCTATTGTGTTTTGTGCTTAATATTTGAATGGACTCACGCCCTCCACACGAGTTCCTAACGCGGGGAACGACCATGACCACTCGAGAGCCCCAAGACCTTCAAGACCTATCGCAACCGGCCCAACCGACGAAGGCCGCCTGGAAAACCGGCGAGCGCGGCCGAGAGCCGCTGCCGCTGGGTGGATACGCCGTGCTCATCGGGCTCTTCGGGGCGAGCGTCGGCGGGCTAATGGCGTGGGCGGCGCGCGAGAACCGTCTGCTCGACTCCATCTCCGCCACGGACCTCGCGGTGTTGAGCATCGGAAGTCATAAACTGGCACGCATGGCGACGAAAGACCGCGTGAGCACCGTGCTGCGCGAGCCGTTTACCCACTACGACGGCACCGACGGCACCTTACCGGGCGAGACGAGCGAGAGCGCCCGACGCGACGGCGGCACGCTGCAGCAGGCGATCGGCGAGTTGCTCGTATGCCCGTATTGCATGTCGACCTGGTCGGCCACCGCCCTCCTCGGCACTTACCTCGCCGACCGAAAGCTCGGCCGCACCGTCGGCGCGCTGCTGAGCACGGTCAGCTTGGCCGAGATGATGCAGGGTATCTACGCCAAAGTGGCCGGCTAAACCTGATTTTCGACGTGACCTACCCACCCCTCCGATTTCAAGACCACAGTCGGTTGCCCTGCCCTACTCGTCTCGCTAGACTGCCTGAATAATGATTCACATCAAATGGCCGACGATGTTTGAGGAGCCTTCCGTGAAGTGGGTAACCAAGATAGCGCTGATTCTACTTACAGCCTTATCGCTGTCGTGTGCGCAGGGAGAGCTTGCGGACACCGAGGGGTCACAATCCGACGGAGACGCCGCCGGCGCTGATGTGCTCCTCGATGACACCGGGCCGACGCGCGACGCGCCAGGGCCCGCGGATTCAGACGCGTCTGCCAGCCCCGACGCCCCGCCTTCGGATACCGGGTTCTCTGACGCTGCGCCTAGCGACGCGCAACCCAACGACACCGATGCTGGTGATGCCGGCCCCGACGGCGCCGGTGAGGACGTCGATACCGGCGGAGGATGTGTACAAAACGGCTGCACCGACGGCATTTGTGACTCGGCGACCGGGGCCTGCGTCGAGTGCGTCAGCGACGGTGACTGCACCGACGGGCGGTGTCACAATCGACACCAGATATGCGTGCCCGATTGCTGCACCGAGACCGCCGAACCGGCGTTCACCAGCGATTCCTATAGCCACAACCGATTCGATATCGATGTCACCGGCGCCGGGGAGCCGTCGATTCTCTTCGGTGACGGCGAGACCGACACGCTCCGATACGCTCAACAGGTCGGTAGCCAATGGCTCAGCCAGGACATCACCAGCGCCGACGTGGGCACATCGACCAATATACGCCTGACGCTCGCCGCCGGCGGCGACCCGCACGTCATCCTGGGCCGATACGAAACGCTGAAGCATTTCTGGCGCGACCAGAACGGCTGGCAAGAACATGACCTCCTCGTCGATCCGGGCTCGGTGGGCTATGTCGACATTGCCGCCGACTCCCAGGGAACGATCCACATGATCGCCCTGCTGGGCTATGGCGACGAAATTCTGTACGCGACCTACGACGCTCAGGGGCAGCGAAGCGAGGAGTATCTGACGCTGCCACCGGCGAACCGACCGGTGTGGGTCAACGTGGCCACGACCAGCGACGGGCGTCCCATCGCGTCGTTTCAGATCGGCCAGGACAAAGACGTCGTCGTCGCCGAGCGCTCGAGCGCGGGGAGTTGGAGCTACGAGATCCCGGGCGACGACGTCGCCCAGGTCCACGGCATGGCCGTCGGCCCGGACGACCAGCCGGTGATCGCCTATCACCGCGAGACCACCGACGGGCTGCGCTTGTTGCGCCGCCAGGCCAGCCAATCGTGGACCGACGATCTCATCGTCGCCAGCCCTGACCACGGATTCACCCCCGATGTGGCCGTCGACAGCCTCGGAGACCCGCATGTGGTTTATATGGCGCGCGGCCCGGGCCAAAACGAAAACCCGTTGTACTACGCCCGCTGGGACGGCGCCGACTGGGAACACCTCCAGGTGACCGGCGCCGATCGGGCCTTTTACCCCCGCATCGCCCTCGACGACAGTCGCACGCCCCACATCGCCGTGTACGACCCGCCCAACGATACGATTACTTACGTTCGCCTCGATTGATCGGAACGCCTGGATTGATCGGAGCATATGCACGACCCTGCTCTGGGCGGCAGTGGGGCCTCGCGCGCCGTGCTCATCGCGAGTCTCGAGCCGGTGATGGCGGCCGCGCTGGCGGCCTGGCTATTCGGCGAGCGGCTCGGCCCTTGGGGTGTCGTCGGAGCGGTCCTGGTGGTTGCGGCGTCTGCGCTCACGGCGCTGACCAGAGCGCGCCGCCGCAGTCGTGCGTCTGAGTGAGCAGAATTACGCAACACCCCTGAACATCGCCCCTAGAACCCCGCCAAAGCACGATCCATAAAAAAGTACGCAACGATCCGGCCCTCCCTGCCGAAAACAATAATAGGGGCAGCTTCCGGTACTGCCCCCCTGAATGACCCAGGTCATGAATCTAAACCGTGCGGGAGAGGCATATCCATGGCGAATCGAATCGACGGAAACTCGGGCACCAATATTGATTACGACATCGAGGATGCCGCAGACGGCGGTGACTCGCCTACGAGCGACGCCCCTGCGGAGGCCGACGAGTCCGGCGACGGGTGGGGCCTCGGCGATGTATGGGAGAAGGCCAAGGACACCGCACAAGATGCGACCAACGGCATCCGTCGGGAAGCCGGCGAGGCCGTCGACGGGGTAAAATCGCAGGTCGACGAAGCCGTCGACGGTGTGAAGTCAGAGCTCGACGAGGCTGCCGATGGCGTCATGCACGAAGTCGGCGAAGCGGCCGCCGGGATCGAAGCTGAGGTCGGACAAGCGGTCGATGACTTCGGGGAGTTGACCACCAAGACCGTCGCCCAGATGCAGATGGAGGTCGACGAAGCGGTCTCCGGCGGCGCCGAGGAGGTCTCCCAGCGGCTCGACCAATTCGACCGGCAGATGCGTGAGATCGGTGAGGTCCCCGATCGGGTCATCGAAGGCGGCCGAGAACTATACCTCGAGGCCGAGCAAAAGAAGGCGGAGTTGGTCGAAGGGATCGATGGCATCATCGACCAAAACCCCCGGGAGGCCGTCGAGGAAGCCGTCGTCGAGGCCCTCGAGGGGGGATGGGATATCGTCGAAGACACCATCGAGGCGGCCCGGCAGATCGACATCGGCAAGACGGCCGGAGAGGCAGCCGAGCAGCTCTACGCGGCCGACGCGGCGATCAATGACGCCGTCGTCGACGTCAAATACGAGGTCATCGAACTCGCCTCCGAGCAGGTCATCGAGCATCGCGACCTGATCGAGGGGGCTGCCGACTTCGTCTCGGACAAACTCGACAGCGAATTCTTGGATAAATACGGCGTCGTGCTCATGGCACACCCGATGCTCGCCCCGATGGAGATCGGCAGACGCGCGTGGCTGTCGATGGCCAACGGGGCCAGGCACATGCCGGGTGTGGCCAAGGAGATCGTCGACAACGAGCAAGCCGTCAAGGCGATGCTCGACATGAACAACCCCGACCGCCTCACCGCCGAGTTCGAGGAAATCGGCGTGGGCGCGGCGCCATTTCAGACGAAGGTCGGCGTCAAACTCTCGGCCCACCACGGCGTGGGCGGCGAGGTAGGTATCTCATCGGCGGTCGAAGTCTCCCGCCCCGATGAGGACACCTATCGCGTCACCATCGACACTGGATTGGAGGGTTCGGGCGGCCTCGGCGAAGAGATCGTCGGCAAAGGGGTCAAGGCCGATCTGAGTGCTGGATACGAAGGCAAGCTCGTGGTCGACCTGTCCGGCGACGACGCTGCCGAAAACGCGGCTCGACTTATCGCCGCCGCCCGCGGCGAGCCCAGCGAGATGTTGATGCTCACACAAGACATCGACGCTGACGTCATCACGGCGCTTGGCTCCTATAAAGTGGGCCTGGACACAGACGCGGGCGAGGTCGGCCTGTCGAGCCGCCTGGGCCTCACGGGTGGGATGACCACGCGCGACGGCCGCGAGCACATCGCGCTGGAAGGCAGCTATTCGGTCAGCGCCGGTGTCAGCACGGGCCATCTGCAGGTCCCGGACAATTTTGGCCGTGCGTTGGCCGCCCAGCAGCCGGACGTCGGCAATCCGCTGATGGAGGAGATGCTCTCGTCCATCCCTCCAGACTTGGCCGAGGCGGCCGCACAAGTCTACGGCCCGCAAGCAGGTTTGACGCTGTCGGCCAACCCGTCGGTCGAGCTGGGCATCTACGCGCCGACCGACGGCGACGGACCGGTGCAGCTGGAGTTCTCCGGCAAGATGGCCATGGAGGCGGGGCGCTCGCAGCTCGAGGCGGAGGTGAATATGTCGGTCAACGACCTCGGCGGCTTATCCGACGCGTTGGGGATGTCCAGAGATCAGCTCGTCGAGGGCCTCAAGGACGGAACTCTCTCGCCGCAGGGCCTGGTCGACCTCGGTCGGCAAGCCGGCGCGGACATCGATAGATTCGTCGACATCGAAGGCCCCAGCGTCATGATGAGTCAATTCGACGGCTATTCGCTAGACACTCCGGTCGGCGGCTTTGCCGAGGGCCGCATGCGCAGCGCCCAGGCCTGGCCGCCCACCGACGGCCGCACTGTCCTCGAGCAACTCGAGGCGGCCCACCAAGAGGTCAGCGAGCCGCTGGACAGCGCGGACGCCGCTTCGAGCGCGTCGGATGACAACCCTGAAGCCCGGCTCGCATATACGCACGCGACACAGCCGTAGACGAGCCGCCCGCACCGCGCCGCCGGTTGCGTGTTGGCCGGCACGTTGCGTACAATCGCGCTATATTACGCCTTGAGCACAAATAGACACCGCGCCTGCGCGTCGAGAGCGCGCTGGACTGCGTTGCCGCTCCTCGACGATGCGCCTGCGACATCGCCTCGTCGCGTCGCCTTGTCCAACACGCGCTCGAACGTTGCAGCCATCTGTGTCTACTTATGCTCAAGGCGTAGTACGCATTTATGTTTCAGACGTCCTCCAGCTCTCTTGTCGACGCCCTATGCGACACCTTCTCGGCACCACAATTTTGCTCACCATCCTCTTCGGAGCGCTGCCCGCGCTCGCCATATCGGTCGAGGAGGTGCCCAATCCGCGCCACGACGATGGATGGGTCAGCGACGTCGCCGAGGTGATCCCCAACCAGATCGAGGATCGCATCAACCAGAAGCTCGACCGGCTCGAGGCCGACCTCGGCCACGAGGTGGCCGTGGTGACCGTCGATCGCGTCGACGCCCCCACGCCCAAGGATTTCGCGACGCGGCTATTCAACCACTGGGGCATCGGCAAAGCAGATCGCGACAACGGCCTTCTGGTGCTGCTCGTCCAAGGCGAGCGACGACTCGAGATGGAGACCGGCTACGGCACCGAAGAGGTGCTCACCGACGGCTGGCTCAAGCGCATGCAGACCGACAAGATGGTGCCCCAATTCAAGCAGGGACGCTTTGGGCGGGGCATCGAGGCGGGGATCGACTCCTCGATCGCCAAGCTGCGCGGCGAGCCGAGCGGCGTCGGCACCTCGGCGTCGGGAGGAACACCCGTGCGGGGCGCACCGGCTGGCACGACTCCGCTCAACCCATCCTCCCCGAACGACGGCGGTGGCTTCCCCTGGCTCTTCTTCATCAGCATCGGCGCCGGCGGTGCCGCGCTGGTCGGCGGCAAGATCTACAAATATCGCAAAGATCGCACCTGCCCGGAGTGCGACCTGCGAATGACCCAGCTTTCGGAGACCGCCGACGACGAATACCTCGACGAGGGCGAGGAACTCGAAGAGGCGCTCGGCTCGGTCGACTACATCGTCATGGAATGCGAACAATGCGACTTCGACCGCATCCTGCGCGACAGCAAGTGGTTCTCGGGCTATTCGCGCTGCCCGCAATGTAATTATAAGACGCGCAGCGTGGACACCGAGACCATTCGGCACGCGACGACCACCTCGACCGGCCGAAAGCGCATCACCGAGGACTGCGCGAATTGCTCCTATCACCACGTTCGGACCGTCACGATTCCTCGGAAAACCTCGAGTTCTTCGAGCGGCTCGAGCGGTGGCGGCTTCAGCAGCGGCGGCGGTAGCAGCTTCGGCGGCGGTAGCTCCGGCGGTGGCGGCGCCGGCTCGAGCTGGTAGGTACTGCGGACTTGGGAGAAGTGCGGGCTTGGGGCTTGAACTGCGGGCTTGGGGCTTGAACTGCGGG